>NZ_DIMK01000054.1:0-269322 GCF_002425525.1 Pseudomonas sp. UBA5568 | reverse complement strand
GCACGGCTGTTGAGGCAGGCTGGGGCTGGCTGCCCCAGAGCCGCACCGCAATCATCGAAATGGCCCAGGCCAGCGGCCTGCAACAGGTGCCCACTGGGCAGCGCGACGCTTGCCGCAGTTGCACCTGGGGCACCGGCGAGCTGGTTGCCGCGGCGCTCGACGCTGGCGCGCAGCGCGTGGTGCTGGCGATCGGCGGCAGTGCCACCAACGATGCTGGCAGTGGCATGCTGCGCGCCTTGGGCCTGCGTTTGCTGGATGCAGACGATCAACCATTGGCCGAGGGTGGCCTGGCCCTGGGTGACCTGGCGCGGCTCGATGCCAGCCAGCTGGACCCGCGTCTGGCGCACGTGCAGTTCGAAGTGGCGGCCGATGTCGACAACCCATTGTGCGGCCCACAAGGCGCATCGGCCATATTCGGGCCGCAGAAGGGTGCCAGCGCGCAGCAGGTTCAGGGCTTGGACCAGGCGCTCGGTCACTTCGCCGACCACTGCGCCCGCTTGCTGGGCCAGGATGTGCGCGATTACCCAGGTTGCGGCGCCGCCGGAGGCATGGGCTTTGCGGCCAGGGCCTTCATGGGTGCCCAGTTCCGAGCCGGTGTGGAAGTGGTGGCCGAACTGGCGGGCCTGCAAGCTCATGTCAGGGACGCAGACCTGGTGGTGACCGGGGAAGGCCGCTTCGATGCCCAGACCCTGCGCGGCAAGACGCCGATGGGGGTGGCCCGGGTCGCCAAGCGTCATGGCGTGCCGGTGATCGTGCTGGCGGGCATGCTCGGCGAGGGCTACCAGCAGCTGTATGCTCATGGCGTAGATGCCGCCTTTGCGCTAGTGGATGGGCCCATGACCTTGGACCAGGCGTGCCGCGACACCGCCCGCTTGCTTCAAGCCCGCGCATGCGACATCGGTCGGCTGTGGGCCTGCGTCAAGCGCGTCTGAGCCAATAAAGGGCGCAGCTCAGGGTGCCAGCACCGGCAGGGGTGCGCTGGGCAACAGGGCCAGGTCACCGAAGCGTTGCGTCGAATCGATGTAACGCAGCGCGGACTTGGCATCCTTCCAGCCCACGTAGCTCATGAGCGACTTGAGCTCCCAGCCATTGGCGCTGGCCCAGGTGGCAAAGCCGCGACGCAGTGAATGACCGGTATACAGCGCTGCTGGCACTTGGGCGCGGGTCAACATGCGCCGCAGCAGGCCCACCAGGCTGTTGCTGTTGAGCGGTTGGTCACCGAGGTTGCCCCAGCGGTCGAGCTTGCGGAACACGGGGCCGTGGGCGATGCCGGCTACCTGCACCCATTGCAGGTAGGCCGTTACCGGGCACAGTGCCTTGAGGGCAGGGGTGCGATGCTGTACGCCCAGTGCCTCGCGGTCGCCTTTACTGCGCGGCACGAACAGCGTGATACCCACGCCCGCTTCGGCCTGGATGTGTTCGACCCGCAAGCGTGCCAGTTCATCGCCGCGAAAGCCACGCCAGAACCCTATCAGCAGCAATGCCGTGTCGCGCCGGGCGCGGCGCAGCCCGGCCACATCGTGGCTTGCCTGTGCTTGGCGGGCCTCTTGCTCGAAGCAGGTCACGGCCGTTTGCAAATGTTGCAGCAACAAGGGTGCTGCCTGCCTGGGCGGGGTGGGATGAAGCGTGCGGATGCCCCGCAGTACCTGGCGCACCACCGGCGCTTTGGTGGGGTCGGGGAAGCCTTGGCTGATGTGCCACTGGCTGAGGGCCGCCAGGCGCTGGCGCAGGGTGCTGACCGCATGCTGCTGGGCGTGGTCGGCCAGGTATCGGGCGATGCTTTCGGCGGTGGCCGGTAGAAAACCGCCCCATTGGGTTTCGAAATGATCCACTGCCGCCTGGTAGCTGCGGCGGGTGTTGTCACGCGTGGCGGCGCGCAGGTAGCGCTCGATATCGGTCATGGTGCGGGCGTCGGCGGGTGGGTGCAGTGGTACCACCTTAACCCCTGAGGCGTGTTGGCACCAAGGGTTAGCCAGGGGCTTGCATTCAGTGCCTGGCTTCAGTGCAACGCGGCGAGGGGCTGCGCCTCACCCCTGAAGGGCGCGTAGTCACGCAGTTGCGCGGCGGACAGGGGCCGACTGAAATGATAGCCTTGGGCAACATCGCACCCCGCCAGGCGCAAGCACACGACCTGCTCGCGGGTCTCCACGCCCTCGGCCACCACCACCAGGCCCAGGCGCTTGGCCAGGATGATGGTGGAGGCCACGATGGGGCTGTCGTCCGGACTGTTGGAGAGCGAGGCGATCAGGGATCGATCAATCTTCAGCTTGCTCAGGGGCAGTGCATGCAGATGGGCAAAGCCTGCATAGCCCCGGCCGAAGTCGTCCAGGCTGATCCCGATGCCTGCCTGGCGCAGGCGATGCAAATGCTCGATTGCCGGGCCCTCTGGGTCGAGGATGGTGGTTTCGGTGATCTCCAGTTCCAGGTGCTCGGGCGCAATGCCGTGGTCGCTCAGGTGACTGAGCAGACGCGCGGCGAAGTCAGGCTGAAGCAGCTGCAGGGCAGATACGTTGACGGCCAGACGGACCAGTCGGCCTTCCATCTGCCAGGCCGACAAGGCCTCGCAGGCAAGGCGCAGCACTTCCCAGCCCAGCTCGACGATAAAGCCGCTGCGTTCGGCCAGGGCGATGAAACGGTCGGGGTAGAGCAGGCCGAACTCCGGATGCTGCCAACGCACAAGCGCTTCATAGCCTGCGACCTGGTGGTCATCGAGATCGATCTGCGCTTGGTAATGCAGGACGAATTGCCTGCCTGCCAGTGCCGTGCCAAAAGCTTGCTCCAGGGTGAATGCCTGGATGTCGGCCACGTTCAGGGAGGGGTCGAAGTAGCGGTACTGCGCGCGGCCTGCCTGTTTGGCCGAATACATGGCCGCGTCAGCGCTGCGCACCAGGCTGTCGATGTCCTGGCCATCGCGCGGGCAGATACTGACCCCGATACTGGGACTGGTATTGACCTCCTGGCCATCCAGGGCATAGGTGGCCGACAGCCTGCGCACCAGTTCGCGTACCCAGGCATCGATCTGCTCCTCGCTGCGCTCGCCTGCGAGCAGCACGACAAACTCATCGCCACCAAAGCGCGAGGCTTCATCGCCGGGTTCGAGCAAGCGCTGGATGCGGCCGGCCACGGCCTGCAACAGCAGGTCACCGACCTTGTGGCCTAGCGAATCGTTGATGGACTTGAAGCGGTCCATGTCGATGAAAAGGATGGCCATCAGTTGCCGCCTGCCACGCTGATGGATCAGCGCAGCACCTGCCACTTCGACGAATTGACGACGGTTGTGCAGGCCGCTGAGATGATCGGTGGCGGCGGCATGACTGCTGCGCCGGTGTGCATCCTCCAAGCGCCCGATCAGCTGCTGGTTGATGTGCTGGGCTTGCTCCAGCGCCGTGAAGGCGTCCTGACGCTTGCGCAGCAGGCGCAGGGTCCAAGCCAGGCTGGCCAGGATCATCAGCGTCATGCCAAGGGTCAGCCAGAACTGCCGGGCATAGGCCGCGTCGACGGCCCCGGTGATCTCGTTCTCGCGCTGGCCAATGATGAGGGTAAAGCCATGCTCGGGCCGGCGCTTGAATACGCTCTGGTAAGCGTCACCTTCCAGGTACTGGGTCAGCACGCCCGCAGGGGGGCCGTCAGTTGGCAGTGGCGGCTGCAAGGCAGCAGTGATCGGCACCAAGCCGCGATCGCCAAAGCGAAGGCTTTCCGTGCCGTCGGCCTGCCACACACTCACGCGGGTCGAGTCGCCCAGCTCCACTTCTTGCAGCAATTGCGCCAAGGGCTGGGCGGCGAGGTGCACTGCAACCGACGTAGTGCATGCTTTGGATTGCTCAGGCGAGGGCCTGAGTACCTGGGAGGCGGTCGCACACGCTGCGCCGTCGGTAACTGCTTGGGCACGGTCGAGCAATTGGCTGACGTTCTCGGCAAGCAGGTTGGCCAGCCGCTGATGTTCGCTGCCACGGTTGATCAGGGCGTCCTGCCGAGCAGTGGATTTCTGCGCAACATGCACCCCCCACAGAAAGGCCAACGAGGCAGCGCACAGCAGCAGGATCAGAGGCCTGAGCAGGCTCGCCGACGAGAGTGAACGTCGTGTCAATTGCAGTGTTTCCCGGCCTTGGGTGAGGCCCGGACACTACGACAGCAACATGACAGGGCCATGACTAATGGCAAATAGCCTGTAGCGATGCCTGCACGAAAGATGACAGCCGCGGGTCAAGTCGGGTATACCTTGCCGCTACCAAGGGGAGCCCGATAACGGGCTGAGAAACCGCTGAGCCTGGTGCAGCGCGGTGACCCTTCGAACCTGATCCGGATAATGCCGGCGAAGGGATGGGGTGCAATTCCACCTGCCTTTCTGCCGGTCTCAAGGCGAGACCCCATTCATGACGATTGTCCAGGTCTCGCTGCCACCTCCACCAAGGACAGCGCCATGACCGAAGGTTTCACCCAGACCCTGCGCCGCCAGAGCGAGGCGACATGGGCCGCCGCCACGGGCCATCGTTTCGTGACTCAACTGTGTGACGGCAGCCTGCCTGACCCGATCATGATCGACTACCTGGTCCAGGATCATCGCTTTCTGGACAGCTTCCTGATGCTGCTGGGCGCCGCCATTGCCAGTGCCGACACCTTCGAGGCGCGCCTGCGCTTGGGGCGATTCGCGGGCATGATCAGCAGCGAGGAGAACACCTACTTTCTGCGGGCGTTCCAGGCGCTGGGTGTCAGCCCGGCGCAGCGTGAAGCGCCGATGGACACGGTGCCCACGGCGGCCTTCAAGGCCATCATGCGCGAAGCGGCCGCCACCCGCTCGTATGCCGCAGCGCTGGCAGTGCTGAACGTCGCCGAAGGCCTTTACCTGGACTGGGCGCTGCGCGCGCCCAAGCCCCTGCCGCCGCGCTTCATCCACGCCGAATGGATTACCCTGCACGACAATGCGGATTTCCAGGCTTTCGTGGCGTTCCTGCACGCCGAACTGGATCGCGTCGGCCCTCAGCAGGCCGCCGTGGCGCAAGACTTTCACCAGCGCACCGTGGCGTTGGAGCTGGCCTTCTTCGACGCCATCTACCCGGAGGCTCAATGAACATGGACATTTTCGATCGGCTCAAGCAGGCCGCTGCACCGCAGTGGCACAGTTACGTGGACCATGCATTCGTGCAGCAGATGGGCGATGGTACGTTGAGTGAAGCCGCATTTCGGGCCTATCTGGTGCAGGACTATCTCTTCCTCATTCAGTTTGCCCGCGCCTGGGCGCTGGCGGCTTACAAAAGCAGGCGGCCCGCCGATATCCGTGCCGCTCAGGCGGGGCTCGCAGCGATTCTCGACGAAACCGACCTGCACGTGCGTTTGTGCGCACGCTGGGGCCTGAGCCAGGCTGACATCGAGGCCGCCCCCGAGCATCCGGCCACCGTGGCCTACACGCGGTATGTACTGGACTGCGGTGCTGCTGGCGACTTGCTGGAGCTGCACGTGGCGCTGGCGCCCTGTGTAATCGGCTACGCCGAGATCGGGCAGTCCCTGGCCGCACGTATCGGCAACCTGGCCGAGCACCCCTATCGCGAGTGGATCGGCGAATACGCCGGTGCCGGCTACCAGGCCGTCGCAGCAGCTGCACGCACCCATCTGGATTCATTGGCGGCCCGCAGCATGACGGATCAGCGGTTTGCCGAACTGGCCGCGATCTTTGCCCAAGCTTCGCGGCTCGAGGCCGATTTCTGGCAGATGGGTCTGGACATGGCGTGACGGGGCAGCCCCATGCCTGGATCGCCACTGGCTCCGTGCGCCATTGGCTGGCAAGCTGTGGTGCACAAGGGCTGGGTGCGGATGAACGCCGCGACTGGCCCGCAGCGCTCGAATACGATCCAGGACGAGGAAGGACAGCATGAACATCATCAATGCACGGCTGCGTGGCAAGCCTGGCCTGTTTCGCATCGAGCTGGCGGGCCAGCGTATTGGCGCGATCACCGCGCAGGACGCGGGCGTGCTGCCCGTGGCCGGCGCTGACCTGGATGCCGGCCAGAACCTGGTGGTACCACCTTTCGTCGAGCCCCACATCCACCTCGACGCGACCCTGACGGCCGGGCAGCCTGAGTGGAACATGAGTGGCACGTTGTTCGAGGGGATCGAGCGCTGGGCCCAGCGCAAGCAGAGCACCACCCATGAAGACATCAAGACCCGGGCCAAGACCACCCTGGACATGCTGGTCGATCATGGGATCCAGCATGTGCGCACGCATGTGGACGTTACCGAGCCCGGCCTGGTGGCACTCAAGGCCATGGTCGAGGTCCGCGATGAAGTGCGTGATCACGTTGACCTTCAGATCGTTGCCTTTCCTCAGGAGGGTATTGAATCCTACCCTGATGGCCGCGCATTGATGACCGAGGCGGTGGCCATCGGCGCCGATGTGGTTGGCGGCATTCCCCATTTCGAGAACACCCGTGAGCAGGGTGTGTCGTCGATCCAGTTCCTGATGGATTTGGCAGAACGCACTGGCTGCCTGGTGGACGTGCACTGCGACGAGACCGACGACCCGCAGTCGCGATTCCTGGAGGTACTGGCCGAACATGCTCGGGTCCGGCAGATGGGGGCAAGGGTGACTGCCAGCCACACCGTGGCCATGGGTTCGTACGACAATGCCTACTGCTCGAAGCTGTTTCGGCTGCTGAAGCTGTCAGGCATCAACTTCGTGTCATGCCCCACGGAGAGTATTCATCTGCAGGGGCGCTTTGACACCTATCCGAAGCGTCGCGGGGTCACCCGCGTAGCCGAACTCGACCGCGCGGGCATGAACGTGTGCTTCGGCCAGGACTCGATCGTCGATCCGTGGTACCCCTTGGGTAACGGCAATATCCTGCGAGTACTGGAGGCGGGCCTGCACATTTGTCACATGCTGGGCTATCAGGACCTGCAGCGCTGCCTGGACCTGATCACCGACAACAGTGCGCGCGCCTTGAACCTGGGTGAGGGCTATGGCATCGAGACCGGTCGCCCTGCGAACCTGCTGCTGCTCTCGGCTCCGGACGACTACGAGATGGTGCGCAGCCAAGGCCACGCGCTGGTGTCGGTGCGCAATGGAAAGGTACTGATGCGGCGCCGGCCTGCGCAGGTACAGCGCGAATTTTGAACCCGGCGCTTTCAGGCGCCGATGGCCGCCAGCACACAATCGGCGATCTGCGCATCCTGGATGGCGACGCCGGTCAGGTCGGCCAACGTGATCTGGTCATCAGACTCCCGGCCATGGTCTCGGCTTGCCAGCAGCGTTCCAAGTTCGACCAGTTGGCTAGCTGTGATCAGGCCTTTTGCGATCGCATGGGACACTTCGCCGTACTGGGTGCACTGAGTGACGGAGTCGACGACCACGCGGTCGGCCCTGGCGACCAGCGCAGGGTCCAGCTCTTGCTTGCCAGGCCCGTCCGCACCCACAGCGGTAATGTGAGTGCCTGGTTGTATCCAGTGCGCCTGCAACAGCGGCTGGCGCGAAGGGGTGGTGCAAACGATGAGATTGGCAAGGCCGGCCAGTTCTGCGGCATCCAGTGTACTGCGCACGGTAAAGCCAAGTCCTCGCGCCATCGCGATGTAAGCACCTAGTGCCTCGGCGTGACGCCCCCAGACGATCACCTGGCGGCAGTCGGTGACGCTGCGCAACTGCGCCAATTGCATCCTGGCCTGCATGCCTGTGCCCAGTATGCCGATGGCCTTGACCTGAGACGGCGCGAGCAGCCGTGCCGCGATCCGCCCCGCCAGTGCTGTGCGCATCGCCGTGAGCCAGCCTTGGTCCTGGAGCAGGGCCAGCGGCTGGCCGGTGTGGGCCGAAAAGACCATCATCAGCCCGTCGTTGCTCGGCAAGCCGTTGGACGGGTTGTCGTAAAAGCCGGTGGACACTTTGACAGTGAACGTGGGGCTGCCGGCTTTGTAGGCTGACTTGATGCAGCAATCCCCGTTGGTTTCGGCGAAGGTGAATGCTTGCACGGGCGGTACCTGGACGTTGCCAGCGGAATAGGCGATAAAACCCTCTTCGATAGCCCTCAGTGCTCGCTCGGTGTCCAGGCTCGTCAGGATCTGGGGCTTGGCGATCAGCTTCATTTCACGGCCTCGAGGAAGGTATCCAAGGCGATGTTACGCCCACACAGCACCACGGCCACACGCTTGCCCTGGTATCGGTGCGCGCATTTTTTCATGGCGGCCACGGCGACAGCTGCCGCGCCTTCGATGATCCAGCGCTCGCTACTGGCGATGTCGCGCATGGCGGCGCGTATTTGCGCTTCGCTGACCAATACGGTGTCGGTGAGCAAGGCCTTGCACAGGGGCAGGGTGATGGCGCCGGGCTCGACACCGCCCGCCGTGCCGTCGGACAGCGTGGCGCTGGCAGGGACCTCGACGATCTTGCCGGCCTTGAGCGACTGCTCGAGGGCTGGATCATTCTCGGGCCAGCAGCCGATGATATCGACACCCGGTGCCAGGGTACGCAGGGCAGCGCCGATGCCGGCGATCATGCCGCCACCCCCCACCGCGACGAACACGGCGTCCAGGTCCGGCGCCTGCTCGAACAGCTCCATACCGATGGTGCCCTGGCCGGCGATCACCTGCAGATCGTTATAGGGCGATACGAAAGGCACACCCTTGGCCTGGGCTTGCCTGGCCGCTTCCAGTTCCGCGCTCAAGGGGTCGGTCGGCAGGCAGATCACTTCAGCGCCGAGGTTGCGCATGGCTTCGACTTTATAGGTGGACGCCGTCGTGGTGGTGTAGAGGGTCACCGGAACCCCGGCGGTCTTGCCGGCCAGGGCCAGCGCCTGGCCGTGGTTGCCGGACGAGGCGGCGATGACGCCGTGTTCACGTGCACTTTCTGGCAAAAGCCTGACTTTATTGCTGGCCCCGCGAAACTTGAAGGAACCTGTGGGTTGCAGGTGTTCGCACTTGAGCCATACGTCCACGCCAGTCGTTGCCGATAGAGGCTGGCTGCGCGTCAGCGGGGTAGTGCTCACGGCTGGCCGCAATGCGGCATGAGCATGCTTGATTGCCTCGAACAGAGCATCGAGGTCAGTTTCGCAAACGGTTGGCGTTGCAGGATTGGACATGAGTTTCAGGTTCCGTATGGAATTTTCGTCTACGGTAGACCTGTTGTCTATAGTCTTGCAAACACTTCTTTTAGCGCGGAGCAGGCCTCGGCATCAAATTCGTCATGCCTTGAGCGCCTTCAGGTATTTGTAAACCGTCGCACGTCCCATGTTCAGCACATTGGCCACATAGTCCACGCCAGTTCGGCCTTCGAATGCGCCTTCGGCGTGCAAAGCCTGAACAAGACTGCGCTTGTCCTTCATCTGCAGTGTCTGCAGAGACAACGTGCGCGCCTTGAGCCAGCCATGCATGAAGGTATTGATGCGCTCCTGCCAGTCATCACGAAACAGCGCCTGGGGCTGCTCGACCAAGCGCCCCATCTGAAAGAACGCTTCCAACGCTTGGCGGGCGTTTTCAAGCACCGACAGGTCTAGGTTGATGCACAACAAGTGCCGCGCGTCACCTTGCTCATCACGCAAGACCGTACTGATGGAGCGGACCTTCTGACCGTTCCAGTTCAACTTTTCATAAGGGCCCAGCTTGGCACCGCCGAGCAGGTCGCCCAGATCCTCGGCGATCGCCGAGTCATCACCCAAGCTTCGCTTGGAGATGTTGTTGGCGATATGCACCACCGTCTGGGTCTGCAGGTCATGGACGACGACTTCAGCGTGTGGATATAGCAGCAGGGCGATGCTTTCGGCGATGGCCTGGTAGTTCTCGAGCGACATGCGGGACCACTGTGCATTTTTAGGAAGCGCTTATGGTGGCCCTGGGAGCTCGCTCGCACAAGGCGCCGTATGGCACGCGAGCACAGGGTGTACGCCAACCTGCGCTGATTACGCTCAAGATGGGCTGAAAATCGGTATCACATTCGATAAGCCGTGATTATTCCATGTTAGCTAGGTCTTGTGTTTCCGGCTAATAACTAACAAAATCAGTATGTAATTACATAGTACATACAACATTACGAAATCGTAGGAGCGCGTATGGCACGTGGCGGGATCAACAAGGTGGTTGTGCAACAGGCCAGGCAGGCACTGATCGCAAGGGGGGAGAACCCCAGTATCGATGCCATCCGCATCGAGCTAGGCAACACGGGCTCGAAAACCACCATTCACCGCTACCTCAAGGAGCTCAACGGTCAGCAACCAATGCCCTCCGAGGGCGGCGCGCCAATCAGCGAGGTGCTAAGCCGCCTGGTAGGGCAGTTGGCGACGCAGCTGCAAGACGAAGCGGACTTGGTGATCGAGCGCGCTGAAAGCGTGTTCACCGAGCAGCGTGAAGCGCTCGAAGTGGCCTTGGCGAAAGCCCAGCAAGCGCTTGCAGCGGCTGAACAACAGCACGAAATCGATGCAGCCGCCTTGCGCGCGGAATCGGAGAAACTCAGCAGCACCCTCAGTACGCTGCAGGCTGAGCAGCTGCGCAGCGCCAGCCTCAACCAGTCCTTGGGGGAACTGCAGGTGCGCCTTGCAGATAAGGATGAGCAGGTCAAATCCCTGGAAGACAAGCACCGGCACGCCCGCGATGCGCTTGAGCACTACCGCACTGCAAGCCGCGAGCAGCGCGAGCACGAGCAGCGTCGTCACGAGGCTCAACTGCAGCAGATGCAGGTCGAGGTACGGCAGTTACAGCAGGCCATGATCGTCAAGCAAGACGAGCTCACTCGCCTGCACCGTGATAACGAGCGCCTGCTGGGCGAGAACCGCCAGGCGAGCAACGAACGGCGGGCTCAGGAGCAGCTGCTTGAGCAGCGCGACGCCCAGATCCAAGGCTTGCGCACGATGCTGGCGCAGGCCCAGGGGGGGAGCGACGAGCTACGCCGCCAACTGGATGTGCAGGCCAGAGTGCTGGAGGACAGTAGGGCGTCGTGTCGGGACCAGGCGCTCAAGCTTGAAGCGCTGGAGCGGGCGTTGGCCGAGAACCAAGCGTCGCTGCGCCTGTGTCAAGACCAGCTACGGGATGGCGAAGATAAATAAAACTTTCTGGCGCACCGGCTTTCTTCCCTAGACAGCCATTTGGAGAAGACCGCATGAGCGAACAAGGCACAACCCACGGCACGCAGCACGGGCCTCACTCGACTGACGATGCCGAGAAACCGGATGATCTTGGCTTTGACCCTGACTCTCCTGACCTCGATGATCCTCAGGTGGACCCGCAAGGCCCCGCTAAACCGCCACGGGATGTAGAGAAGAACACCTGAAAGACACGTACCAAACAAAAGGCCCTGGTCGCTAAGATCAGGGCCTTTTACATGATGCGTCCATATCAGGGCGGGCTTTGTCGGCGGTGACCAGTGAACGTCAGGCTTGCGCCTGTTTGTCCCCTTCAGCCTGCTTGGCCGCCTCGACACCCTTGGCCGAGAGCTTGATCGGGTAGTTGAGCGTCACCTCATGATCAGCATCGACACTTACGCTACCATCGTGGATCAGGCCATCGTCCTGCAGCGATTTCAGCATGCCGGCCACGGCTTTTTCACCGCGGTAGTTGTCCAGCAGCTCCTTGCCCAGGCCATGAGGGTGAGCATGGTTGAGTCGAGTCAGAATTTCGCTTTTCAGTGCGTCGTTACTCATGCTTGCCTCACTTGCCGTGATGGGTTTGCAGTGCCTTGGCTTCTTCCAGGTGCTTTTCAAGGGTAGGCAAGGTCTTGGCAGCGAATGCCTTGAGCTCAGCCTTGTCCGAAGAAGCGGCTTCCTTCTTGAACAGTTCGACGGTTTTCTCGTGAGCATCGACTTGATTGTTCACGTAGGACTTGTCGAAGGACTCGTCACGCCATTCCAGAATCACTTTCTTCACTTTGTCGGTGATGGCCGCGTCATCGGGTACCGAGATGTCCAGCTTTTTCGCGATGTCTGCCAGCTCCTGGTTGGCCTTGGTATGGTCGGTCACCATATGCTGGGCAAAGGTCTTGATCTCAGTGTTCTGGCTCTTTTCCAGGGCAAGCTTACCGGTCACGATCTCTGCGATGCCGGCTTCGGTAGCCGCGTCTACGAAGTCGTCCGAGCTAGCAGCAAAGGCGTGAACCGAAGCCATGCCCAGCACCATGGAAAGGCCGACGCGCTTGATGAAGAGATTGCTCATGTTTCACTCCTTAAACGATGGCGCGACATCAGTGTCGCGTACTGTTGAGGGCGCGCGCAGGCCAAAGGTTTCATCTTTTTTGCATCATCAGGGTGTGGTAGTGGTCAACTGCGTTGACGAAGAACGTGCAGGGGATGTGCATGCGAAGCGCCAGGCAGACCGACGAAGAGACAGCCCTTGCGCTGGCGGGCCAGGGGCGAGCGGTGGCCCTGTTTCGCCTGGTGCTGGCGTTCATGTTGGTGGTCATGACGACGTTCGCAGCCGTAGAGGGCTGGCGAATCTGGCGTGATTACCGGGACGCGTTCCACAATGCCGCGAACATGGTGACCAATCTGGCCCAGGCCACCGCACAGCATGCCGAGGACGCCATTCGCCAGGTCGATTCAATCAGCGCGGCGCTGGTGGAGCGGGTGGAGGGCGATGGGTTCGAGCACTTGGATCGCAAGCGCCTGCATGGGCTGCTCAGCCAGCAAGTACGCATCATTCCGCAACTTCACGGCCTGTTCATCTACGACAGCCACGGTCGCTGGCTCGTCACGGACCGGTCGGCAACGCCACCAGCTGCTAACAATGGCGACCGTGATTACTTCATCTATCACCGCGACCATCCTGACAGCGCCATTCGTATCGGTGCAGTGGTGCGCAGCCGCTCGACGGGTGACCTGATCGTACCTATTTCAAGGCGTCTGAATTACCCGGATGGACGTTTTGCGGGGGTACTGCTTGGCACCATCAAGGTCGACTGGTTCGTGCGTTACTACGGAGAATTCAAGATCGACGAGCGAGGTGCGCTGGTGTTGGCCAAGCGCGACGGTACGATTTTGGTGCGGCGTCCATTCGTCGAGCCGCTGCTTGAACGCAACCTGGCCAACAGCGACATTTTCAAACACCACCTGCCATACGCTCCCCAGGGGTTGGTCGAAGCGGTAGCCGTTGTCGACGGCACGCCGCGCCTGTATGCCTACCGAGCCTTGGCCAGCTACCCACTGGTGGTCGAAGCGGGCCTTTCTCGCGAGTCGATCATCGCCCCCTGGCGCCAGGACGCGATCAAATCGCTGCTCGTGTTACTGGTGCTGGTCATGGTCCTTGCGTTGTTCGGTTGGGTGGTCCTGCGCCAGGTGCGCGAACGCATCGTGATCGAGCGCGCCCTGCACCAGGCACACCAGACGCTCAAGACCCTCGCCTTGACCGACAGCCTGACAGGGTTGGGCAATCGTCGCAGGTTGGACGCGGTGTTCGAGGCCGAGCTGCGCCGTGCCCGACGACAGGCGTACCCAGTGTGCGTGGTGATGCTCGACCTGGATCACTTCAAGGCCTACAACGACCGTTACGGACATGGGGCAGGCGATCAGTGCCTGCAGCGCGTTGGCGAACTGCTGCGCCAGGCTGCCCAGCGTCCGGCAGACCTGGCGGTACGCTACGGGGGCGAGGAATTTACCTTGCTGTTGCCCGACACGGATGTACGGGGAGCGAAGGCGTTTGTCGAGTCGCTGCAGCAAGCCCTGCGCAAGGAGATGATGGTGCATGCGGGCAGCCCACTTGGGATTGTTTCATTCAGTGCGGGTATTGCGGTGGCGGAACCCGCGCGCAGTGAACAGAGTGCGCAGCAGCTATTGGAAGCGGCAGATGCGGCCCTGTATGAAGCCAAGCGCCAGGGCCGGGACCGCTACGCGGTTGCTGATCCTGAAGTACGGCATGGGGATGCGGGCAGCCCGGCCTAGCCCCGGCAGGCACTGGCCTCACGCCTGAAGTTGCCAACGTACCGAACTGACGCCTTTCTCCAAGCTGACCCGGCTGACCAGCCGCTCCAACTGGGCTGGCGCCTGTGAGGTACCCAGTAGCTGGGCGCGCACCTCCAGCCGGGCCGGGTCTGCCAAGTCCTCGCTATGCAAGGACTGCAGGCGCAGTTGAGTCTCGCCGAAGCTGTGCAGCATCAAGCTGCGGACCTGAATTTCATCCTGGGCTCGACAGACGATACGCACCTCGAACTGCTGCTCCACCTCCGTGGCAGGCACCACCTCCTGGCGGTCGAGGCGCTGGGCAATATCGCGCAGCAAGATGTTGGCGCACAGCACGACCACTGCACCCAAGGTTGCTTCGAGCAGCAGCCCCAAGCTGCACAACACGCCAATGGCCGCGGTGCACCATAGCGTTGCGGCGGTGTTCAGCCCACGCACGTTGAAGCCGTCACGCATGATGACGCCGCCGCCCAGAAAACCGATGCCCGACACCACATAGGCCGCCACCCGGGAGGCATCGGTAGGTGCCATGCCCGGGACCGTCTGGGTCATCAGCACGAACAGGCAGGCACCCGTGCTGACCAGGCCATTGGTGCGCAGGCCAGTCAAGCGCTGACGCAGTTGACGCTCGGCGCCGATCAAGGCCCCTAGCAGCAGGGCGGTGCTGACACGCAGCAAGAATACGTTCCAATCCATAACAAACCTCTTCCGCGGGCACAGGCCCGCTTCAACGCCATCACTCAGGAGGGCGCGGTGGTAACAACCAGAGATGCGAAAGGACCACGGGAAAGGAGGGGGCGATGCTGTGCATCGGCTACCTTGGCAACTCGGCCAGGCAGCATGGGAGACTGACTGGCTAGCGCGCTGCGTGGGCCTGTCGCAAGCGACTGGGGCTAGTGTCCAATGCAGGGCTCCTGTTGATGAATGCAAAAGTGCGGCGCGGACGATAAGCCCGACCCTTGATCAGGTCAAGGGTAAAAACATGACAATGGCTTCATCCGGAAAAGCCTGACAAGCCGGCGGGTACGATGGAAAAATCCACGTTCAATGGTTAACCTTTTGCTTTTTACGGACCGTCGCGGGCTGATTCATGCTGTTCAATATCCTCGTCCTGCTGGGCACACTGGTGGCCATGGAGGGTGTCGGCACCTTGGCGCACAAGTACATCATGCATGGCTGGGGCTGGTGGCTACATCGCTCGCACCACGAACCCCACCTGGGCGTGCTTGAAACCAACGACGTTTACCTGCTGGCACTGGCGGTCATTTCGCTGGCACTGGTGGCGGTTGGCAAGGCCGGGCACGCGCCATTGCAATGGGTCGGAGGCGGGGTGGCGGCTTACGGCGCGCTGTACGTGATTGCGCATGATGGCTTTTTTCACCGTCATTGGCCGCGCAAGATGCGCCCGGTGGGGCGCTACCTGACGCGCTTACACCGCGCCCATCGGTTGCACCATGCCGTCAAAGGGCGCGAGGGTGGTGTGTCGTTCGGTTTTTTCTACGCACCTCCGCTAAAGCGCCTGGTGCGCGAGCTGCGGCGCAACAGGGACGCCGGTCACTGAGATCTCACGCGCACAGGCGCTTTAGCTGAGCGAGTTCCCCCGCGATCCTACCGATCCGGGCATACATTGCACTGTCTGGGTCTGCGCAGTAGCATGCGCGCTTTTCAGCCCAGGACTCGCTCTTCATGTCGTATCAGCAAGGTCTGCTTGCCACGCCCGTGCCGGTGCACGCGCGTCACCTGTTCTTTTCCATCGAGTCAACCGAGGCCGTGCCTGCGGCGTTAGACGCCTTGCTGGGCCATGTCGACGGCCTGCGCGTGACACTGGGTGTGGGCGCGCCGTTGGCAAAAGCGCTGAACGCTCACGTCGAAGGCCTGACCCCGTTCCCGCTGCTGGACGCCGCGGTCGAGAACCCCAGTACCCAGCACGCGCTGTGGCTATGGTTGCGGGGTGACGAACGCGGGGACCTGTATCTGCAGGCCCAGGCGCTGGAGCGCCTTCTAAGCCCGGCGTTCGCGCTGGTTGATCACGTTGATGGTTTCCTTCACCAAGGCGGCCGGGATCTGACCGGCTACGAAGACGGCACGGAAAACCCCAGTGGCGATGACGCCATCGAGGCCGCCATCCTGGGTGAAGGTGCGCCAGGGTTGCAGGGGTCGAGCTTCGCCGCATTTCAGCTGTGGAAGCACGACATGCAGTATTTCAAATCGCTGCCTCAGCAGGTGCAGGACAACATCATCGGCCGTCGCCTCAGCGACAACGAAGAGCTGGATGATGCGCCCGAGTCAGCGCATGTGAAGCGTACTGCCCAGGAAAGCTACGCGCCCGAAGCTTTCATGGTGCGTCGCTCGGTTTCCTGGGCTGACACCCGCGGTGCGGGACTGGCATTTGTGGCCTTGGGTACGTCTTTCACCTCGTTCGAGGTCCAGTTGCGCCGCATGAGTGGGATGGAAGACGGTGTGATCGATGCTCTGTATCAGTTCACCCGCCCGCTAACCGGAGGCTATTACTGGTGCCCGCCGATGACGCACGATGTTGTGGATCTGCGCCTGCTGTTGCAGGCTGAGCGTTAAACATCCAGATACACAAGATGATCGCAAGGCGTCTATGAAGAACTAGCATTGGATATTTCCGCTGTGTTACCGGAGAGTTCCTATGTATGGACGTCGGGAAGTCCTACGTGCAGGCGCTGCGATCGGTCTGCTGGCCGCCAGTCCCTGGCTGAGCGCAGCTGCACCGGCGAGCATGCTGTCGCGCCCCATCCCGTCAACGGATGAGCGACTGCCGGTGATCGGCGCTGGCACGTCAGGCAGCTTCGAAGTCGCGGCAGGCTCAGCGGACTATCGGCAGCTGTATCAAGCGCTTGAAGCCTTCTTCGCAGGTGGCGGGCGGGTGATCGACACCTCTCCCAATTATGGCGGAGCAGACAGTATCCTGGGGCAGTTGCTCGACGAAGGCGGGTGGCACCGCCAGTGCTTCATTGCCACCAAGATCGCCGCCAACAGCCGCGCAGATGCCCAGGCCCAATGGGCCGGCACGCTGCGCAGCCTGCGCACGGACAGCGTGGACCTGCTACAGGTGCACAACTTGCGTGACTGGCAGCAGCAGTTACCTTATGCACGTGAACTCAAGCAACAGGGCAAGACGCGGTATGTGGGCATTACCCACTATCTGAACGCTGGGCACGATGAAGTGGCCGCAATCGTGCGCAGCCAGGCCCTGGACTTCATCCAGATCAACTACGCGGTCAATGCCCCCGGCGCTGCGCGTGAGCTTCTTCCCCTGTGCCGTGACAAGGGTGTGGCGGTGCTGATCAACCGCGCCTTCGATGACGGTCGTCTGTTCGCCACGGTCAAGGACCGCGCGCTTCCAGAATGGGCACAGGAGCAGGGCATCGGTAGCTGGGCACAGCTGTTCCTGAAGTTCGCCCTCAGCCACCCGGCGGTCACCGCCGTCATACCGGCTACTGGCCGACTGGACCGTCAACTGGACCAGCTCAAGGCAGGGCAGGGCCCGTTGCTGACCCAAGCGCAGCAGCAAGCGCTCATCGAGCAGTTCTCCTGACATCATGGTGACGTGGCGGCAGCGCCTGCAGCGGATGCTGGACATGCGGCCCGGGGAGGCGCCAGCCGTTCTGGCAGGCAGCCTGCTGTTCTTCATGCTGTTCACGGGTTATTTCATGCTGCGGCCCGTACGTGAAACCATGGGCGTTGCCGGTGGTGTCGAAAACCTGCAATGGCTGTTCACCGGTACCTTCATCGCCACTGTGGTATGCCTGCCTGTGTTTGGCTGGCTGGCCTCCCGTGTACGACGCCGGTACATACTGCCTTGGACCTATGGCTTCTTCATCTGCAACTTGCTCGCCTTTGCCGCGTTGCTGGCACGCCACCCCGACGGGCCTTGGGTGGCACGAGCGTTTTATATCTGGTTGTCGGTATTCAATCTACTGAGTATCTCACTGGCCTGGAGTGTGCTTGCCGACCTGTTCAGCACCGAGCAAGGCAAGCGCCTGTTCGGTGTAATGGCAGCAGGAGCAAGCCTGGGCGGGCTGAGCGGGCCGCTGCTCGGCACACTGCTGGTGGCGCCTCTTGGACACCCCGGTTTGTTGACGCTCGCGGCGATACTGCTGCTGGGCAGCGTACTGGCCGCCTGGGTGTTGCAGCATTGGCGTACGACTAACCCTCTACCGACCCGCGAAGCCCCCCATGAAGGCCGCGCGCTGGGTGGCAATCCGTTTTCAGGCGCAGCGGCGGTGATGCGTACGCCGTATTTGCTCGGGATCGCCGTGTTCGTCGTGCTGCTGGCTAGTGTCAGTACATTCCTCTATTTCGAACAGGCCCGCATCGTCAGTGAAACCTTTACCGACCGCACTCGCCAGACGCAGGTGTTCGGCGCCATAGATGCAATCGTTCAGGCACTGGCTATTCTGACGCAGCTGTTTCTCACCGGTCGACTCGCCCGACGCCTGGGTGTGAGGGTATTGCTGGTCGCAGTGCCCCTGGTCATGGCCGCTGGGTTCGTATGTTTGGCCTTGTCACCTGTCTTCGTTTTGTTCGTCATCGTGATGGTCGTACGGCGTGCCGGCGAGTACGCCCTGGTACGGCCAGGACGCGAGATGCTGTTCACGGTGGTCAGCGCCGAAGACAAATACAAGGCCAAGAACTTCATCGACACCGTGGTGTATCGAGGCGGTGACGCGGTCAGCGGTTGGATAAAGCGGGGCCTGGACCTTATCGGGGACCATCCACAAGTGGCCATGTTGATCGGGGCGACACTCGCCGTTAGCTGGGCCGCAACCGGTCATTGGCTAGGTGGCCAGCAGGGCCGATGGGACAAAACGCCAGGCCGGTGACGGGGACGCGAACTATTGGGCATACCCTTGTTTAACGCCGTTTGTCCGAAGCCTTCTCGATAATGCGAATCCTGGCGGACGTCCGGACTCCCAATTCATGTACGGCATTGGCGCCGTGCATTCCGAAGTCATAAGAGGTTTCAGATCATGGCCACTAAAGACAATAGCCGTAGCGGTAACCAGCAGGGCAGCCAAGGCGGTAGCAAAAATTCGGGCAACTTCGCCAATGACCGCGAGAAGGCTTCCGAAGCCGGCAAGAAGGGGGGCCAAGCAAACGCTGGCCACTCCAGCGAGTCGGGCCGCAGAGGCGGCAAGTCATAAGTGAAGCCTTGCAGTGCCAGGCCCGCCTGGCACTGCGTTTACTCGAGCAAGGAGCCGGCCATGCGCACATTCCCACTGATCACACTGATGGGCGCCTTGACCATCGTCGGCGGTTGTTTTGACCGCGACAATAATCACCCCGGCAAGGATTCCGATGCCAGCAAGCCGTCCTTGCAGATGCAAAAACCCGATGAAAACGCTGCACCCCGTTCTGCGCCAGCCCCTGAGCCGATGACAGGGCAGAAAGCCAATCAATAATACGCGCACGAGGAATATGCCATGACGGTCATGACCCGCCAGACCGCCGCGATGGTCCAAGCCCCATCTGTCGCCCCCAGCCTGAAGGACCGTTACCACGCCTTGCTCGAGGGCCATGACACCAGCAGCCGGGCCTGGCTTGATGCCCAATTGGAGCAAGCTCAGGACATGCCTGACGACTTGCCAGATGATCCGGCGCAACTCGACGCCTGGAGTTTGCAACACGCTGCCGGTGTGGCCGAGGGCTACAAAGCCTATCTGGATCAGCGCAAGCAGGGCGGCCCGCGGCGCTTTTTTGCTAACCGGGCCCAGGCCTTGTGGTTCCTGCAACAAGTTGAGCCCACTAAGGTTGTAGACGGTGCCTGGCTGTTCAGTGCTTTGCGGGAATGGCAAGATCCACGCTATCACGGTCTTATCCGTACGTACCTCGAAGAACTGGGCAGCGGTGATCCTCGCTGCAACCATGTATTAATCTACCAGCGCCTGATGAGCCGGCTCGGCTGCCTGGAGCGTCCGGACCTGGAGGATGGTCGCTACTTGCAGGCATCCTTGCAATTGGCGCTCGGCGAGTATGGCCAGGACTATCTACCCGAAGTGATTGGCTACAACCTTGGCTATGAACAGCCGCCTTTGCATCTGCTGATTACAACGTACGAATTGGCAGAGCTGGGTATCGACGGATTTTACTTCCAGCTGCATGTCACCATCGACAATGCCGCCAGCGGGCATGCCCATCTGTCGCTCCAGGCGCTGCGCCAATTGTGCCCGGCCGATGACGTGGCGGGTTTTTATGAGCGCGTCCGTCGGGGCTACCGGCTCAATGATCTGGGGATCAGCACCCCTGCGCTCATCGCACGTTTCGACTTGGAAGCAGAGCTGCTCCAGGCCCTGGAACACAAGCGCAATTTCGGTCAGTTCATGCATTCGGACCACTGCCGTCTGCAAAAACGCACCATTAATCAGTGGCTGGCCGAGCCAGGCGCCATGCCGGCCTTTCTTGAAGCCATGCAGGCCCAAGGCTGGATTCGCCGAGGCGAGGCTCCCGAGCAAAGCCGCTGGTGGAAACTGATCGAGGGGCCGACCGCGCCCATGTATGGTGTATTTACCGCCTACGAGAAGCAGTTGTGGCACGACTGGATCGCCGCAGGGTCGCAATCGCGCATTCGCCGGGTGCTACCGGGTACCTGGGAGGCAGCCCTGCAATTGCAGGACCAGACGTCGAGTAATCGACGGCCGTGCACTGCGGACTACGACATGGATACGCTGATCGGTGCCATGTCCGGCAACAAACATGCGACGCCCGAAGGATTGGTCGCGACCCGGGCTTACATACAGGCCACTGGCCTGCTCCAGGAAGGATCTCACTGATGCCCCTCGATTCATCTCAGACAGCCGCAGACCAGGCCTTACTCCAGTTGGGTAAGCGCCTTCGCGCCGATGGTTATCATTTTACCTGCGTGACACCCGCAACCCATGCTTTGGTCAACGCCCGGCCAGGCGCCGAGAAGGCCTGCACCGTCCGCGATGTGTTTGGTTGGAGTCGGCCGTTTGCCGCCTCGATACTGTCGGACGATGAGCTCGACCTGATGAAAACCGCCGGCGTAGTGAACACTCATCGAGACCTGCTGGCCAGCACCGTCCGTTGGTCGACCCTGGACGGGGTGATGCTGGTGCACTCGGCTTACCCTACGCAGGCCAGCGATGCGGTGTTCTTTGGCCCTGACAGCTATCGTTTCGCCCATGTGATCCAGGATCACCTGCAATCGACCCTCAAGCGCATTGAGCGTGCGGTGGACATCGGCTGTGGCACAGGGGTGGGCGCATTGGTGATCGCCCGGGCTGCGCAGCATGCACAGGTAACCGCCGTGGACATCAATCCCAATGCATTGCGTTTTACTGCGGTCAATACAGCCCTCGCCGACGTCAGTAATGTCTCTGTTCAACACAGCAATATTCTCCAGGACGTGACGGGTCAGTTCGACCTGATCGTGGCCAATCCTCCCTACATGCTTGATGACGGGGAACGCACGTATCGTCATGGCGGAGGATCGCTTGGGGCTGACTTGTCGCGTCGCATCATCGAGCAGAGCCTTGCGCGACTGACCGTGGGAGGATCACTGTTGCTCTATACCGGCGTTGCCATCGTTGAGGGGCAGGACGCTTTGCTCGAAGGCGTTCGCGAGCAACTGGCCGGCCCTGAATTTTCCTGGGTCTATCGAGAGATCGACCCTGACGTGTTCGGCGAGCAATTATTGGAGCCAGGCTATGAGCGAGTCGAACGTATTGCGGCTGTGGCACTGACGGTTACGCGTAATCGGTGATGGTACAGGATTGAGCGATATCCAGATGTGCCCCATGGGGCGCACAGCGGTCTCCGGGGTTCGGTATCACATCACACATTTCATCTTTACCGCTGCTTGCAGGGGCACTCTGGCCGGGTGCCTCTTTGGCAGTCCGGCCTTCGTGCGTAGGTGTTTGATTTCACCACCGGTTCAATGAGAATAGCGGGATCCATCACCGTTGTGCCAAGGACCGTAACCATGATGCTGACCCCGCTGTTCCCACGTGTAGCCCTTGAAGACACGCTGTTCGTCTTCGCCTTGGAGGCAGAGGCGGGTGGTTTGTTCGGGCATATGAATACGGTCTTCACCGGCATTGGCAAGGTCAACGCGGCGATTGCACTTACCCGCGCCGTTACCACGCGCAGGCCCAGGCTCATCGTCAATCTCGGTTCGGCAGGCAGTCGGCTGCATGGTAAGGGCAGCCTGGTGTGCTGCACACGGTTCGTCCAGCGTGACATGGACGTCACGCCCCTCGGGTTTGCGCGCTACGAAACACCGCTGTCCGACATCCCTGTCGTGCTCGAGCATGGGCTGGCCATTTCAGGTTTACCCGTAGAAACCTGTGGCACCGGGGACAACTTCGAGATCAGCCACGGTGATGCACCTTATGACGTGGTCGACATGGAGGCCTACGCGCTGGCGCTCATCGCACGCTCCGAGAACATCCCGTTCGTGTGTCTGAAATACATCTCGGACGATGCCGGGAGTGATGCGGCCAGCGACTGGTCCGTGCAGGTGCACTTGGCGGCCGAAGCCTTCAAGCGGGTGCTCTTCAATCCTGGCTGAGTTTCTGTTCAATGGCTGTGTTAGCCACCCAGCGCTGCGGTTAAACCTTTGCCCAAGTAGCGCAGTCACTTGAGGTATCAGCAGATCACTCAGGGAGCATGTCAATGGCCAGGGCAATCTGGAAAGGCGCCATCAGTTTCGGTTTGGTACACATACCCGTGGCGCTCAATTCCGCCGTCAGCAGTGAACGCGTTGATTTCGACTGGCTGGACAAGCGCAGCATGGACCCGGTGGGCTACAAGCGCATCAACAAGGTCACTGGGAAGGACATTGACAAGGAAAACATCGTCAAGGGCGTGGAGTACGAGAAGGGCCGCTATGTGGTGATCAGTGAACAGGAGATCCGCAAGGCGCGCCCGGAAGCCACCCAGACGATCGACATCTTTTCGTTCGTGGATGCGGGGGACATTCCCCTTCAGCACTTCGATACCCCTTACTATCTGAGCCCTGACCGGCGTGGGGGCAAGGTCTACGCGCTCTTGCGCGAAACGCTGGCTACCACCGGCAAAGTGGCCTTGGCGACAGTCGTACTCCACACCCGCCAGCACCTTGCACTCATCCGGCCCCTGGACGAGGCCCTGGTGATGATCACGTTGCGCTGGCCAGATGAGGTGCGTGGGCTCGACACGCTCGAACTGGACACTACAGTGACCAAGGCCAAAGTGGACAAACGAGAGCTGGATATGGCCAAACGTCTGGTTGAAGACATGGCCGGCACCTGGTCACCGGACGAGTATCATGACGCGTTTCGAGACACGATCATGGAACTGGTTGCCGAAAAGGCCAGCAAGGGCAAGATCGAGACGGTGGAAAAAGGCGAGGACACCGGCGGCGAGAAGGGCGCAGATATCATCGACCTCACCGAGCTGCTCAAGCGCAGCCTCGGCGGCAAAGGCCCTGCGCCTTCCAAAAAGAAACCTGCTGCAGCGAAGAGGCCCGCCAAACGCACGCGCAATGCTTCCTGACGGCAGTCACAAGTGCTTGGCCTGCAGGTGCTCCTGCAGGCCGGCCAGGTAATCGCCAAACCCTTCGCGTGCGCGACACTCGCGTCGGCTGCTGGTAGCCACACTGTGCCCGGCTGACCAACTGATCGGTACCCCCAGCGCTTCCAGGTCCCGGACCAGACGCACATCCTCGTGGGCCGCCAGAGGCTGGAACCCGTCGACGCTCTGATAGGCCTGTGCGCTCACGCCGAGATTGGCGCCATGGATATGACGATGACCATCACGTGCCTCGTAGCGGCTCAGATAGAGTTTGCGCAACGCAGCGGTTTGCCAAGGCTGCCAGTGGCTCACGTGGACCGTACCGCACACGACTTCAGCGCCGCATTCGAGCTGTGCCGTCAGCCAGTGGGCAGGGACCTGGCTGTCTGCGTCCGTGCAGGCAAGCCAAGTCGCACCGCGCGCGAGCATCCATTCGGCACCCGCGCGCCGGGCCATACCGACGTTGCCAGCTTCGATCGCGAAGGTGTGTGCTCCGTGGCGCTGTGCGACGGCGGCGGTGCCGTCGGTACAGCGATCCAGAACCACCAGAATGGCGACGTGATGACCTGCCGCCGCAGCGTATTGGGCAGCAGCCGAGGCGGCCTTCAGGCATCGCCCCAGACGCCGGGCCTCGTTGTGTGCCGGAATGACGACGCCGATCATACGCACGTCTCGTCAAGGTCTACCACGCTGGGTTGGTTGGACCAGTAGGCCATGATGAAGTCGGCCTCGTCGTGGCAGAACACCGGGTATAGCGGCAGGTGTTTGGACAGCATCCGATGCACCTCGCGCCCGTCCTGCGGACACCCGGCGATTGGATGCTTCCAGTGGCACGCCAACAGGCCTCCATCATAGGACAGGCTGGCAACAGACTGCTCGATCACCTGCAACCAGTCGGTGGGATCAAGGTAATACCCCACTTCGCTGAGCACGATCAGATCGAAACGCCCGCCCGGCCAGTCGGCAGGCAGGCGAGCGCGTTCTACCCGTGCGTGGCGGATATCGGCCAGGCGATCAGTGGCCAGGCCCACGGCTTTCGGGTCGAGGTCCTGGCACACCAGCTCGGCACAGCGCTCGGCGAGCAGCACACTGAGTTCGCCATTGGCGCAGGCCGGCTCGAACACACGCTCGTAGCACTGCCGGGGGAGGCTGGCCATGACCAGGTCGCGCTTGCGTTTTTCATACCAGCGGGTACGAAAAGCCCAAGGGTCTTCATTGGCGGCATACAGGTCGGCAAAATATTGGGCATCGATACTCATGGCAGATCCTTTTACAAGAAGACCAGTTCGAAGGGCTGTAGCACGCAGTCCAGCAAGTTGGGGCGTAGCACCGGCGGTGTACAACCGTCAGGTTCGAACTGGCTGACGTGTGCAGCGATGGCTTTGCGCTTGCGCCCCACCTGATCCTCATTGAGTTGCAAGCGGTGCGCACGTTCCCAGGGCAGACGTGGATCCTCGGGTTGGCCCCAGTGCCATGCCCATACGGGGACTTCCACCAACTGGGCCTTACGCGCCAACGCTGCCTGCGCGCCGGCCCGGCCTACCGCCTCGTGATCGCAGTGGCCGTCACCGCGCCAGGTTGTCATCAGCACATCTTCCGGGCGCAGCAGCTGAGTCAGGTGGCTAACCAGAAAGGCTTCCTCCCTGGCCAGTTGACTGTCCTTCAGGTGCAGGCGGCGCCAATCGATGCGCTTGGGGTCCAGCCCGAGCTGCTCGATGGCCTTGCGGCTTTCTTGCGGCCGGTCGCGACGCAGGCGATGCTCTGTCCAGCGAGTCGAGCCAGGATGGCTGCCTTCGCCGTCGGTCGCCGAGATCAGCACCAGGTCCTCTTCGCGCCCTGCAAAATCGGCCAGCAGACCACCGGCCATGAGAATCTCGTCATCTGGATGTGGGGCGATCAGTACCAGGCGTCGACCCGGTGGGCAGAGCTGCTGGGCAGAGACCCAGGTGGCCCGGGCCAGGTGGGCCGAGTGCTGCCACGCTGACCAGGGCGTGCCGTCATTGGACTGGATCAGGTCTTCACTCATAGCTGCCATGCTCCGGAAGAAAGCTGTGCGATCTGCGCGCCGAGTGCTGCAAGGTCTCGTTCGGCGTGACTCTGACGAATGAACACTGGCAGGTCAGCGCTCAACCGCGCAAAGTGTGCATTACGGCAAAACGGTGTTGCGCCCAACGCGCGGCCTACATGTCGCATGACGTGCTCCACGGCGTGTTCGACGTGGGCGCGCACGCGCTGCACGATGAGACTGGCATCGGCGCCTGGATTGCGATCGATCCAGGCGGCACATTCACGTAATGCCGCCCGAGCGCCGCACAGGGCGGCATCCACGGCGCCCAGGTGCGCATCGGCGTGGGAGTCCGGTTTGGGCTTGCGGCAATGCTCGCGCAGGTAGTCGGCCAGCGCTTCGGCCGCCCCATACCAACAGGCGGCGATGCCCGCGCCGCCGTGCCAGAAGCCAGGCCTTGATAAATACTCGCCCGCCGTACCGACCAGCATACCCGGCGTGTCGTTGAATTCGACCTCGACGCTGGCGGTGCTTGCCATGCCTACGGCCTGCCAGTGCTCGATATTCAGACCCAGGGTTGGGTTGGACAAGCGGATGGCAACCAGCTGCGGTAGACCCGACTCGTCCCAGGCGGTGATCAAGGCCTGGTCGATTTGCAAGGCGCCCGAACACCACGCCTTCTTCCCGGCAAGGCGAACGCAATCTCCGTCTCTGGATGCAACGACGGCGCGAGCATCCGGCGGCTCTGCGGCCCACACACCCCAGATCCCATCGCCTACAAGATGGCCAGCGCCACATTCGGCCAGAATCGCCAAAGCGTCAGTGTGGCCCTCATAGAGCTTGGCCAAAGCCAGGTCACAGCCGGCCACGCGCGACAACGTCTGCCAGCGCTCCAGCGTCCTGCCGTGACCCGGGCGCGGTAGCACGTCCAGGCACTGGGACCGCAAGGTTTTCATCAATTCGAGTGACTGGGTATCGACATTGAGGGGCTGCAGCCGCTCCTCGTACGTGCGCAACAAGCGGTCCAACGGGGTGAGGTCGTGGTCCTGAGGCATGCTCATGCGCGAAACTCCCTGTAGCGGTAGACGTCGGCCATCACGTGAGGCCAAGTTGTTTGCGCATCCGCGCCGTGATGGATTGACGGGTCTTGCTCATGTCGGCCCAAGGGTCCTGGGCATCGGCCAGTCGCTCGCCAACGGTGGCGATGGTCCACTGGTTGGCCCCCTTGAGCTGCGCCAGCTCTTCACGCCAGACGGGCACTGAAACCGGCAAGCCCTCGCGAGCACGCAGCGAATAGGCACACACCGTGGTGGCGCCTTTGCCATTGCGCAGGTAGTCGATGAAGATACGGCCCACACGGTTCTTGGGGCCGGACACCGCGGTGAGCCGATCAGGGAACAGTTTTGCCAGGTAGGTGACGATGGCGTGACTGAAATCCTTGACGTCGTCCCAGCTCGCTTTTCTCGTCAGCGGGACAACAAGGTGGATACCTTTGCCCCCGCTGGTCTTGATGAACACCTTCAGACCCAGTTCGTCCAGCAGGGTCAAGGTCAGCTGCGTGGCCTCCAGCATCGCTTTCCAGGGCAGGGCCGGGTCAGGATCCAGGTCGAGCACGAAACGATCTGGCCGGTCGAAGTGTGTGTCCGTGGCGTTCCAGGTGTGCAGTTCGAGCATGTTCATCTGCACAGCGCCCAGCAAGGTGTCGGGGCGGTTGATCACCATGGCGGCTTGGCCGGCCTGCTCTTTGTCGTATGTACGCACGTTTGGAATGTGCAGCTGACCAGCGTTCTTCTGGAAAAACAGTTCCCCGGCGAGGCCGTCTGGCGCGCGTACGAGCGCAACCGGCCGGTGCTTGAGGTGCGGCAAGATCCATTGGCTGACCTGGGCGTAGTATTCGACGACGTCGCGCTTGGTCATGCCTGAGGTGGGATCGATCACGCGATCAGGGTGGGTCAGGCGCAGGTCGCCCAGCGTATCGGTGTCCTTGGCCGCCTTGCGCTTATGGACGGTCTTGCTCGGCATGGCGCGCTCCAGGTCGATAGCAGTGGCCGGCTTGTCGTCGCGCAAGCCGTGAAATACCGCGTGGCGTACTACACCGTCACGCGTCATCTGGGCAAAAGCGATCTCGGCCAGCAAGGTGGGCTTGAGCCAATGTACACCGCGGGCCTCGGCTCCAGTGGGGGGGTTGGCCACAGGGGGGCTGGCGGTCTGCAGGGGTTCGAGTCGTGCGTGCAGCGTATCCAGAGTGGTGGTACTGAAGCCGGTGCCGACCTTGCCGGCGTAACGCAGCGTGCCCCCGTCGCCCTCGTGCAGAGCCAACAGCAAGGCGCCGAACCCATTGCGGCTCCCCTTGGGGTCGGTATAGCCCACTACCACGAACTCTTGCCGCCGCTTGCACTTGAGTTTGATCCAGTCGGCGCTGCGCTTGCCTGTGTAGCTGCTGTCGGCGCGCTTACCTATCAGGCCTTCAAGGCCCAGCGTACAGGCGCTTTCAAGCAACGCTTCGACCGGCTCGTCGAAGTCTGCGGAGTAGTTGAGGTTGTCCGCAGTGTTGTGCTCGAGCAAACGCTTCAACGCGTCGCGTCGCTGCTGCAAGGGAAGGGTGCGTAGATCCTGGCCGCCCAGGAACAGCAGGTCGAAGACGTAATAGGTAATTTGTTCATCATGAGCGGTATCGAATGCATTCTGCAGGGCCTGAAAATCTGCAACCCCTTGATCGTCATTGACGACCATCTCGCCATCGAGCCACGCAGAGTCCACACCTAATGCGCGTAGCGCAGCGACCTGGCCGGGCATTTTGGCGCTCCAGTCATGACCATTGCGGGTGTAGAGCCGTACATCATCGCCCTCAATGCGCGCAAGGATGCGATATCCGTCGTACTTCACCTCATACCGCCACTCCCCGGAAGGCGGTGAATCGACCAACATGGCTAACTGCGGCTGTAGGTGGTCTGGTAGTTTACCGGACTTGGACTTGGACTTGGCGGCCTGCTTGGCCGGGGCAGGCTTACTTTTAGCCCGTTTGGCCGTCTTCGCAGAAGGCTTGGGGGTCAATGTCCGGTCGCTCAGCACGCTGTCGGGCTGTTCCTCGACGATACAGTACTGCGCCTCACTGCGGGCCTGGCTGTCGTTTGACTTGACCAGCATCCACTGCTCTTTCTTGCCTGCCAGCCGTGTTCGGAACAGGTTCCACATGCCAGCGAGCTTCTCGCCTTGCAGACGAAAGCGTAGCTTTCCTTTCTCGTACCCCTCACGCGGATCACCGTCCGGCTCCCAGACGCCACGGTCCCAGACGATGACATCGCCGCCACCGTAGTGACCTTCCGGAATATGGCCTTCGAACGTGGCGTAATCGAGCGGATGGTCTTCGACATGCACGGCCAGGCGTTTGACTTTCGGATCCAGGGAAGGGCCTTTTGGAATCGCCCAACTTTTAAGCGTGCCGTCGAGTTCCAGCCGGAAATCATAGTGAAGATGGCTGGCGTCATGCTTCTGAATGCAGAACTGTAATGCGTGGGCCGCTTTGGTGCGGCCGGATTTGCCGCTCGGCTCAGGCGTGGCGTTGAAATCGCGCTTGCGCGCGTATTCCTCGAGGGGCTTGGCCATGGGAACTCCGGAACCTGCGCTGTCTTGATCTTGGGAGGTGGCGAACAGCGCTGGAGTTCAAAAAACCGCCGGTAGCCGCGTAAAACTCTGAATCTTCCTGGGTGCAGAGCAGTCGACTTTGGGTAAGCCAACTGATGGAGAGGCGTAATGTCCAGACACGATGAACCCAAAGCCTATACCCCGACCGAGATCGATGACATCGAGGATCGAATGGGCAGCGTGCATGAGCTGAACTTCAGTGATCGCCTTGATGACCGTCAGGGACGGGTAGGTGATGAGCGGCCAGAAAGTGAAGTGGAGCAGGAGTTTCCGGAGGAACGGGTGCGCCAGAGCGGCTTGACCGGCGGCGAGGCACTGACCGACAGCCTGCATGAGGACGGCGTCACCGATGACGACCTGAGCCCGGACACGCTGCTGGATGAGACCGGCGCCCGAGATCCTCATGAGCCTGGATATGGCGGCCCTGCCGATCAGGCCCTGACCGAAGTTGACGCGATCGAAATCGGCGGCGGCCGTGGCCTTGACGAAGCAGAACTGGCCCGCACCAACCCGCTTGACGGGAAACCGTGGACTGATGATGCAATTGAAGAAGACGAAAGGAGCTGATCATGAGCGAATTACGCTGCGCTTGTACCGAGTGTTCCTGCACGGTGAGCACCTTGCCGCAGAATGGCAAGGCCTACTGTTGCGAAGCGTGTGCAACCGGACACCGCAACGGCGAGCCATGCCGCATGCCAGACTGTACCTGTGGCAAGGTCGAGCAAAAGAAGGAAACCAGTGTAGACAATGCACTGGATGAGACTTTCCCTGCGAGCGATCCTATTTCGCCGTGAGGGATATTGAGCCGGGTCTGCTCGGGCAGACCCGGCCTGTTCAACCTGCTTTGCATTGTTTGTGATAGCTAGCGAATTTCCGTGTGTGGGCGCGGCCTCACCGGCGCCCCGGCAAGACCGCTCCAAGGAGCTGAGCTAAGTCGGGATCTGCGCTATCCCTGCTCTACTTACCTATCAATCACGTTGGTGCTGCCGAGTCTTGCCGGCGCATGGCCTTGGCGCGCTTCTCCAGCACGAGGTAGGTGATGACCGCCAACACCAGCGGTATCAGGTAGTACAAGGTTCGATAGGCCAATAGGGCTGCAACCAGGCTGCCTTGTGGAATCTGTCCTTGGAGCAAGCCTAGGAATACCGTCTCCAGCACCCCGAGCCCTGCCGGTATGTGGGCCACTACACCGGCCACGCAGCTGATCAACAGCACCCCCAGAATGGAGGGATAGAATGCCTGATCTGGCAGCAGCCAGAAGATCAGCAGCGCCATCATTGCCCAGTTGCTGGCACCCAAGGCCACCTGGCATAGCGCAAGGCGCAGCGAGGGTAACGTCAGTTCATGTTCGCGCCAGCGCCAAGTGCGTTTTTTGGCAAAACCGCAGGCTAGCAGGTAGCCGATCGAGATGGCCAGCAACGCAAAGCCAATCAGCTGCAGCCCGGTGGTGCCGACGGCCCAGTTTGCCGGCAACTCAACCAGGCGCATTGCAAACACGCCGCCTGCCAGCAGCATGTAGCCCATCCAATTGGTCAATAGCCCCAAGGTCAGGATGCGTGTGATGGTGGGGGTATCGAGCCCGAGCCTGACATATAACCGATAGCGCAACGCGACCCCGCCTACCCAAGTGGTGAAATTGAGGTTGAAGGCGTAGCACACGAAAGCGATCGGCAGCACTTGACGCACCGGCAACTTGTGACCGGTATAGGCACGAGCCAACAGGTCATAGCTGGCGAAGATCAGGAAGCTCATCAGTGCCATGACCAACCCGACAGCCAATGTGCCGGGCTTGTAGGTCAACAGCGATTCACGTACCTCGTTCCAGTCCAGGTTGCGCGCCAGCGTGAACAACAACGCCGGGATCAGGATCAGGAACAGGACCGTGAACAGACGCTTGGCCCACACTTGCCAACGTTTTCGTTCCATCAGGTGTTGCCCCCGTGCAGGTTGCCTTGGGTCTCCACCGCTTGCCCTGGCGTCTTCAGGCGCTTGCGATGCGCAGGTAGCCAGCCGGCAATGCGCGGGAAGTGACGTATGACATGGAAGCTCAAGAAGATCAGCGGCGCCCGCCACCAGTAGCCGCGGATCATTCGCTCAAGGGTGACCGTCTTGCACTGTTCGCTGGCCAGCGACTGCAAATGGTCGTGGAGCTGTTGGTTGAAGGCGCGGCTGCGGATGAACAGGTTGGCTTCAAGGTTGAACGACAGGCTCAGCGGGTCGAGGTTGCTCGAGCCGACCGTGGACCATTCGTCGTCCACCAGCGCGACTTTGCCGTGCAGGGGGCGTCGGCAGTACTCATGGATCCGCACCCCATCGCGAAGCAGGTAGTTGTAGAGCAGGCGAGCCAGCGTACGCACCCACCACATGTCCGGCTCACCTTGCATGATGAGGGTCACTTCAACCCCTCGACGCGCGGCGTTACGCAGTTCGCGCAATAGGCGATAGCCTGGGAAAAAATAGGCATTGGCTACCACTATGCGCTTACGAGCGCCACGCAGGGCTTCGAGGTAATACGCTTCGATCGCTGTGCTGCGTTGGCCGTTGTCCCGCTCTACCATCACGGCGGTGATGTCGCCAGTGGGGTCGGTAACCGGGCGCACCTCGCTTGGGGGCTCCAGCACCGGCGACATCAGTCGACGGCTCACGGCATGCACTTGGGCGACCACTGGACCGGTGACCTCCACGGCGTAGTCCTGCTTGGCCATCGGCCCATAGTCGCCGAGATGATCGGCGCTATAGTTGATGCCGCCAATGAACGCACGCTCCCCGTCGATCACGACGATTTTGCGATGCAGGCGGCGGAACAGGTTGGTGCGCAGGCCAGCCAGACGAGGCTGGGGATCGAACAAGTGAAACCTCACCCCCGCTTCGGTCATCGCTCCGATGAATTCAGCTGACAGGTCAGCGGTGCCATACCCATCGGCAACCACTTCGACACGAACCCCGCGTTGCGCTGCCTCGATCAGGGCACGCTGCAACTGATGGCCAACCTTGTCCTCGTAGATGATGAATGTCTCAAGGAGAATTTCATCGCGCGCCTGGCCCATGGCCTCGAAGACTCGCGGGTAGAACGCCTCACCATTGATCAACAGCTCGACGCTGTTGCCATCGACCCAAGGTCTTTTCACACGTTGATCTCCGCAGCCAAGGGGGCGTGGTCGGACAGGTGCGACCACGGATAGTTGGATAAAACCTTTGCAGCATGGGGCATGGCATTGCGCACGTAGATCCGGTCGAGCCGAAGCAGCGGCAGGCGCGCGGGAAAACTGCGGGCCGGCGAGCCGAAACGCTCGCCAAATGCCTCAATCAGGCGCTCTGACAACACGGCATCTGCCTTCAGACGCCAGTCATTGAAATCCCCGGCGATGATCACGGGCGCCTTGGCAGGCAGGCGGTCGAGCAACTCGAACAGCAAACTCACCTGTTTCTGGCGGTGTGCCTCCCGTAGCCCCAGGTGTACACAGATTGCATGTACCTCGTCATGGCCCGGCACCTCCAGTTGACAGTGCAGCAGACCTCGCTGTTCGTTTCCCTCGACCGATACGTCGAGGTTCTCTGAACCTACGATTGGGAATTTGGAGAGCAAGGCGTTGCCGTGATCGCCATGGGGGTAGACGGCGTTGCGCCCATAGGCGAATTGCGGCCACATGCTGTCTGCCAGAAACTCGTACTGGGGCGCCTCCGGCCAGGCGGGATGACTGATCGCATGCTGCTTGTGGCTGCCATGCACTTCCTGGAGAAACACCAGGTCGGCGTCTGTGGCCCGTACCGCATCGCGCAGCTCCGGCAGGATGAAGCGGCGGTTGAAGAAGGTGAAGCCTTTGTGCACGTTGAGCGTCAGCACGTTCAGGCGGTGCACGGCGGTGATTTTGTCGATGATGCAGTTTGGCGCGGGGAGTGTAGGGTTCACAGCTTAACCTCCGGCTCGGCGCCCGGCTCGGTCATCAATTCGTGGTCCAAGTGCATCTTTTCCAGCAGTCGGCGCGCGTCGTAAGGGGCATGGACTTTCTGATCGTTATCGAAATAGCAGTACACGTCACGCGTTGGGCACCGGGGTGGCGGCCCTTGTACGATCAGATGTGCGTCTTCGGGCTGGCTTCCCTCAGTCCACTGTTCGATACGTTTCTTCCAACGGCGAAGCGCGCTGACGGTATACCCGCTGCTATAGAGTTCGACATCGCCATGCAGGCGCATATACATGAAGTCTGCGGTGACGTCTTCGACGTAAGGCCACTTACCCGCGCTGTCGGCCACCACCAAGGCAACGTTGTGCTGGCGCAGCAGTTCCACGAAGCGATCGCACAGAAAGCTTTCGTGACGTATTTCCACCGCATGGCGTAGGGGTGCATTCCCGCTTATCTGCGTACCGCCGTTACCTTGCAGGCGTTGCTCGCAGCCATTGGCGCTACGTTTGGCAGCGGCTCGGTCACGCGGTAGCAGCTGCAGAAATGCACCGAATCGCTCAGCGTCGAAGCGCATGTTGGCAGGGAACTGCCATAAGAACGGGCCGAGCTTGTTGCCCAGAAGAAGCGGCCCGGATGCGAAGAAATTGGCCAATGGCGTGTCGATGTCCTTGAGTCTGCGGATGTGGGTGATGTATCGCGGTGCCTTGACGGCGAAGACGAAGTCATCGGGTGTGGCGTCATGCCAGGCTTGATAGCGTTCGGGCGTTTGCAGGCTGTAGAACGAGCCATTGATCTCGATGGTCGTGACCGCCTTCGATGCGAAGGCCAGTTCGTCATCCTGGCGCAGGCCCTTGGGGTAGAAATCCCTGCGCCAAGGGCCGTATCGCCATCCTGAAATGCCAATGCGTACCTCGCTCACGCTGCCTCCTATCGCATCTCCATTCCATTCACCATTGCGACCAGCGCAGTGGCAGGAGGGTTCAGGCGCAGTTGATCAATGGCGGTGGCCGGGGGTGGAATTGAACTTTGCAGATGAGCTCGATTCCATTTTTAGACAGGCAGGGTGGTGACCGACGCTCTGTATCGACACTTCTTGGAGGTGCGCATGGCCAGACACATCATCCATTTCACCGGCCCTATCAATTCTTCTACCTGCGGCAACCTGATCAACACCTGTACCAAGGCTGTGAACCAGGGGGCCGAGGTGGTGCAGCTGAATGTCGCCACCATGGGCGGCGAGTGCAGCTACGGGTTTACCTTGTACAACTACCTGCGGACTTTGCCTGTCACTGTGCACACGCATAACCTTGGCACGGTCGAGTCGATGGGCAACATCCTGTTTCTGGCCGGCGAGCGCCGCACCGCGTGCACCTACAGCAAGTTCCTGTTCCATCCCTTCCACTGGACGCTGCACGGTTCCATCGACCACTCTCGGATGGCCGAATATGCAATGAGCTTGGATTATGACTTGCGTCTGTACGCCCAAATTGTGGCTCAGCGCACGGAAGGCGCGGCGCAGGCGCTTGACGTGCCCCGCTACCTGATGGCGGCCCCACGGATCCTTGGCCCACAAGAAGCTCTGGACAGCGGGATGATTCATGCGATCGACGATTTGCCGATTGAGGCGGGCGACTGTCAATGGAGCGTGCACGCCTAAAGCGGCACGCCTGTACTCCAGATAGCAGCCAGTCGAGGAGGGCGTCAGCGAACAGACGCCGCAGTAGCCGCGTCACACTCGAGCAACGAGCGAATCAACTTCCTGATGTCTTGCTTGAGCGTGCTGACGTGTTCGAAATGCGCGAACTGAAAGTCAGCGATCTCATGCAAGGCGCAAGGCTGGGGCGCTTCATCAAACTCGGCCTCGAAGACATAGTGCATGCGCTGGGGCGTCTCGTGGCGCATCAGCAGCGTGAAATTGTGGGCCTGCAGACCTGTCTCCTCCAGCAATTCACGCTGGGCCGCCTCAAGCGGCGTCTCACCAGGCTCAACTTTGCCACCTGGCAGCGTCCAAGGGGCGTTTTGCTTGCGAACCCATAGCCATTTATGAGCGTGTTTGCCATGCCGACAGATAATGGTTGCGCGGGGCTTGGCAGATTTCATGGGTACTCCGGCGAATCACATTCCTATGAGGAATTAGTCGCCGAGAACCGTAAAAAAGTCATAAAACTGTAACAATTCACCGACGAACGGTCAGTAGAGAACCGAATCGTGCAGGCTTTCGATGGCCTCTACCAATTCGTCATAGCCGACGGGCTTGTTCAGGTGGCGATCAAAGCCTGATTGCTTCGACCGGTGCTGATCGGCGCTCGCCCCATAGCCAGTCAGGGCGATGGCCGGCGTGTGCTGCAGGTGCTTCATGTTTCGCAGGGCCTTTATCAGTGCATGGCCGTCCATGACTGGCATGCCGATGTCCGACAGAATGACGTCGTACTTCGTGTCCCTGGCGACCTCGAGCGCCTGGCGCGGGTCAGCGAATGCGCTTACCTGCGCACATTCCATTTCCAGGAGCTGTTGCATGACGTCGAGCACTTCGGGCGAGTCGTCCACCAGCAGCACGTGCAAGCCATCAAGGCGACCCATGCGTTCAGGTTGCTGGCAGGCAAGCTGCTCACCTCTACCACTCTGGGACAAGGGCAGAGTGACGGTGAACGTACAGCCTTGACCGAGGCCTGCGGAGTACGCGCTTACGCTTCCGCCATGGGCCTCCACTAACTGACGGACCAGCGACAACCCTATTCCCAGACCCTCTCGAGCCGCGTGCCCGAGCGGCGACGCTGCCTGGCTGAACAGATCGAAAATGTGCTCCAGGCTGTCTGCCGTGAGGCCAATGCCCTGGTCTATCACGCTGAGCGACACCTGCGTGTCATCGTGGCTGAGCGACAACCGAATGGCGCTACCGGGCGGGCTGAACTTCAGGGCGTTGTTGAGCAGGTTCCAGATCACTTGCTCCAAGCGTGTGCTATCCCCGTCGATGAACAGCGGTAGACGGTCAGCAGGCAGCTCCAGCACCACTGCCGAGTCAGGCTGCTCGCTGACGACAACCCCATGGATACCCTCGACGATGGCAGCCACGTCTACTGCTTCGGTCTTGAGCTTGAGCTTGCCGGTACGGATACGGGCCACGTCCAGGAGATCGTCGATGATGCGCGCCTGGCTGGCGACAGCCTCGCGAATGGTGGCTACCGCCTTGCTCGCAGCGGCGATGTGGGCGATCGAAGGCAGACGACGCAGGATCTCGGCGTTGAGCTGGATCAGGTTGAGCGGGTGTTTGAGCTCGTGGGACATGATGGCAAAAAACTCATCCTTCATGTGGCTGCTGCTTTGCGACTCGGCCAATTGCTTGCTCTGTTCATCGTGCAGGCGCTTGTGCCCGGTCAAGTCACGAGCGATCTTCACGAAACCACGCAATGAATTGCCTTTCAAGCGCGAGATCTCACCGCTGGCATAGAAGCGGCTATCGTCATTGCGCATGTGCCAGCGCTCATCCTGGCTACGGCCGTTGGTGCGCGCCCTTTGCAACTCCTGCTCGGGAATGCCGTGCTGGCGATCTTCCTCGGTAAAGATGAGCTGGTAATGCCGGCCCACCACATCGGCCTTTTCATGGCCGAAGATCAATGTGGCGCCTGTGTTCCAATCAGTGATCAAGCCCTGCTCATCCAACAGGATGATGGCGAATTCGTGGGTACTTTCAGCGACTACTCGCATGCGTTCCTCGCCAAGTCGCAGACGCTCCTCGGCCGCGCGGCTCTTGCTGATGTCGATAAAGGTAAGCACGGCCCCGTCGATCTTCTGTTCGCTTGAGCGATAGGGCAGCAACCTGGCCAGGTGCCAGTGGTAGGCCTGGCCTCCGATTTCGCGCTCGATGATGTGCTCGCCATTGACCACGGCACGCGCATCATCTGCCAGAGCGGGGTAATCCAAGCGATGAGTGATGTCGAGCAGAGAGCGGCCTGTGTCCACCGGCAGCATGTTGAACAGGTCGGTCGCACGCGGGGTGAACCAGCGAATGTGCAGGTTGCGGTCGACGAACACGGCGGCGATGTCAGTGCTGGCAATCAAGTTGCGCAGGTAGTCATTGACCTTGTCGGTCTCCTCGACCTTGTTCTTGAGCTCGTAGTTGACGGTCAACAGTTCTTCGTTGATCGACTGCAGCTCTTCCTTGCTGGTTTCAAGTTCTTCGCTGGCCGAGCGAAGCTCTTCGTTGATGGTCTGCATCTCTTCATTGGAGGCGGTGAGCTCTTCACTGGAGATCTCCGACTGCTCGATGGTCTCCTGCAATTGCAAGCGCGTGCGCTGCAACTCTCGCTCCAGGTTGTTCAGCACCATGCTGTCGGTCTGGCGAATGGCACCGACCAAGGGCAATGACGGATCGGGCGCGCGCTCTTCGAACACTACCAGCAGGTATTCGCCGGCTGTCTGCTCATCCTTATGCGGTTGCACCGTAATCTCTACCTGGCAGCGCTGGTCATCCTCGCCCAGGTCCACAGGGCGAGAGGTGACCGCATGGGTGCCCTGGCGGGCCTGGAACAGGGTGCTGCGAAGCGCCAGTCGCAGGCTGGGCAGTACCAGGTTGAGCAAGTTACGGCTCAATTCACCGCTGCCCAGTTGCATGAAGCGCCCGACCCCTTCACTCAGATGAAGGATGGTACCCTCACCGTCGATGATCAGGCTCGGCGGGGTTCGGCGCGCCAGTGCGCGGTGGTGCACCTCTGCATAGGAGGGCTTGCGCTGGGCTCTGCTTTTGGCGGTGGCCGGCTGCTTCAGAGCGCCTAGATCACCCCCTTGCAGCTGACGCCCCGGACGCGTGCCGGCACCGGCGACCTCGCGCGCCCGGTAGATGCGATTACGCTTGTCCACCACTGCAAACAGCTCGCCAGCCAGCTCTGCCGATTCGGACGAGCCCAGGAACAGGTACCCACCCGGGCGCAGGGCGAAATGGAACATGCGCAGGATGTCACGCTGGATTTCGCGGTCCAGGTAAATCAGCAGATTGCGACAGACGATCAAGCCCAATTGCGAGAAGGGCGGATCGGACAGCAGGTTATGCCGCGCAAAAAGCACTTTCTCGCGTATTTCCTTGCGTACTCGATAATGCTGGTCTTCCTTGACGAAGAACTGGCGCAGCCGCGATGGCGGCACGTCGGTGATGATGGACTCTGGATACAAACCCGTGCGGGCATGGCCAATGGCGCGCTCGTCAAGATCGGTGGCGAACACCTGTACGTTATTGGCACGTTGGTCCACGGCCAACTGCTCGCATGTCAGCATGGCCAGGCTGTAGGACTCCTCTCCTGTCGAGCAGCCGGCGGACCAGATGCGAATCTCTGCCGGGTTGTCAGCCGAGTCCGGCTCGCCCACCAGTTGGGGCATGACAATTCGTTCCAAGGCTTCGAACGCTTCACGGTCGCGGAAAAAATTGGTGACGCCTATGAGCATGTCCGCTAGTAAGTCGGCGGATTCCTCCTTGTGGTTTTCGAGGTAGTGCAGGTAAGCCCGCAGGTCGGCCTGCCCCGTGACATGCAGGCGCCGCTCAATCCGTCGTAGCACGGTGGCGCGCTTGTAGTGCTGGAAGTCATGCCCGGTAGCACTACGCAGTTGCAGCAGGATCTCTTCCAGCAAAGGTTCGCATGACTCCGGGTCGCCCGCCCGGGTACCCAGCGCAGGCGGCAGGCTGTCATCCTCGATGCGTGGGAGGTTGACCTGCCGTGCGTTATGCCACAGCTCCATCAGCTTTTGGGCAAGCTCTGCCGCCGGGAGCACAACGTCGACCAGCCCGGTTTCGATGGCCGCCCTGGGCATGCTGTCATACTGGGCATCATCCGGGCTTTGCACCAAAGTGACGCCGCCTTGCTCCTTGACGCGCGCCAACCCTACGGCGCCGTCTGCGCCGGTGCCGGACAGTACCACGCAAAAGGCATGGTCCTTGTGTACGTCGGCCAAGTCACGGAAAAACAGGTCGATCGCCACATGGTCACCGCGTCGCCTGTTGGCGGGTGCCACACGCAGATAGCCGTCATTGGTCGACAGCCGATTGGCAGGGGAGATCACGTATACATGGTTGCGTTCAATCGGTACCGGCGCCGTTACCTGGCTCACCGGCATGCCGGTGGTCTCCTGAATGATTCGATCAGCGACACTCTGATGGTCTGGAGACAAGTGCAGCACGATGACGAATGCCATGCCAGAGTCGGCAGGCATCTGCCTGAACAGGGTACAGATGGCTTCGATCCCCCCTGCAGAAGCACCAATACCCACCACCGGGAAATTGAGATGACTAGGACTCAGGTTCGAAGGATGGGGCGCGGCGGGCTGGTTAACGGTCGACTTCATGGCGGTGCCCTGTACAGACCTGACGGACAGCCCATCGACATGTCGCGGGGCAGGAGGAGCGACATTATAGGCAACGCGCGAGGATATTCGCGAGCGCCTTTACGAGGCGCTAATGGCTGGCCCGCAAGTGTTCGGCCAGAGAATCAATTCGCGCCACCGATCTGCAATCCATGCCTTGGGACTGAGTAGCCTGTCATCGCACGGGTTCTGATGAAGGGCGCGGCCTCGTGCCATGCGCACTTCCAGAACCGCAAGGAGAAACGATATGGCTCGTGATCAAAAATCGACCGGTCAACGTGGCGGCACCAAGGAAACCAACCCGGGCAATTTCGCCAATGACCGCGAAAAGGCCTCCCGTGCTGGGCAGAAAGGGGGTCAGGTTTCAGGTGGAAACTTCGCCAATGACCGTGAGCGCGCTTCGCAGGCTGGCCGTAAGGGTGGTCAGAACAGCCACGGCGGCGGGCGTAGTGCAACGAACGAAGCGCGTGGCTGAACTCATCCTGGGTGCCTGCCAAAGGCTGTGCCAGGCACCCCTTGGGAGCAATGACGCATATTCGATTGAATCTTTATCGCCGAGCTGCACTCCATCGCAGGGTCATCCACGCAAAAGAGGAGGGTGCAGCGATGCCTAGTCCCCAGTTGTACATCATCGATTATCGGCTCCATGGCGAGCCCCGCACCTTCATCATTCGTCTTGAACGCCTGGATAACGCCGAAGCCTGGCACTGGGCGAGCTGCGATGCAGGCATTGGCATCATTCCGAAATTCGGGCGCGAGAAAATCCGCAAGGTCAGCCGGCCCATGGCCGAACGCTACGGCGTCACGGACGTGACCTGGCGCCTATCAGGCAGCAAGCCTGGGCAGTCCCTGGAAGACCCTGCCACCACCGCCTGATTGCGCAGCCTGCATCATCAACCGATCACGCACCCGCCTCGGGATCGCTGGCAGGCACGCCTGGCCGATCCTGGTCTTCATCGGTCAGACCGGGATCAGTGTCCGGGTCATCGACCTTATCATTGCGCTGCTCTTGCTCAAGCTCGGGCCAGTCGTCCTGGACATTGCCGCCCCCCATCATCAGTTTCTGCATCATTGCGCGCGCCTCCGCTGGTTCTAAAAAAAGGCCCGCCCTGACGGCGGGCCAACACAGGAGTGAGGGGCACAGCCATTGCCAGGCCTCTCACTTGTTCAGAGCACCACCGCACGCGTAGAAGTCCGTCTAGGCAAGCGCAGGTCTGACCAACGGTGCTACCCGGCCGAGTACTTGACGGCAGCAGCGGTGCGCGAGCTGACATTAAGTGCCTTGAGCAGTGACGAAACGTGGATGCGCACCGTGAAGGGCGAGATATCCAAGGCCTTGGCTATCTCCTTGTTGGTCTTGCCCTGAGCGATCAAGCGCAGCACGTCTTGTTGGCGTTGAGTCAGGTGCTCGGTACCCGAGTCGGCATTGGCGACCGGCAGCAGCCCTGAGGGCGCGAAGCGCACCAACACTTCTCCGGCTCGAACGGCAAGGATCGCAGCGCCCATTTGCTCGGCGCTCAGGCTTTTGCCGATGAAACCATCAACGCCGCAAGCCATGACTTGGTCGATGATGACCGGATCATCCACCATCGAGACGACGATCAAGGTCGTGCGCGGCAGTTGGCGTTTGAGCTGGGCGAGGCGGCTGACGGAATCCAGGCCCGGAAAACGCAGGTCAAGGATCAAGGTGTCGAGGGCCTCGCCGACGCTGGCAAGCTGCAGTACCTCATCCAGGCTGCCGGCCTCAGCTACATGGGCGCTTGGCAGCACACGGTAGACGGTACGCACCATGGCTTCCCTGAAAAGCGGATGGTCGTCCGCCACGATTATTCGACTGGTCACGCTTGGCAACTCCCTTTGGCCGCAGGTCGATCGGGCCATGTTAACGTAGCAGCCCTGGCAAGTGCGTGCCGCCCCGTCACGGGAGCAAAGCCGCCTGATGAAAAGGATTCTGGCCATGGCCCTGGATAAAAACAACGAGCTCGATCAAGCGAACTTGCGTCTGGTCGTTGGCAGTTGCGCCTTCGCCTATGTGGCGATGCTGGTCTTTCTGCTGGACCGCTCTGCTGCGCTCTACGTGCCGGTGGTCGTCTACATTGTCGTCTTTCTCCTGGTATCGGTGCTTCTGCGCCAGGCCATCGCACGCTGGCCGGGGCACTATCCGTGGCGCCGGGTGCTGGGCATGGTGCACGACTACACAGGCACCTGCTTCGGCCTGGTAGTCGGCGGTGAGGCGGCGCTGCCCCTGTATGCCGTGATGGTGTGGGTCAACCTGGGCAACGGCATGCGTTTCGGCTCCCGGTACCTGGCCATCGCGACCGGGCTGGCGCTGATCGCCTTGGTTGCGGTGTACCAACTGACGCCTTACTGGCAGGCCAACCCTTTTCTGGTGCTGATGTTGCTGACCACTAGCACCGTGATCCCCGTCTATGCGCACTTGCTGCTCGAACGCACGCGCCGAGCTTCGGAGCAGGCCGCTGCAGCCAATCTCGAGAAGTCCCGCTTTCTGGCCCAGGCGAGTCACGACCTGCGCCAACCCATTCACTCCATCAGTCTGTTCACCGCTTGCCTGCGCGAGGCGCGGCTGGGCGAGGAGGAACGCAGGCTGGTGGACAGCATTGATCGATCGCTGCTGAATGTGTCCCAGCTGTTTCGTTCGATTCTGGACCTGTACACCTTGGACAACGGGCGTGTGCAGCCGCGCCATGAGCCCTTTGCCCTGGGCGATTTTCTCGAGACCCTTGCGCGTGAGCACGCCGAGGCTGCTCGCTGGGCGGGGGTGGAAATACGGGTGCGGCCTTGTGCCTACTGGACGCGTGCAGACCGCGGCATATTGACGACTATGGTCCAGAACGTCCTTTCCAACAGCCTCAAGTACGCACCGGGACGGCCACTGTTGATGGGTGTCCGACGCTGCCAGGGAGGTCTTGCCATCATGGTCTGTGATCAGGGGCGAGGCATCGAACCTGCACACCAGACGCTGGTGTTCGAGGAGTTCTACCGGGTCAGGCAAGTGCGCGACAAGGACGTCGAGGGCGTCGGATTGGGCCTGTCGATCGTTCGTCGGCTTGCACGGCTGATGGACGTGCAGGTGCACCTGCAATCTCGACCCGGCCACGGCACTACCGTGAGCCTGAAGGGGTTCGCGCAGATAACGCCTCAACCTACAGTGCCAGCGCCTGAGAACGAGCTTGCCGCTGCAGGTTTGCTCAGCGGCCTGCGAGTCTGCCTGATAGAAGACGACCATAACGTGCTCAGGGCAACGTCGGCCCTGTTGCAGCGCTGGGGGTGCGAAGTGGATGGGCACAGTTCTGCTGCCGCTTCGAATGAGGACTGTGACGTCATCGTTGCCGACTATGACCTTGGCCAGGACGCCACCGGAGTCGATTGCATCGAGCGGCTGCGCAGCGAGCGGGGCTGGGCTGTACCAGCCTTGATCATGACGGGGCATGATCCGGACCGAATACAGGACGCGGTACAGGGTCGCGATATCGCAGTGCTGTCCAAGCCTGTGCGCCCGGCCGAATTGCGAGCCATGCTGCGCACGCTCTGTGGTGAGCCCACATTGCCTCCCTGTTGAAAGCGGCCGCAGCCCTGGTCACAGGCGGCCGGTCTGGCCTTCTTTCACGCAGCTGGGGGTGGGTTGATAAATGCCCATGCCCGCCGCAGCGACAAGTGCACCACTGGGCATCTGGCATTCGAACCGCCCTTTGCCAGTCGTGGCGGTGTAGTAGGTGATGGTGCTGTCGCTGCGCACATCTTCCACTTTCGACACTTTGGTGTTGAGCACGAACTCGGTACGCTTCTTCAGGGTGTCATCAGACGGCTTGACCGTTTGGCAGCCGGCCATGGCCAATAGAGCCCCGGTAATGGCGATCAGCAGGTCGAGCAGGGGTCGCCTCACGTCGACTTGCGCTCCTTCATGCTGGTGCTATGGCGGCTCGGCATCAAGGATACCGTCCTGGAACATTCCGAGAGCGGCCAAGTGGTCACCCTCGGCCGCCTAACCCTGAAGGGCAAACTGGGCACCTGCGCTTCGCGATCACTTTGCCACCTTCCTCGCGGGTGCCGACCTAGACAGCGCGTGCGCAGCGGCGAGCAGTGATCGGATGCTCAGTTGAGCGTCAGACCATAAGGGCCAACAGCGCTGCGGCTAGAGCTGGCGGCATGACCAGCAGCCCCAGGCGCAGAAATTGCCAGGCGCTGACAGACTCGCCTTCACGTCGAATCGCCACCAGCCAGAGCAAGGTTGCAAGGGATCCGGTAATGGACAAGTTCGGACCTAGGTCGACCCCAATCAGCAACGCGGCGGTAGTTTGCCGAGGGAGGTGGGCGATATCGACCATGGAGCCGGCAATCAGCCCACTCGGCAGGTTGTTCATCAAGTTGCTAGCCACGGCTACACCCACCCCCGCGGTCCAGCTGGCAGCGGTCTGAGACGTCTGCTCCAGGGTCATGAGCGCATGCGCCAGCTGTTCGATCGCGCCTGTCTGAGCCACAGCTTCGACCAACACGAACAAGCCCGCAACCAATGGCAGCACACTCCAGGCAACGTGTCGCAAAACTGGCATCGGGCTGCGCCGCTGGCGCAAATGGATCAGCGCGGTGGTCGCGATACCAGCGCTGAAGGTAGGTAGGCCTAGTGGTACGTCAAGCGCCGATGCACCCAGCAGCACGCAGGCAGTCAGCGCAATGCCCCATGCACACAGGCGCGCACCGGCTGGAAGAGGCTGTATTTGCACGGTCAACGCAAGCGGCTGGCAGATCTGACGGCGTTGGGTGATACGCAAAATGACATAGGTCGCCGCGATGGCTGCCAACGAAGGCAAGGTGAACTGCTTTAACCAGTCCAGCAGAGGAGGCATCTGGCTGCCGAATACCACCAGGTTGGCGGGATTGGAAATGGGCAGAACGAAGCTTGCGGCATTGGCGATGAATGCACAGATGAACAGGTAGGGCAGAGGCTCAGCCTTGGCGGCCTTGCAGGCGGCATACACTGCTGGCGTCAGAACCACGGCAGTGGCATCGTTCGAGAGAAAAACGGTCACCAGGGTACCGACCAGGAAAACCAGATTGAACAGCCGTTGACCAGACCCTTGGGCATGGCCTACGGCATAACGGGCCACCCAATCGAAAAGCCCCTCCTGGCGGGCCACTTCGGCCAGAACCATCATGCCGACCAAAAACAGGTAGACGTCGCTCCCCTTGACCACCGCCGCCAAAGCGTTCATCGGGGCAATCAGCCCAAACAGCACGAGTACGGTGGCACCGCCTAGGGCCCAGATGAATTCGGGCACCTTGAAGGGTCTGAGTATGACGCCAGCAGTGGCCAGGGCCGAGACGATCCAGATGATCAACGATGTTTGGCTCAGGTGCATCAAGGGTTCAGTTTCCGGCGGCTGACGGCATAGAAGAGGAGGGCGCATCGCCCTGGCGTGGGTGCGTTTCGGGGAGGGCGACCAGCACAAGAACAAATGCGCAGGCTGCGATCCCGGCCAGCGTCAGGAACGCGGCATTGTAACCCGCCGCTTGGACGACGAACCCCGCCAGACCAGGGCTCAGCGCAGCACCAAGGCCGAACACGGCGGTGAGCGCGCCAAGGCTTACGTTGAACCGCCCGGTACCCTCGGTGAGGTCCTTGACGATGATCGGGAACAACGCCCCGAAAATGCCCGCGCCAATGCCATCGAGTAGCTGCACGCCTACGAGCCAGAAGGGGTTGTCAGACAAGGTGTAGAGCGCGCCGCGCAGTGGAAGTATCAGGAACCCCACGAGCATGAACGGCTTGCGCCCCCATTGTTCGGCACGCGCCCCGACCAGCAGCGCCATGGGCACCATGACCAGCTGGGCTGCCACGATGCAAGCCGAGGTCAATGGCGTGGCCAGGCGCAGGTCGACTTGAGAGAGTTTCTGGCTTACCAACGGCAGCATGGCCGCATTGGCCAGATGGAACAAGGCGCAGCAGATCGCGAAGAGCAGCAATGTGCGGTTATGCAACAGCAGCGCCAAGCCCGCCGGATTGTCCTGATCGTTCGGGCTATGGGTCAGGCCTCGAGCCACGTGATGGTCAATCTCAGCGCCCGGGACGCAGGCTACCGCGATGATGCTGGCCACGGTCAGTGCAGCCATCAGGTAGAACACCACCACCGGCCCATACAGGTAGGCGAGGCCACCGGCCAGTAGTGCAGAGAAAGCATTTCCAGCATGGTTGAAGGTCTCGTTGCGTCCCACGCGTCGTGTGAACGCCTTCGGTCCGGTCAGCCCCAGAGAGATGGCTGCGATCGCCGGCGCGAACACGGAGCCGGCCAAGGCGCTGATGGTTTGCGTTACGGCAACCCAGGTGAATGATGTGATGAAAGGCAGCAACAGACAGCTCCCAGTTACCAGGACTGCCGCTATGACCACAACGGCACGTTTGGCGGGCGTACGGTCAATCAGGGCGCCGGCGGGCGTCTGAGCGAGCAGGGCAGTAACACCGGCAATCGTCATGACCAGCCCTATGCTCGCGGGCTGCCATTGATGAACGGCGAGCAGATAGATGGCAAGGTATGGTCCAAGTCCGTCACGTACATCGGCAAGGAAGAAGTTCAACCAGTCAAGCGAGCGATGCGGGGCGGATTGCCTAGGATTTTCCAAGGACGTGCTCTCGAGAGGGCCACGTAGCCATCGCTGGCATGGGCCAGGGTATGGGCGGCGGGCGAGTGGTGATGCTGGGGTATCTTTGGCAAAGACTGTGCACGGCGAGGATAGGTTCCAGAGGCGGATTTAAGTTATCTGGATGAGGGCCGGGAATTCGGCGAGGGATGGAATGGCGGGCTCGGTCGGCACGCATCACCCGATGAAAACCTGGTACGGAAGGGATGAATAGGCGACGACAACTTAGGTCAATTATATAACTAAACTAAATGAATATTTAGTTTAGTTATTACTGAGAAGAATATTGAGTTAGGGTAGGAGACGCCCTAGCCATGCTGTCAGTCCCCCGGAATCCGGATCTTCAACAACGTGATCAAGCACCTCGAACCCGTTGGCGTGTAACTGATCGACGTATTCATTGGTACTCAAGCTGGCGTGATACAACGTCTCGCCCTCGAATGTACCCAAGGCTTCGCCATGGGAGGGCCCACTTGTAAACATGAGCAACGCCCCTGGGGCCGCATGGCGACGAAAAATCGGGAACATCAGGCGCTGATCGGTGGGCTTTAGGTGGAAAAAGCTGTTCCAAGCAATGATTGCGTCGAACTGACAGCCCAATGTAAGTGTGCGCATGTCTGCGTGAATCCATTGCTGCTCAGGAAACTGTGCACTGCACAGGATCAGCATCTGTTTGGACGAATCAACACCCACAACGCAGGCGCCGATTTCGACCAGGTGTCGCGCTACAGGTTGGCCAGAGCCGCGGCCCAGATCCAGAACACGTGCTGACGGCTTTAGCATGTTCCCGAAATGCGCAATCCATTTGCGATCAGTGAAGTGATTGGCGCGCTTTTGGTGCCAAGTAAATGCATGGCGGTCGTAAAGGTCGATGATGTGGTCTGCTGATGGATGGTGGGACATGGGAGGACGGTTTCCTTAAACGATCTTACGAGAGGACGCTGTAAGCGATTCGTGGCTTCAAATGTACCCCGGGTTGGTATCGAGCAGGAAATGCCTGGGTGCGCATAATGGAAGTCCTTATGTTGAGCGACGTCTGGAAGATGCCCACGGCTCCAGGCGTCGCGTAACATAGGGACGATTATGCGAATCCCACTCATGCTTTCAGAACGCGCCGTACGCGACGCCAAGGCCTACACCGGCAATCCCGATGCTGAGCACGCCGTTGAATCCCTGATAGACTCTTACGGCAACGTCGTGGCCGATCTGCGGAAGTTGCGTTCTAGGGTTCGCCAGTTGGACGCTGAATCCGCTGAACTGGACTTGCTGATAAGCAAGCTTCGAGCGATAGCCGAGTTGATCGACGATCTATAGTGGTACCGAAAGCGTGAACCAGGTCGTTCTGCAGGATAAATATTTGGTACCAAAAGCTAGCTTCTATCGATGTAGAATGGTACTATTAGTCATCGCCTGGTTAGTTATCGATGACAAGGAATGGTACTAAATGCTAGTTAAGATTCTCGACATGGACGCCGCCACGGTTGATGCTCTCAAGGCTGCAACGGGCAGAAAAACTGCTTCCGGTGCCGTTGAAACCGCTGCTCTCGCGTACTTAGGTCAGCGCACAGCTATTCATGATTTGCGTGATCAGGTTGCGCAACTCACTGCCCAGCTAGAAGTAGCAAAAAGGACTATCGAAGGTGCTCGCTCTGCTGCGGCACTGCTACTTGAAAAAACAGGCCAAGCGGCCATGGAGATTTGAAAATGCCTACCTTGTATCAACTTGCTTTTGAGCCACTAACCCACCTGAGTTCGGTAGAGTTCTGGTTCGTCATCACCGTTTGTGTCGGAACTGCTATTGCGATGCTTTGTTCTGTCGTGCACAGCCTCAACAAAGACCAATAATTCCGGTACCAAAAAGCCCGCCGGCAGTTTCGCCCTGGGCAAACTTTCGGTACCGGTCGGAGGAGGCTTTGCCGAAGGGGGTTAGCGTAGCGCGAACCCCGGCGGCAATGCCTCCCGCGTCCGCTTCCGCTGTTTACCAACGGCTAACGCCGCCGATCTTGAATGGTCAAGGGCCGCGACCCCGGCTTATCGTGACAGCGCTCCACCGTCGCGATAAACGGAGTCCCGGAGCGCAGCGAACCCTTTACCACACCCCGCCTAATTACTCTCCGCCTGGGGTGTGGGGAGCGCTTTTCTCCCCGCACCCCTGGCCTCGCCGAGAGCTCCCGGAGGGCCCCCGGAGGGGCTTTTGACGTTGATCTTCTCGAGCAACACGCTCACTTTGCAGGACCGCCGAAGGCGGGCCAGGGTGGGGGTGCTGTTACACCCCCACTTTGGTATGGACATCCAAACTTCTTGACGATAAACGCCAGTCGTGGAAGTATGAAAATCCATACCAATAAGGGGAGGGTAGCCGTACATGCCTTTGCGGCTTATGGATATCCACACAGCTTTAATCTCACAATCTATCGCCCCCAACGAGACAGCCGCCAACGCAACGCTTGTATACGTCGTGAAGTGGATGGAGGGCGTTTCGTTCGACCTGGAGAAAAGCGCGGTAAAGACGCATCGAGCAAGATTGCGCAAGCTCGGTATTGATATTGCGCGGCCTTACGATCCATCCTTCAACTTTTCTGTAAAAGTCGGCGGATCAGCCGATTAGAGAAGGCTAGGGGAGTTGCACCTCCCCTAGACCTAAACCACCCATGATCTATTAGGGAGATCATTAGATGGCTTCGACCAATGCTATCAACTCTGCTCAGCATAAGCTGCATGCCTACTCGGCGCTTGCTGCGCCTGAAGGGCTAAAACTTGAAAAAATATCATGTTCTGATCCCAGCAACCTCTGGCTGGATGCATCAGAGCTGGTAGGGAAGGAGGTTGATTTCGAGCAGCACTTTCCAACCTGCGGAGATTTCGAAGCTCAGACGATTCATTTTTCAGCCTTGGTGGCTGGCTTTTCCATTGGCATCCCGCAGTCATCGATACCAGGGCGTCTATTCCTTTTCCACTCGAGCTGCGAGTCCATTGATCCTGCAGACATCTCGAGCCTGACGGTCCTGTCAGTGAAATAGGGCGTGTATCTGAATAGTAATATTCATATTCCTGTATTCAGGTATTGACAGCTTTTTGAGTGTTCGATGCCGACGACGGCCAGTGGCTCGGATAGCGCGTCACGACTTGAACGCGTTTTGGGAAGAGCCGATGGTGATCGGCGACGGACACTCGCGCAGCGAGGGGCAGGCACCGGTTACCAGCGGCTTTATGTGGCTCGCACTCCTAGAGTAAGTTCGATCTGTGCAGCAGGTCGTTTGGTACTGACTCGAAAAATTTGGCTCGCTTGCAGGGGAGCGGTCTGGTACCGGAGCTCCAATCATATATAACTAAACTAAATGAATATTTAGTATAGCTATCACATTTTCTTATAAGGAAGTATGCATGATTTACCAAGGGAAGGCTGATCTAACGTTTCACGCCAGCGGCATTAAGCCCCCGCCGGAACTGTTGCTTGGCGATCATTCTGTTGCGATTGAGCGTGTCCTTCATCGCTTTCGGATCACTATCGTCATGCCTGTGACCACCGACTCTTACACGCATGTTGATGCCGTTTATGGTGGGCAAACTCACCGCTATCTCATCGACGGAGCAACCCATTCGGGTAGTGAGTTTTCGTTCGTTTGTACCCCCATTTACAAGGCCGATTTGCCTAGTTTTCAGGTTGTGAGGGAGGCTCGGGATTTCCTCAATGCTGCTTTGTTGCTTGAGCAAGAGGGATTGCGTGGAAACAGTGATTTGCTACTGCCTGCGGCCATGAATGCTGGCCTGGCATCGGAGCAATATTTGAAGTCATTTCTTGTCGAAACCGACCCTGACTGTCCGAGCTTCGTTCGTCTCAGCAAGCACGTTAAGGGTGACAAGCACGACCTGGCCAAGCTGTACGAGCAAATCCCGCCTGTATTGAAGCAACAGCTAGATGCCGTTTCCGAAAGCGTCGAACCTGATTTTCCTCTGGAGGCAAGGATCCAGGCGTGTTCAGTGCTATTCACCAAAGCTCGCTACGGCTACGAAGCTGATTCGCTCAAGGTTTTACGATCTGAAGTTTTTGAGCTGGCACCGCATCTTGACAAGGTCCTGACCGAGATGACCCGTGTTGTTTCCGCCCAGGATCTGGCGAACGGCTGAGGTCCAAGGCATTAGCATGCCAGCGATAACGCTAGGTGTTGCTACTAGCAACACCTAGTGCCAGCTGAGTAGGTCGATTTTTTTCGCGCCCGCGAAAATTGCAGCGCTATCAAGCTTCCAATCTATCCACCAGCGCTCCTATTGCTTCATACGAGGATGCGCATAATGTGTATTATGTTAAATCATGTATAAGGCTGCTGGGGCTGGATCACGATCAGTGCTGACTGGCATGACAAGCTCAGCGTCGCCGCTGGTTCGTATCCATCATTGCACATCACAACGAAGGCCTTTCAATGAAGCGGCCCTACTCGCCCGCCAGTGACACGCAACACGTAGTCTGAGACTGCCTGGGCTTCCCACTCATATCGGGATTGGTGCAGCTCCGTGTACATCCGCAACCTGCCCGAACACCTAGCTTGCAAGCAGTCAACTCTCACAAATGCCAGTAGCAGCCTTTCGAGCCCCAGCCTGAACATAGGCGCGCCAGCAAACGGAAGTTTCGGCACACGCCCACCCCACGGTCACAAGGATTCGGACTATGGCTACAGAACTGGATGCGCTGTTCTCAAGTATTCGTGATTGCCAAACCTATGACTCGGTGCAACAACGGCTCGCTGTCATCACTGAAAACAAGCATGTCGCCACGGCTCCGGATGTCGTGCGAGCGCTGCGGGATGCCCAGGTATACGCGCTTGTCTGGGGCGTTTTTGTTGCCGCTCTTGAACTGGGCGCGCCTATCGTTGCCCGAGACAAAGCCCGTAAAGCACTGGATGCAGCGTTGGTGAACGATGATGAAAATGCTCATGAAGCTGCCTTCATCGTCTACGAAGCTGCCTGTGGAGCCTGTTACAAGATGCAAGACGCGGCCGCGAGTACCTTGGACAAAGCCCTTGAATCAGTGACCCAAGATGCAAGCACAGCAACATCAGGTGAAAATGGCACTGACGCCATTGCTGACGCTGCAGCGGCCGAGCTGGCTTCAAATGATATCTCTGAGCACCTGCGTCGCCGAAATGTGATCTACGATTCAGCGTCGTCCAAGGCAGATCCTTATCAGGATTTCTACGACCGTGAGCGGCAAATCAGGAACATTACCCGCCCTGTGCAACAAGCGTGTGAAGCCTATGTCAACGATTATGTCATGCGTGCCCAGGTCACAGCTGAGCTCAAGCAGTCGCTCAATCGCTATCTCTTGGTCTGGCGCAAGACAACCACGGGAGGCGGAAATCCACTAGCGGCTCAAGGCATATTGGAGAGCATCGATGAGAAAAACGGCACATTCGTGCTCAGGAGTTTGAATTACAAAGACCAGCGCGTAACGGTGTCTTTCGCAGACATTGACAACGTTGATACATCCCGAACGCGCTCAGGCGCACTCTCCAGTGCTGTAGCGCCCACCTGGAGAAACGTGGGTATAGGTAAATGGGTGCGCTCCGACCAGTATTGAACATGCCTTGCCGCTGGCAGCGAACATAAGCTTGAACGCCACCGGCCTTGATACTGCGACGCCTGGACGTTCCCTCCAGGCGACGCGTTTTGGAGTGGCCATGGGTCTAAGCGTTATTTCAAGACCCCGCGCAACAGCGACTCGAACGCTTGAGTCGCCTGCGCCAGTCGCTGTTCGCCCTCCTCTGTCTCTGCGATCCACACCGTCGCCTCCGCCAAACTGCCATATATCAAAGCGGCTAGCGCCTGGGCGTGGATGTCGATGAATACGCCTTGCAGCACCAGCCGTTCGATCAACTGGCGTAAAGACTCCATGCAATGTCGTTGCGCCTCTGGCGAGCCACCCCCAAATACTGCTCTGGCGTCGCGCAGTACGATACGCTGAATCTCAGGTTCCAGCGCCATTTCCAGATAGGCTCGACAACGCTGGCGAAAACCTTCCCAGTCATCCTCAGCAGTGTCGGTAATCGCACGCAGCCGCACGTCCATCTCCGCATCGAGCTGCTCTACCACCGCTGCAAGCAAACCCTTCTTATCACCGAAGTGATGATACAACGCCCCTCTGGTCAAGCCTGCCCGTGCGGTCAAGTCATCCATAGAGGTGTGTGCATACCCTACTTCGGTGAACATCTGGCGGGCGGTTGCCAATAACAGTGCGCGGGTTTCTTGCATCGCGGCGCGGGTGCGACGGACCATTCAACTATTCCTTCTCGCCAATGGCATGATCGGGTGTAAACGTATGCAGGCTGATAGCACGAATTGTCCTGGACAGACTGGGCTCATTCAAGCCTTTAGCCTAGCCGCGCGCCGACGGTGGCAGGCCACAAACTGCTCGACTGAAGACATTCAAACCAAAAATGAGACCTGCTGAGCCCGGACGCGCATGCGCTGGAAGCTCCATAGCGCGACCAGAAGGACAGCGGCCCCTGCGGCCAAGGCGACGTTGAATCCGGCCTTGGCGCCCAACGCATCGACCACCTGACCCGATGCCGCGGCGCCCCCGGCCACACCAACGTTCAGGCCGGCGAGCAGCCAGGTCATCCCTTCGGTAAGCTTACGTTCGGGCACGATGCGTTCTACCAGCGACATTGCCACGATCATGGTTGGGGCGAAAAACAGACCCGCGACCAACACGGCGCCAGCCAGCCCGATGATGTTTCCCGCCAGCAGCAACGGCAACGTTGTCGCTGCGGTAGCCAGGCCGCCTAGCAGTAGCAGTTTGTGTAGCGGTGTCTCGAGTTTCAGTGCACCGAACATCAGCCCGGCGGCGCAAGAACCGATGGCATAGCACGACAGCACCACACTGGCTGCGGCAGGCATGCCCATCTGCTCGGCGAAGGCCACGCTCACGATGTCGACGGTACCCACGATTACGCCCATGGCGACCATCAACAAAGCCAGCAGACGCACGTCAGCCAGTTTGAACACCGAATCGCTGCCCTGCCCGGCTACATCGTGTGCTTCGACAGGCGGTTCGGTGCTGACTTGTATCGCCAAGGCGAATACGCCGATGGCCAAGAGCACAGCGGCAGCCAATGGCCCGGCCTGCGGCAGTACCGCCACGCTCAGACCTACCGAAATCGGTGGTCCGGCGATGAACGTGACCTCGTCGAGAACCGTTTCAAGAGAATAGGCAGTCTGCAATTGCGATTTGCCTCGGTAGATCGTGGTCCAGCGCGCGCGCACCATCGCGGACATGCTCGGCATGAAGCCGGCAAGCGCGGCGCCGACGAACAGCGTCCACTCCGCCAGTCGCCAGTAGCTGCAGGCCAGCAGCCAGAGGATGCCCAGTACGCTGAACGCAGCGGCAGCTGGCAACACCCGACGCTGGCCGTGGCGGTCGACCAAGCGCGAGATCTGTGGCGACATCAGTGCATAGGTCAGCACGAAAGTGGCTGCCACTGCACCGGCCAAGCCGTAACTGCCGGAAATCTGAGACAGCATGGTGATAATTCCGATACCGGTCATGGGCAATGGTAACCGAGCCAACAGGCCAGCCAGGGCAAAGCCCATGGCCCCTTTGGCCTGGAACAACTCGCGGTAGGAACTGAACATATTCGACTCTCCTTATCGAAAAGGCCCTCGCGCAGTCATGCGCCAGCGCACGCTTACATACATTGCGTATGATTATCACCCTATTATCATACGCAATGTATGTAAAGCATCATGATCTTGCCAGAGCTCTCATGTGCTGCTCAACTTGCTCGTCTACGATGGGTATTACGATCGATCGCCAGCAGGGTTAGCATGGTGTGATTGCGCTCGGTCCAGTGCCTGCGAAAAGCTGCCCCTGAGGGAACCGCGGCGCGGTCTGTGCCGAGGTCAAACGCAGCTGGAAATACCCTTATAGATCCCAAACGGCGAGTAAGGCTGGGCGGTTGCCAGCACAGCGGACGCCATGCTCATCTTCACCAAGATGGCAGTATCACAGAGGCGTCCAGCTGTGAACGCCCTATGCCGGGGTGGGGCATATCACCGCGCACGATATGTGGAAGAAAAAAGCTTCGTCAGAGCGCTATTCAGATATGCTCGATGAGATTTTCATCGGCATCGAGCAAGGTTTGGATTCCCAGCGGTCTTGCCTCCATGAGCGGCCGAGGCATGAAAAGTTTGGATAAGCGGGCACTCTCCACTTGCAACGCTTTTTGCATGTGCGCCTTGGCTTGCGGCCTGATCAGCGAGTGCTTGGCCATCTGAAAGTGCTCGAAGCGGGTGCAGTTAGGACACGGGATAGCATTGCTCATGCCCATCATCCGTCCTTCAGAAAATCCAACCACCCAGGCGCTTGGCCATGCGCCAACTCCGCTTCAACCCTGCACTCGCAACCGGCTATGAGAGTTAGCCAAGCTAAACCTTCACCTTCCCCCTGCCTGCTTTGATACCGCTACGCCTGGCCTTCCCCTCCAGGCGGCGCGTTTTGGAGCCGAGCGTCGGCTTGGTAGGCCGACGCTTTTTCTCGACCTTGCCTGCACTCGCGATCAATTCGGCGAGACGCGTCAACGCGTCATTTCGGTTCTGCTCCTGAGTGCGGTACTGCTGAGCCTTGATGATCAAGACGCCGTCGCTGGTGATCCGGCTGTCTCGTAATGCCAGCAGTCGGCCTTTGTAGAACTCAGGCAATGAAGATGCGGGAATGTCGAATCGCAAGTGCACAGCGCTCGACACCTTGTTGACGTTCTGCCCACCCGCGCCCTGGGCGCGTACGTAGGTCAGTTCGATTTCAGCGTCCGGCAGTTGTACGGAATTGGAAATGGTCAGCATGAGGAGGCCCTTATGATTGAGCGCATTATCACAGCGACGGCCACGCACCGAAATAACGCTACTTGAATATCCGATGCTTGGCCCTTGGGAAAGGTCAGTCGGAAACTGTCTCCAGGGACACGCGCCCTGCCCCCAGCGCTCACGCTCTTTGAGCGCCATCATTGTTAGGGACAAACCGAGGAGCACCTGAGATCACACACGCCCCTAGCGCATTCTCCAGTAACTCTAGACCCCGAGCCACGCTTACCTCCGTGTACGGCTAAGCGCTTTACAAGGCGGCGCCGCGCTGGATCCCGGCGACAGGACGATTCGTGAACAAAAGAAAGCCAGAGTTGCGCGCCTTTTTTAGCAGCGGCGCCTCTTGGTTGATTGCAGTTGCGCCGATACTTTATCAAGGCGCCAAGTGGGTTAATCGGCTCACCAAAGTTTGGGATTGGCATGACAAGCATTTTGTTCGCAAGCGCATGGCTCGGCTCAAGACCGCGAGGTCTGCGGCCTGTGATGACGAGCTCACTCGATATCTGGATGAAGCGCTCGATATTGAAATGTTCCGATTGGCCTCTGGGATTAGCGCCAGCCGCTCGCTGATGCAGTACATGCTCAGACTGGACAGCACTGGACGCTGGAGTCACGCGCAGCTGCGTAGCCTATCGAAGTTTGTAGTATGGGACCCTGCAGATGACAATTACAAAGTCGCAGTTGGTCATTTTGAGGGTGTCATCGCCTGGGTTGGAGCGATCGTGGCCGTCAGCTTGTGGATCACAGCTATGCTTTGTTTCTTGTCGCCTTTACTTATAGGCGAATTTTGGGCCGGGCTGATTAGCATTGGGATCGGTGGAGGCTTGCTGCTACTCGCTTATTTTCCTGCGAAAGATCTGGCTGAATACCTGCTTGCCAAGCGCGTTAGCCGTTATCTGGATAAACCCAACCCATCCGGTTGACAGACCGCAGCGGGTTAGACCAAGCGGCAGCAACCATCTTACTGCCGCCTAGCCCCCTTCAAAAAAGCAAATATGGCTAGCCACCGCGAGCACTCATACCGCCCAGGTCTCATGCAAATGACGCCATTTCACCCGCCCCGCCTCCAGCACCAACAGTGCCGTCGATACCCGTACCGTATCGTCCTTACCCTCGGCGCTATGTATCTCCCGATACCTGACCAGCGCCCCGTCGGCCCATTGATGCAGGGTTTCCAAGTCCTTTAGCTCAATGTTCAGCCCCGGCAGACTGCCCGCGTTGCGCTCAAATAGCTGCTCCACATCCCGCAGCCCGATTTGCAGCCCTGCGGGTGAAACCATCGAGAAATCGGGTTCGAACCGCTGCATCATCGTGTCAACCGAACCCTCGCCTCGCGCAAACCGTGCTTCGATCAGTTGGTGCAATTCTACGACTTCTTGAAGATAGCTATTCATAAGGGTTTCCTAACCAAAGATGCGTAGTGATCGGCAGATAAATGCCGCCTCACCGCAACCCAAACCCCATCCGCTTCAGCTCATCGAGCAACGCTCCCCGCCCATGCAAGCTGGCAACGCTTCGCAGCCGGCTGACGACCTGCTCCGACCACCCCGACGTCTTCATGCCTTCACGGTGGTAGAACGCCCCCAGGCGCTCGTCGTAACGGGCCAGCAAGCTTTGCTCCTGAGCGGTCGAGTACGTCTCATGATGCAGGACGGCCTCCTGCGGTAGCCGCGGCTTGACCTTGGCGGGCCGGTCGGCAGAGGGATAGCCGACACACAATCCAAACACGGGATAGACATGCGCGGGCAAGTCCAACTCCGCGGCCACCCCTTCGATGTCGTTACGAATACCGCCGATGTAAACGCTCCCAAGTCCCAGAGACTCCAAGGCGACGACCGCATTCTGCGCTGCGAGGGCTGCATCGATGGTGCCTAGCAACAAGCTTTCCAGGTAAGGCAGTGCTTCGAGCGCCACGTCATGCTGCTCGCCAATGCGCGACACCCGTGACAAGTCGGCAAGCCAGACGAGAAACAGCGGCGCTTGGTGGATGTAAGCCTGATTGCCCGCCAGAGCCGACAACCGCTGCTTGCGGCCGGGATCCTGAACGGCCACCACGCTCCAGACCTGAAGGTTGGAGGACGTAGACGCAGATTGAGCAGCGGCGATCAAGGCGTCCAATGTCCCCTCAGGCAGCGGTCGGTCCGCAAATGCACGGACGCTGCGATGGTCGAGCAACTGCTCGATCACGGCATTGCATTGGCTGAGCGGCGATACCTCTTCGGTACCATAGCGAGCGACCAGTTTTGCTCGGCTATCGGCTGTCATACAATTCCTCCAAAAAGATAGGAGGCTATCAAAAAAGGCGTCCTGCACATAGCAGGTGTCATAGTCTCCAAGCCTACCGTCTGGATCAGGTACCCTGTGCCGACTGACTTTCAACTTAATCGATAATGGACAATCAGCGTGGCGACACCTTCGCTTGCACCTCGAGAGGTCTACCAGATACTGCGTGATATCGCCCTCGGGATTCGGGATTTACAGCGTGAGAGCGAGCCACGCTGGGCAGACATCGCGTGTGGGTCCATGACTGTGCAGGCGGACGGGTGGATGCTTACCTTGTGCAATGAGGAGGGTGCGCTGGATCACTGCATCCGCTGCTCCAGCCCCGATGGCCGTGCTTACCAGTTCGATACTCACCACCCTTACGGCACCAACCCGGTGGCGTTGATGAGCACTTGGGAGCATGCGCAACTGCTGCGGTTACTTGGGGCGGCCTAGCCCCTGAACGCGGAGTCTCGCCAGCGCCCGTTCCCAGCACCGGGCGATCTCATCACCCACCGCCCCGCTGCGCGGAACTGCCGGCTCGAACGACCGCACCCTGACGTGTTCGATCAAGAACTCGTCCGTCCAGCCTGCCCACTCGCCGGCCATGGACCTGAGATTCCACTGCAAGGCCGGATACAGTTCATGCCACAAGATGCTGTGCAGTTGATCGAGTGTATAGGGGCTCTGGGTCATGACACTTGCCACCCACGCCAGGCTCGCCTCGGTCAGTTCGGTGTCCAGGAAGAACTGCGACAGGGCTTGCCAAGCGTGCAGGCGGCTCTCGTCTACCCTTTGCATCGGGTGGTACTACCACTGCTCTGCTAGCGTCACGGGCACGCGCAGCGGCGCCAGCGGGCCATCGCGCTGACCGCACATCTCGTCATGCACCACATGCTGCACCAGCATGCACGGCACAGGCGGTACATCGGCCAGCAGCTCGCGCACCTCCGTCATTGACCGCAGTCGCACTGCCTGCCCTTGGGCATCGCTGAACGTCTGCGGCCCGTCGGCCGTCAACGCACGCAGGACGTAAAAGCCGCCTTCGAGCGACAGCAATTCGAGTTCATTGACAGTGCCGGCAGTGGCCAGTTGCTTCAGTTGCTCTAGGTTCATGGCAGGTACTCCATCCGGCAGGCGCGGCCTGCATCGGGCTTGATGGAAAATGTCGAGCGCGTGCACTTATACAAATCCAGCGCCTTGTATAAGGATGCCGACGCGCCGCGGTCGTTCCGTATCGATTGCAAAACTCAACCCAGGGTCGCGAAACTATCTGCACGGGCTAGGACTCAATCGTGGCGATGCCGCAGCGCTCCAGCCTGCATACGGCCTATCTATTGAGGAAGAATAACCACCATGATCGCTCGCTGGCGTTGGGCACTTGCGCAAACGACGAAAAGGCTGTGGTTTCGCGCCAGCCTGTTTTCCCTGATCGGCGTACTCACCGCGCTGCTGGCCATCGCCTTGCGCGACATGGTGCCAGCGTCGTTGCCGGCGAAAGTCGGGGCCGACTCGGTCGACAAGATCCTGGGCATCATCGCCTCCAGCATGCTGGCCGTCACCACGTTTTCGCTCAGCACCATGGTGTCGGCCTACAGCGCCGCCAGCAGCGGCGTCACGCCTCGTGCGACCAGCCTGGTGATGGAGGACGCCACGACTCAGAATGCCCTGGCGACGTTCATCGGCTCTTTCCTGTTCAGCCTGGTGGGCATCATTGCCCTGAGTACGGGAATTTACGGCGCTCAGGGCCGTGTGGTGCTGTTTGCAGTGACCCTGGTGATGATCGTACTGATCGTGTACACCCTGCTGCGCTGGATCGACCACTTGTCCAAGCTTGGCCGCGTTGGGGAAACTATCGATCGGGTGGAAGACGCGGCCATTGCAGCGCTCAAGCGCCGTGCGCAGTGGCCTTACCTGGGTGCGCAGCCCTACACCGATGCAACGCAGGTTGCCCCGTCGGCAATCCCAGTCCTTTGCGAGGACATCGGCTATGTACAACACGTCGATGTCAGTGCCCTCGCCCACGCAGCTGACAAGCACAATGCCGTGATCTACCTGGAGGTGCTGCCGGGCAGCTTCGTGCACCACGGTACGGTGCTGGCGCGCGCCGTCCGCGCAAGCCAGGCCGCCGAAACCACAGACCTTGAAGATGAGGTGCTGGCTGCAGTAACGCTCGGTGCACGGCGCACCTATGGCCAGGACCCGCGCTTCGGGCTCTCGGTGCTGGCAGAGATCGCCTCACGCGCATTGTCTCCCGCGACCAACGACTCTGGCACGGTCATTGACGTCATAGGCCGTGGGGTACGCTGCTTTTCCACCTGGGCACGGCAAGCGCCCGACACCACGACCGACGGCCAGTGGCAGAACGTGCATGTGCGCGGGTTGACAGTCGACGACATGTTCGATGACTTCTTCACCCTGATTGCACGGGACGGTGCTGGCTTGCTGGAAGTGGACATCCGCCTGGTGAAGGCTTTGGCGAGCCTGGCGCAGATCGCGCCCGATCGGTTTGGCCAAGCTTGCATCACGCATGTGGATCTGTTGCTCAAGCGGGCCGAACAGGCATTACCGTTGGAGGAGGACAAGCAGCGCTTGCAGGCGCTGGTCCGAAGTTTGGAATGGCCCCGGGCACGGCTGTCCTGAAATTACCTGAGGATCTGACCGTTCATCGCCTGTGCCGCATAAATGAGCACTCCACACAATGGGGACTTTTATTTCACCGAATTTTCACGTTGCCGAGTGGATTATCAACTCATCCCCATGAGAAAGACTTAAGCCCGACTAGCAGCGGGCTTTCTTTTGCCCGCTCGACAAGCCCCCTTCCTGAAATCCCCCCTTCCTTGCCTGGCCCATGGCGAAGGCCAGGCTGAACCGTAGTTAATGAACTCAGGTCAATTGATCACAAGGTGGCGACGGAGGGCGCTCGATGGAGTCATTCGATCTGCAAAGGATGCTGCTGGGTGACTTGCCCGTCACGTTTCTGATGGAAGTGATGATGCGCGTGGTTGCGGCCTTTATCGCCGTGTTTCTGTTTCTGAAGTTCAGCGGCAGGCGTGGCATCAAGCAGCTCTCGCGCTTCGAACTCGTCGTCATCCTGACCTTGGGTTCTGCTGCAGGCGATGTGACCTTCTACGAAGATGTGCCATTGTTACCAGTGGCCCTGGTGTTCGTCACGCTACTGCTCCTGTATCGCGGCACGATCTATCTGATGCGTCGCAGCAAGATGTGCGAAGCCTGGATTGACGGGGTCCCGATCACCGTCGTCAAGGACGGCCAATATGAAATTCACTCGTTGCGCAACCTGAACATCTCCTCCAACGAGTTGTTCATGGAACTGCGTCAACAAGGGGTTGAGCACCTTGGCCAGGTGCGATTGGGTTTGCTGGAGACGGACGGCGAACTGAGCCTGTATTTTTACGAGGCCAAAGACACTCGGCCAGGTTTGTCCGTGCTGCCGCCCGAGCACCGTCCAGAATACGACTCTCCACCTTATCCAGGCCTGTATTGCTGCGTTAGCTGTGGCCTGCCAGTGCAGCATCAGCTGCATGACGTGATTGCCTGCATGCGCTGCGGTCATCGCAGTTGGTCACCTGCCCTGCAGACAACGCGCAACCGTTAACCGTCCAGACCCTCAAGGTTGTTGAGCAAGCGCCAGGTTACAACTTGGGCTGGAGCTGCAAACAAAAGCTTAGCGATAACGATTCCCACTCGCTATAATTCTGCGCTTTGTAGCACGCCAATTCCCTGTCGTCCCAATTCCTTGATCAGGTTCTCACATGCCCTTCCCGAATTTTGCCCGCAAGCCTGCGCTGCACACCGTTGTCTGGTTGCCCCTGGGGTTGGTCGCAAGCGTGGCGTCACCGCTCGCACTTGCTCAGAACGCGCTGGAAATCCCGGTGCCAGTTGCACAACCTGTGAATACGGCTGGTACCACTGGCGCGGTCCTGGAGCTTGAAGAAACCGCAGTTTCGGCCAGCGCCGACGCCTCCAAGGATGGCTTGGTTCCTGAGTATGAAGGGGGGCAAGTGGCCCGGGGCGGGCGCGTGGGTATCCTGGGCAACAAGGACTACATGGAAACGCCCTTCACATCCACGTCCTATACCAACCAGCTGATCCAGGATCAGCAGGCGCACAGCGTGGCGGACATACTGCAGAACGACCCCTCCGTGCGGGTCGCCCGTGGTTTCGGCAACTTCCAGGAACTGTATGTCATGCGGGGCTTCCCGCTGTATTCCGACGACATCGCCTATAACGGCCTGTATGGCCTGCTTCCGCGTCAATACGTGGCAGCGGAGTTCATCGAACGGGTCGAGGTATTCCGCGGGGCCAACGCCTTCCTTAATGGCGCCGCCCCCGGCGGTACCGGCATTGGCGGCGCCATCAACATCCTGCCCAAGCGCGCCCCGAACGAACCCCTTACCCGCTTGACCGCTGGGGTTGAAAATCGCGGCTTCGGTACCGTTTCGGCTGACGTGGCGCGCCGCTTCGGGGAGCAGGATCGTTTTGGCGTTCGCATGAACGTGGCCAAGCGCGACGGGGAAACGTCGGTACAGGACCAGGACCGCTCCCTGGACATGTTCGCCCTGGGCCTGGACTACCAGGGCGAACGCCTGCGGCTTTCGGCCGACATTGGCCACCAGTACCATTTCATCGATAACCCGCTGCCCAGCGTCACCCCTACGGGCCGCGTACCTAGCCCGCCGGATGCCGACAAGAACTACGGCCAGCCCTGGACGTACTCCAAGGAAAAGCAAACATTCGGCACCTTCCGAGCCGAGTATGACCTCTCCGATGCGCTCACCACCTGGGCTGCCATCGGCATGCGCAAAGGTGAAGAGAAGAACGTGCTGGCCAACCCCTCCTCCGACGCCAACGGCGTGACCCGATCGACGCGCTTCGATAATTACCGGGAAGAGACAGTGGCTACCGGTGAGGTGGGCATGCGCTACACCCTGCAGACAGGTCCGGTGTCGCATCAGTGGGTGCTGTCCGGTTCGATGTTCGACAACAAGGACCGTAATGCCTGGGCGGGCAATTTCAGTGGTTTCGCCAACGATCTCTATGACCCTGTCTACGTTCCCAAACCCGACAACACCAGTTTCAGTGGCGACATGTCCGACCCGCATGTGACCGCCAGGACCCGTACCCAGAGCCTGGCCATCGCCGACACCCTGGGGTTCTTCAACGACCAGTTGCAGATCACCCTGGGGGCCCGTCGACAAGGGCTCGACGTGACAGGTTACGATTACAATTCCGGCGACAAGACATCCAAGTACAACCGCTATGAAACCACGCCCGTTGCTGGCGCGGTGTACCAGATCAACGAGCAGTTCTCGGTTTACGCCAACTACATCGAAGGCTTGACCAAAGGCGATACGGCCGGCGCCACCACGACCCTGCCTGATGGTTCCAGAGCCCCGGTGCTCAATGCCGGCGCCTCGCTGGCGCCCTACGTGGCCAAACAGACCGAAGTGGGCGTGAAGTACGACGGCGGTGGCCTGGGTGGCAGCCTGGCGGTGTTCGAGACGCGCAAGCCGGTCGGCATCGTCGAGGATCAGGTGTTCAAAGATGGCGGTGAACAACGCAACCGCGGGATCGAGTTGTCGGTGTTCGGTGAGCCGACGCCCGGCGTGCGTCTGCTCGGTGGCGTCACCCTGCTCGATGCCGAACTCAGCAAGACCCAGAACGGTCAGGACGACGGCAACCAGGCCATCGGCGTGCCTAAAACCCAGGCCAACATCGGCGGCGAATGGGACGTGCCGGGTGTGAACGGCCTGACCCTGACCAGCCGCGTGGTCTACACCGGCCGTCAGTACATCAACAACGCCAACAACCTCGAGATTCCTTCGTGGACGCGATTGGACCTGGGGGCCCGCTACGGCTTCAAGGTAGACGAGAAGGACGTCACCCTGCGAGCGCGTCTGGACAACGTGGCCGGTCGTGACTATTGGGCCTCCGCTGGCGGGTATCCAGGCTCGAACTACCTGGTACTCGGTGCACCACGTACGCTTTCTCTGAGTGCCTCGGTCGATTTCTGATCGCGCCAAAGTCGCACAACCTGGGGGTTCCCCGACGGCGAGCGTTGCGTCATGCACCGTTCAGGGCTGCCCCGCAGCCCATCGCCGTTGAGCCGGGCGCTTCACGACTTCAAATTGTTGCAGGCCTCTGGTTTGAATGCTCACGGATCGAGCACCAACGCGTTTTCACTCCTGAAAAGAAAGTATTAATTCTTCAAGCCTGTTTTTCTGCGCAATCGATAGTAATAGCCTAGGCAGGTACCTTTTCAACCAAAGCCCTCCCCCATGAAATCTGTCGTTTACTCGCAGCCTGGCTTGCCCCTGCAAGACCCTCAATCTCTCTATGATGCAGACCTGCCCGTACCGTCCCCCGGTGCGCGAGACCTGCTGGTCGAAGTCAAGGCCATCGCAGTCAACCCGGTCGACACCAAGATTCGCGCCAGCCGTGGCGGTGACCAGCCGCAAGTGCTGGGTTGGGACGCGGTCGGCATCGTCCGTGAAGTGGGCGAGCAGGTGACCCTGTTCCAACCAGGGGATGAGGTGTTCTACGCCGGCGCCATCGACCGCCCCGGCTGCTACAGCGAATTCCATCGGGTGGACGAGCGCCTCGTTGGGCGCAAGCCATCTAGCCTGGATGCTGCCAGCGCCGCTGCGCTGCCATTGACGTCCATCACTGCGTGGGAGCTGCTGTTCGACCGCCTGCGCCTCGAAGAAAACGGCGGTCAGGGTCAGCACCTGCTCATCATCGGCGCGGCCGGTGGAGTGGGTTCGATCCTGGTGCAATTGGCCCGCCAGTTGACTGGGCTGACCGTGATCGCTACGGCTTCCAGGGCCCAGACGCAAGCCTGGGTGAAGGACCTGGGCGCGCACCTGGTGATCGACCACTCGGCCCCACTGGCCGCCCAGCTCAGCGCACACGGTGTTGCAGCGGTCGATCACGTGATCAGCCTGACCCATACCGACACTTACCTTGAGCAACTGATCGAGGTACTGCGCCCGCAAGGGCAGCTTGCCTTGATCGATGACCCTGCGCAGCTGGATGTGGTCCCACTCAAGCGCAAATCCTTGTCGCTGCACTGGGAGCTGATGTTTACCCGTTCGCTCTATCAGACGCACGACATGATCAAGCAGCACCAACTGCTCAACCGCATCAGCGAAATGGTCGACACCGGTGTGCTCAAGACGACGGTGGGCGAACATTTCGGGACGATCAATGCGAGCAACCTGAAACGGGCGCACGCGGTCATCGAGAGCGGCAAGGCCAGGGGCAAGATCGTGCTGGAAGGCTTCTGAACCCAGTGGCCTGAACGACGGGTTCAGGCGTGCAGCAGCGGCGTGACGGCCTCCACCAACTGATCGACGGCGTCCGCCACGGTGCCTTCATTTTGACAAAGCAGCCAGCCGTGCTCGTGTGCAGCGTGGTTGAACGCCTGGGTACTCGCGATCTGCTCCTCCAAGGTATGGATGACCGTGCTGCCCAGGCCCCGACGGCGGGACGCAGCCCTCGTCCAGGACGTTTGCGCCGTGGTGAGCACCGCGATGTGCAGGTCAGGCACCTGCACGCCGCGTTCGATGTTCAAACGCAACACCTGGTCGAATGGCACGTTTCGGCGAAACGCCGCGTCCGAGGGGTACCAACGGTCAATCAGGACAATGCTGTCGCCAGGTTGGCGCGGCAGTACGTGGCGGGTGATCCAGGCGCGGCTTTCGGCCAATCGCTCGCAGACCTGCCACTCAAGCGTTGGCGAAGGCTGCCTGGCCAGCTGATTGACCAACGCCATGGTCTGCGCGCGCTGTGGATCATTGTTGCGCTCGCACAGCCTGACCACTTTGTTGCCTCGGGCCCGTAACGCCTGGGTGAGTGCTTCGAGCAGCGTGGTCTTGCCAGTACCCTTCGGCCCGTCCATGGCGATGAAAAGCGGGCGACTCATGTGCGTGTACCTCCAAAATCAAGGGCCGCATGAAACCACCGAGGCCAGTCACACACAAGCGCTGGCACCGCGTGCAGACGACTGACACCCACAAAACTGCTATCCGGGGCACTCACTGGCTATGCCGTACGCGGGTGTGCTGATAGGCTGACGGCGGCAGCCGCGCAGGCAGCCTTTACATCATCTACAGGCATGGCTAATGACCCTCGACCCACAGGTAAACCTGAGTAATTGCGACCGCGAACCCATTCAGATTCCCGGCAGCATCCAGCCCCATGGCTGCTTGCTGGCCTGCGACGCCACCGCAACCGTGGTCCTGCGTCACTCGGTCAATGCGCCGAAATTACTGGGGGTCACGCTGCCGCTCAATGGCAGTAAACTCGATGACGTGATTGGCGGGGAACTCGCCCATACCTTGCGCAATGCGCTGGCCCGTATCCGCGAAGGATCGCGCCCGGCGTTGAGCTTTGCAGTCGCCCTGCCCGATGGCCGGCGTGTAGATGTGTCGGCGCACCGCTTCAAGGGCAGCACTCTCCTGGAGTTCGAGCCTGCGGGCCAAAACGTTGCAGAACCCATCGAGCTTGCGCGCACTTTGATCGCGCAGCTGCGCGAAATCGACCAGACCGACCGCCTGTTCCGCGATGCCGCGCGTTTTGTGCGTGCAGTACTGGGCTACGATCGGGTAATGATCTACCAACTGGGAAGCGATGGCGCCGGCAAAGTGATTGCCGAGGCCAAGCGCAGCACGCTCGAGAGCTTCCTGGGGCAGTATTTTCCCGCATCGGACATCCCGCAGCAGGCTCGCGCCTTGTACCTGCGCAATCCGATCAGGGTCATCCCTGACGTGCAGTTCGAGGCGGTGGCCCTGGAGCCTGTGCTGGACCCTTCGGGCGAGCCGTTGGACCTGTCCTATGCCCACCTGCGCAGCGTGTCTCCCATCCACTGCGAATACCTGCAGAACATGGGCGTGGGCGCCACCATGTCCATCTCGATCATCGTCAATGGCGCGCTGTGGGGGTTGATCGCCTGCCATCACTACTCATCACGCAACCTGACCATGGGGCGACGCGTGGCGGCCGAGATGTTTGGCGAGTTCTTCGCCCTGCACATCGAAACAGTGCGCAGCCGGCAACAACTCGAAGCGGCCGTGCAGGTGCACGACACGCTCGACCTGATGCTGCGCGATGCCAACCATGCCGCCGACATGCACAGCTTCTTCGAAGACCGGCTGCCAAGGCTGATGTCGCTGATCCCGTGTGATGGCATCGGCATCTCCCTGCAAGGGCGTTGGTCGAGTGCCGGTACCGTTCCGCCTAGAGCTTGCGTGCCTGAACTGCTGCGCTTCGCCGAAAGCGTGGCCGAAGCCAGGACGTGGGCATCGAACAGCCTTTCACTGGCCCATCCGGCGGCCCAGGCCTACTTCAGCGACGTGTCGGGCGTGCTGCTCATCCCCATTTCGCAGCGCCCGCAAGACTACATCATGTTCTTTCGCAAGGAGGTGGTGCAGACCCTCGACTGGGCGGGCGACCCCAACAAGACCTATACCAGTGGCGCGATGGGCGACCGGCTGACGCCGCGCACGAGTTTTTCCATCTGGAAACAGACTGTGCACCAGCAGTCTGCGCCATGGACGGAGCAGGATCGACAGTTCGGGGACGCCATTCGTACGGCCATCGTCGAGGTGTTGCTGCACAACAGCGAACTGCTGGCCAGCGAACGCTCCAAGGCCGAGGTGCGCCAGCGGGTGCTCAACGAAGAGCTCAACCACAGGGTCAAGAATATCCTGTCGCTGATTGGCGCACTGGTTGCCCATCCCACGGCCGAGGGCCAGACGCTCAAGGGTTACGTGAACACCTTGCAGGGCCGCATCCAGGCCCTGTCGCTGGCCCACGACCAGGTCGTGCGGGGTGATGGCGGTGGGCGCCTGGCGATGTTGCTCGATGCCGAATTGTCGCCTTACCGCACGGCTATTGCCGACATCGTCATGCAAGGACCCAACGTGATTCTCGATGCCAGGGCCTATTCGGTGATGGCGCTGGTGCTGCACGAGCTGGCGACCAACGCGGCCAAGTACGGTGCGCTGTCGAGTCCAGGGGGGCGGCTGTCTGTGAGCTGGGCGATCGATGCTGCAGGCGCCTGCGCCATCATCTGGCAGGAAAGCGGCGGCCCGCAGGTGCAGGTACCCCGGCGCCGCGGCTTCGGCTCGGTACTCATCGAGCGCAGCATCCCGTTCGATCTGGGCGGTACCAGTAGCGTGGAGTACTACCCTGATGGGGTGCAGGGCTTGTTCACGCTGCCAGCCAGGCACCTGGCGGTTGCCGAGTCCGAGCCTGCGCCTGCTGCTGCCGCGCCCATGATCGATTCCTCTGACCCATTCGCCGCACGACCTGGCCTGAGCGTGATGATCCTGGAGGATCAGTTGGTCATTGCCATCGGCCTCGAGCAAATTCTCAACGACGCCCACATCGAGCATGTCATCACGGCCAGTTCCGAGCAGGAAGCTTTGCAGGTTTTGGAGCGGCACTCACCCGACGCCGCCATTCTCGATGTGAACCTGGGGCGCGGTACGTCCATTGCGGTGGCCGAGGCATTGATGCGTCGGCGCATCCCTTTCCTGTTCGCAACCGGTTATGGCGATGGCATCAGTATTCCCGCGCACCTGAAGCACATTCCGGTCACACGCAAACCTTATGACATGAGTACCATCGTGATGAGCCTTCGTGGCCTGCTCGAACCGCAGGACTGAAGACGCTCAAGACGGCGGCCATTGCGGCCGCCGTACACAGCCTGAGATCACATCCACGCATCCTGCTGCAGCTGGTCAATGCAGCAGGATGATCGACTCGGCGATCAGACGCAGCGTATGGGCACGCTTCAGATCGCCAGCGCCCGCTCGCGCAGCTCGCTGTTAAGAATGCGGTCGTTCTCGCTGTAGTCGACCGGGCAGTCGATCACATGAACGCCTGGGGTGGTGATGCAGTGCTCCAGCAAGGGCAGCAGGCCCTCGGCGCTTTCGACACGGTGGCCGGTGGCGCCGTAGGCTTCGGCGTACTTGACGAAGTCCGGGTTGCCATAGTCCAGGCCGAAGTCGGTGAAGCCCATGTTGGCCTGCTTCCAGCGGATCATGCCGTAGCCGTCGTCACGCAGAATGACCACGGTGATGTGCATCCCTAAGCGCACTGCGGTTTCCAGTTCCTGGCTGTTCATCATGAAGCCGCCGTCGCCGCATACCGAGATCACCGGGCGGTCCGGGTAGACCAGATGCGAGGCCATGGCCGATGGCAAGCCGGCACCCATGGTCGCCAGGGCGTTGTCCAGCAGCACCGTGTTGGGCTTGTGAGCCTTGTAGTTACGAGCGAACCAGATCTTGTAGATGCCATTGTCCAGGGCCACGATGCCCTCGGAAGGCAGTACGCGGCGGATGTCGGCCACCAGGCGTTGTGGGTAGACCGGGAAGCGGTCGTCGTCGCCGCCTTCGGCGATCTGCGCCTCGTTGGCTTCACGAATCGCCATCAGGCGGGTGAAGTCCCAGTGCGCGGTGTCGGTCAGTTGCTCGCTGATCTGCCACACGGCGTTGGCGATGTCACCGATCACTTCGACCTGAGGGAAGTACACGGCATCGACTTCGGCGGAGCGGAAGCTGATGTGGATGACTTCGGTGCCGCCACGGACCATGAAGAACGGTGGCTTCTCGATCACGTCGTGACCGATGTTGATGATCAGGTCGGCCGCCTCGATCGCACGGTGCACGAAATCGCCGGACGACAACGCCGCGTTGCCCAGGAAGCGTGGGTGACGCTCATCGACCACGCCCTTACCCATCTGGGTGGTGATGAACGGGATGCCGGTCTTGTCGATCAGCTGCTTGAGCACCTTGGCGGTCATCTTGCGGTTGGCGCCGGCACCGATCACCAGAATCGGGCTGCGCGCTTTATGCAATTTTTCCACGGCTGCGTCGATGGCCACGTGCTCGGCCAGCGGGCGACGGTGCAGGCTGCGCGGGATAGGCAGGGCATCGGTCTGCTCGGCGGCGATGTCTTCAGGCAGTTCCAGGTGCACAGCACCCGGCTTTTCTTCCTCGGCCAGGCGGAAGGCTTCGCGCATGCGGGCCGGGATGTTGTCGGCCGAGGCGAACTGGTGGGTGTACTTGGTGATGGGGTCCATCATGCCGCACACGTCGATGATCTGGAAACGGCCCTGCTTGGACTTCTTGATCGGCTTCTGCCCGGTGATCATCATCATCGGCATGCCGCCGAGATAAGCATAGGCGCTGGCGGTGACCAGGTTGGTGGCGCCGGGGCCCAGGGTGGACAGGCTGACGCCGGTCTTGCCGGTCAGCCGACCGTAGGTGGCGGCCATGAAGCCTGCAGACTGTTCATGGCGGGTCAGTACCAGCTTGATCTTCGACTTGCGCAGGGATTCGAGCAGGTCGAGGTTTTCTTCACCGGGAATGCCGAACACATACTCGACACCTTCGTTTTCCAGGCATTGCACAACGACATCGGCGGCCTTGGCCATTTAATGTACTACCTCAAGATCCAGGGAGGATGCAGCCGGCTGGCTGCGTGACTGAGATGTTGCAGGATGTCTCAGTGCCGCGCATCGTAGGCCTTGGCGTTAATAATAGTAAATATATTGTTATGATGCTGAGCATCACAAAACGTTATCAATTCCGGAATACCTCAAATGAATCTCAAGGCGCTGCGTTGTTGCGTTGAAATCGTCCGCCAGGGCAGCTTCACCAAGGCCGCTCAGCACCTGCACATCGCCCAGCCGGCGCTGAGCATGGCTGTGACGCGTCTTGAAGAAGAACTGGGCGTCAGTCTGTTCAACCGCACCACACGCAAGGTGGTGCTGACGGTGGAAGGCGAGCAGTTTCTGCCCCGCATCGCATCAGCGTTGCGGGAGATGGACGTGGCCCGCCAGGCGTTGCGCGACATGGCCGACCTCAAGCGCGGCGAAGTGAGGCTGGGGATCCCGCCAATGTTCGGCCTGCACTATGTGCCCGGGCTGATGAACGCCTTTCGCCGGCTTTATCCCGGCATCGCCATGACGGTTTTCGAGGGCAGCGCCGAAGACATTGGCCAACGCCTTGAGCAACGGGAAATCGACCTGGCGCTGCTCGAGTCTCGCCGAGTGCCCTCGGACAAGGAGTCGATCCTGTTGGGTAGCGATGAGATGCTGGCCTGCATGCACCCGGATCACCCCTACGCCAACAAGGCAAGCCTGACCGCCGAAGATCTGCGCAACACTGACATGGTGGTGTTCGACCGCACATTCGTACAGCGTCAGCTGCTTGACGCCTTCTTTGCCGAACACGGCATCACTTACCAAGTGGCATTGCAGAGCAATTTCGTCTCGTTGGTGGTCCAGGCCGCCCTGGACAACATGGGCGTGGCCACATTGCTGCGCTCTGTGCAATTGAGAACACCAGGGATCGTTGGCGTGCCGTTCGAGCCTGCCCAGCAGATGAGTTTTCGGCTGTGCTGGCGCTCGGGTGAGTACTTGTCGCTGGCCAGCCAGCGCTTCATCGATTTTGCCGGACAGAGTCAATATCTGGATCGCTAGCGGCCTGGAGTACATCTGTACTCCAGCTCGCTCGACGCTGTACGCGCCCACATAGCTTCGCTAATTGGATCGGCTAGTGAGTCAGCGCGCCTCGACGCACCGTTCGCGTCTCCATTATCATCACTTGAACGTTTCAGCATATTTCAAGGAGCCAGATGTCTGTTTTAGAACCCTCCCCACTGCCCGGTAAAAGTACCGTCGTAAAGATGGAAGCCGCCATGGCATTGGGCAGCTTCGCCATTGGTACCGGCGAGTTCGCCATCATGGGTCTGATGCCGGATATCGCCAGCAACCTGAACCTGAGCGAACCCCAGGTCGGTCACGCTATCAGCGCTTATGCGCTGGGGGTGATGGTAGGCGCACCTACCTTGGCCATTCTGGGCGCCAAGGTTCTGCGCAAGCACATGCTGCTGATGCTGATGGCCCTGTACGCCCTGGGCAACCTGGCCACTGCCTTCGCACCGTCGTTTGGCGGTCTGATCGCGTTTCGCTTCATCAGCGGCCTGCCCCACGGCGCGTACTTCGGCATCGCCGCAGTCGTAGCCTCCAGCATGGTGCCCAACAACCAGCGCGCGGGCGCCGTGGCCCGGGTCATGATGGGGCTTACCCTGGCCATGTTGCTGGGCAACCCGATCGCCACATTTCTGGGCCAGTACTTCGGCTGGCGTTCGGCGTTCGTGTTGGTCGGCCTGATCGCCGTTTGCACCATCGCGATGGTGTGGCGCTTTGTGCCCCAGCGTCATGATGAGGTGCGCAGTGACCCGCGCAAGGAACTCAAGGCCTTCACCCTGCCCCAGGTATGGATGGCGCTGGGCATTGCGTCCATCGGCTTTGCCGGCATGTTCTGCGTGTTCAGCTACCTGGCCCCGACCATGCTTGAGGTGACCCGCGTGGCGCCCCAGTGGATCCCGTTCGGCCTGGCAGCCTTCGGCCTGGGCGGCATCGTCGGCAACATCGTGGGCGGCAAATTATTCGACCGCTTGCAGTTCCGCGCCGTGGGGCTGGTGCTGGCGTGGTCAGTGTTGGTCCTGCTGTTCTTCACCTTTGCCGCGGCGAACCTGTGGAGCCTGCTGTTGGGCATTGGCTTGGTGGGCACCATGATCGCCCTGGCAGCGCCTTTGCAAATCCGCCTGATGGACATCGCGCACGAAGCCCCAAGCCTTGCAGCGGCCTCGAACCATGCCGCCTTCAACCTGGCCAACGCCCTGGGCCCATGGCTGGGTGGCATGGCTATCACGGCGGGGTTGGGCTGGACCAGTACAGGCTACATCGGCGCCGCCATGGCGCTGCTGGGCCTGGGACTCTATGCGGTGGCGCGGCGCATGAAAGGCGGCGCTTGAGACAGAGGACAGCACCGCGCTGATGGTGTGCCTGGCGGTGGCGTGGCCGGCGCACCAGTACAGCCCGTTGCCAGAAGCGGGCCTTGCCAAACGGCCGGCACGGGCTAGTACCCTAAACCCCACCTACCCCTCTCAAACCCACCACTGCCGAGCCTGCTCATGTTCGATTGGGAAGACCTACGCCATTTCTCGACTTTCTGCGCCACCGGGTCGCTGTCTGCCGCCGCCAGGGTTCTGTCAGTCGACCACGCCACCGTCGCTCGGCGGATCGCCTCCCTCGAAGCTTCGCTGAATCTGAAGCTGGTCGACCGCCGCGCACGGGCCTATGTACTCACCGACGAAGGCGAACGCGTAGGTGAGTTGGCCGGCCAGATGGCCGCGTCGTCCTTCGCCCTCGAACACTTCGCCAGCGCCGGTCAACAGACGGTAGAAGGTGAAGTGATCCTTTCGGCGCCGCCCGCCCTGCTGGGCAGCATCATCGCCAGGCGCCTCGGGGACCTCTACCAGCAATACCCCCAACTGCGGCTGCGGTTGGTCGGCAGCAAGTCCCGGGCATCCTTGGCCAGGCGCGAGGCCGACATCAGCGTCGTCTTGTCACGGCCCACCGAGCCCACCCTGGTGGTCAGTCTGCTCGGTCACCTGGACTACCGTTTGTATGCCAGTGCCGATTACCAAGCCAGCGGTTCGGCACGGCGATACATCGGTTATGACGCCTCCCAGGCCCATTCGCCGCAGCAGCAGTGGCTCAACCGCCAGGCGGGCGCGCAACCCTTCGCCCTGCTGAGCAACGACCTGCGCATTCAGGCCCAGGCCTGTGCCGGGGGGATCGGCATCGCTTGCCTGCCCGCCTTCATGGCCCATGAGCAAGGGTTGATCGTGGTGGGGCTGCCTGAGCAGACCATGAGCATCGAGATCTGGCTGGCGGTGCACGAAGACGTGCGCGCCACGCCGCGCATAAAGGCAGTGACCGATTTCCTGCACCAGCAGGTCAAGCCCCTGTTGCGCTTGTGAATTCCTGCATGTCCCACTTGCAGCAACAGGGAATGTGCCTGCATGGCCAACAAGGGTACGCTGCACCTATTCAAAGGCTGACGAGGACACACTGATGCAATACGTGAAACTGGGTACCACCGGGTTGGACATTTCCAGGTTGTGCCTGGGCTGCATGACCTTCGGCGAGCCGGATGCCGGCACGCACCCCTGGACACTGGGCGAAGAAGCGAGCAGACCTATCATTCGCCACGCCGTTGAGCAAGGCATCAACTTTTTCGACACGGCCAACAGCTATTCAGCGGGCACTTCCGAGGTGATCCTCGGCAAACTGCTCAAGGAGTTCACCCGGCGTGACGAGACGGTGATCGCCACCAAGGTCTTCTACCCAGCCAATATGTGGCAAGGCGCCAGCCGTCTCAACGAGCAAGGGCTGTCGCGCAAGGCGATCATGACCAGTATCGACGCCAGCCTCTCGCGTTTGGGCACCGACTACGTCGACCTTTACCAGATCCATCGCTGGGACTACACCACGCCCATCGAAGAGACCATGGAAGCGCTCAACGACGTGGTCAGGGCGGGCAAAGCGCGCTATATCGGCGCTTCGTCGATGTACGCCTGGCAATTTGCCAAGGCGCAACAGGTAGCCGCCAGCAACGGCTGGAGCCGTTTCGTGTCGATGCAGAACTTCCTGAACCTGCTGTACCGCGAGGAAGAGCGCGAAATGATTCCGCTGTGCCTGGATCAGGGCGTCGGGCTGATGCCCTGGAGCCCTATGGCACGGGGTCGCCTGACACGCCCCAATGGCCAGCAGACCGAGCGGACTCGCACTGATCTGTCCGGACAGTCATTCTTCGAAAACAGCGAGGAACAAGACGGACGGGTCATCGACGTGGTCGAACAGATTGCCCAGGAACGCGGCGTGCCGATGGCGCAGGTGGCGCTTGCCTGGGTACTGGGTAAGCAAGGGGTCAGCTCGCCCATCGTAGGTGCGTCCAAGCCTGCGCACCTGGACGACGCGTTGGCCGCTATTGACCTGCACCTGACGGCTGAGGAAACCGCTCGGCTCGAAGCACCCTACGTGCCCCATGCAGTCACCGGTTTCAAGTAGCCTCAGCGTGCGATAAAACCCATTGGCCACCCCTTTTCCTACACGTGGTGGTCAATGTGTGCTGTCTGCTCTGGGTAGAAGTACTACAATGCACGCCCCTGTAATCTGTGTGCTGTTTACCCATGAAATCATTGCGTTACGCCCTTCATCTACTGCTGATTCTAAGTGGCTATACCTGGGCTAATCCGCCCTCCACCTTTGCTGAAGCCAAGGTCGTGGCAAAGCAGCAGGTCTACATGGACCAAGGCAAGAGCGCCATGGGCGAGCTGTACTGCGGCTGCCGATGGACATGGGTAGGCAAGTCAGGCGGACGGATCGACGCGGCTTCGTGTGGGTACCAGACCCGAAAACAGCAAAACCGCGCCGAGCGCACCGAGTGGGAGCACATCGTGCCAGCCCATACCTTCGGTAACCAACGCCAGTGTTGGAAAAACGGCGGTCGGGAGCATTGCGTGGACAGCGACCCGGTATTCCGCGCCATGGAGGCCGACCTCTTCAACCTCTACCCAGCCGTGGGTGAGGTGAACGGGGACCGCAGCAATTTCAACTATGGCATGGTCAGTGGTAATCAAGGCGAGTATGGCCAGTGCACGACCAAGGTGGATTTCGCCCAACGCGCGGCCGAGCCAAGGGATGAGGTCAAAGGCCTGGTCGCCCGTACCACGTTCTACATGTTCGATCGTTACCGCCTGAACATGTCGCGCCAACAGCAACAACTGCTGATGGCATGGGACCGCCAGCACCCCGTCTCAGCCTGGGAAAAAGAGCGCGACCGACGCATCTCCGCCATCATGGGCCACGCCAATCCGTTCGTCACGGGCGAACGCCAATGGACGCTGAACTACACACCCACGGGCGATGGCGTGCAGCCGTCATTGGCGGCGCCAGTCCGTACCTCCGCCGCTAGCCAAGCCCCGGTGGGCGCCGTGCTGGGCAACCGCAACAGCCACGTGTATCACTTGGCTGCCGGGTGCCCGGGCTATCACCAGGTCGCGCCCAAGAACCAGATCGCGTTCGCGACCGAGGTAGAAGCCCAGGCGGCGGGCTACCGAAAAGCCGGCAACTGCCGTTGATCCACCACCCTCAGCGGCGGCTTATCAGCCATTGACCGCGTTGGCCGGGCGCCTACCCGCCAGCGCGGCGAGCAGGTTGTCCACGGCGCGACGCGCCATCGCTTGCCGAGTTTCTTCTGTGGCCGAACCTATGTGCGGGGTGGCCACTACGTTGTCCAGCCGAAGCAAAGGCGAGTCGGCCGCCAATGGCTCCTGGACGAATACATCCAGGCCCGCGCCGCGGATGCGCCGTGTTTCAAGGGCATCGATCAGTGCCTGTTCGTCCACGACCCGCCCTCGGGAGATATTGATCAGGATGGCCTCAGGCTTCATCAGCGCCAGCTCCCCGCGCCCGATCAGCCCTTCGGTAGCTGCGCTCAACGGGACGGTGAGGCAGACGAAATCTGCCTGCGCCAATAGCTCGTCCAGAGCAAAGCGTCTGGCCCCGTAGCGGGCCTCGACGTCAGGCTTGGGTCGCTGGCTGTGGTAGATCACCTGCATGCCGAAACCAGCGGCCGCTCGCCGCGCCAGCGCCTCACCGATCCGTCCCATGCCGACGATGCCCAGCGTCTTGCCGTGCACGTCGCTGCCGAACTGCGCAGGACCAAGGCCCGATCGCCAGTGACCGTCGCGTACCCAGTTGGCCAGTTCCACCACCCGCCTGGCGGTGGCCAGGATCAGTGCGAAGCCGGTGTCGGCCGTGGTTTCGGTCAACACATCGGGGGTGTTGGTAAGCACGATACCGCGTCGATCAAGGTCGGCGATGTCATAGTTGTCCACGCCCACCGAGACACTGGAAATGACCTCGAGCTCGGGCGCTAGGTCAAGCAGGCTGGCATCCAGGCGCACACTGGCGCCCAGCAACCCGTGGGCGCCAGGCAGCGCATCACGCAAGCGCGCCATGCCATCGGGACGGGCCAGGTCGACGGTGGTGACCTCTGCCGCGGCCTGAAGGCGAGCGAGCAAGTCGGGGGACAACGCCTTGTACAGCACGATGCGTTTTTTCATGTCGGGTTCCTGGAAGGGATGGCCGGGCGCAGGCAAGGTGTCTTGGCACGCCCGGAGGTCGTTGAGTTGTTCAGCGCCGCGGTCAGGGCGACGGCGCACAGCAGCGCGCCGCACATGAACAGGTACGAGGCCGCAGGGCTACCCGTGGCACCATTGAGGTAACCCACCAGCCACGAACCACCGAACGAGCCCAGCGCGCCCATGCTGTTGATCAAGGCCATGGCGCCACCGGCCACGTTGGCCGGCAGAATCTCGGGCACGATCGCGAAAAACGGGCCGTAGGGGGCATACATGCAGGCCCCGGCGACCACCAGCAGTGCATACGACAGCCAGAAGTGCTCGGTCCCCAAAGCGTAGGAGCCATAGAACGCGAGCGCTGCCACCAGCAGCGGTGGCCACACGAAGCGCTTGCGCCGTTGCATCCGATCGGAGGCCCAGGAGACGCCCACCATCGCGATCACTGCTGCCAGGTAGGGTACCGAGGCCAGCCACCCGGCCTCGACGATGTCGACGTTGGCTGCCTGCTTGAGGATCGAGGGCAGCCACAGCACAAAGCCGTACACGCCAATGCTCCAGCAGAAATACTGCAGTGACAGAATGATCACCTGCGGCGAGCGGAACGCCTCTCGGTAGTTCTTGACCGGCTTGATGCCCTGCTGCTCCGCCGCCAGCGCCTGTTGCAGATCATTCTTCTCCTGCTCGCTCAGCCATGAAACCTGCGCAGGCCGGTCATCGACCAGGCGCCACCAGCAAAACGCCCAGATGACCGCCGGCAAACCCTCGATGATGAACATCCAGCGCCAGTCGAAATGCTTGATCAGGTAGCCGGACACCACCGACATCCACAGTATGGTCACTGGATTGCCCAGCATCAGGAAGGTATTGGCGCGCGAACGTTCCGCCCGGGTGAACCAGTGGCACAGGTAGACCAGCATGGCCGGCATCACCGCCGCCTCTACCACACCCAGCAGAAAACGGATGCCAATCAGCATGTACACGTTGCTGACCATGCCGGTCAGCGTGGCCAGCCCACCCCACAGGATCAGGCAGACGAAAATGAGCTTCTTGACGCTGCGCTTTTGGGCGTAGATAGCCCCCGGTACCTGGAAGAAGAAGTAGCCCAGAAAGAACAGCGCACCCAGTAGCGAGGACAGCACAGGGGTGATGTGCAGGTCTTCGGCCATGCCCGATGCGGCTGCGAAGCCGTAGTTGGCACGGTCCAGATAGGCAAGGCTGTAGGTGACGAACACGATGGGGATGATGTACCACCAGCGGCGTGGCGCCAGGCTTGTACGTTTCATGGTGAGTTTCTCCTGAGCTTGTTGTTTTTGTGCGACAGGTGATTCAGGCCGTGCGTATTTCAGGGTTTTGTGGGGATTCGTATGCCGTCAGGTCCTGCCGGTGCGGCAAGCCCTCCATATCACCGCGCGACTGCACCGCGCGGCTGCCGCACCAATTGCCGCGGGCAACGGCGTGCTCGACGGGCTGGCCTTCAAGCAAGGCGCTGAGCACACCGACGGCGAAGGCATCGCCAGCGCCCACGGTATCGACCACGCAGGGCGCAGGTACGGCCGCGACTTGGCCCTCCTCGTTGGCACTGCGGTAGTAGGCGCCCGCCTCGCCCAGCTTGATCACCACCAGGTCCACACCAAGGTCCAGGTAAAAGCCGGCGATCTCGGCAGGTGTCTGCCTGCCCGTGAGCAGGCGGCCCTCCTCCAGCCCCGGCAGCACCCAATTGGCCTGGGCAGCAATGGCGTTGATCTCGGTGATCATGCGCTGTTTGTCGGGCCATAGCGTCGGGCGCAGATTGGGGTCGAATGAAAGGGTGCGACCGGCTTTGCGCATCTGGCTGACCAACGCATGGGCAAGCCCCCGACAGCCGTCCGACAGCGCCAGCGGAATGCCGGTTACGTGCAGGTGGTCCGCGCGCAACCAGGCCGGATCCAGCATCGAAGCGCTCATGTGGCTGGCTGCAGAGCCACGCCGGAAATACTCGACGACAGGGTCACTGCCGTCATCGCAGCGCGCCTTCAGTTGAAAACCCGTCGGATGCGTTGGGTCAACCTGCACATCCGCGCAGTCGATCCCCTCTGCGCGCAAACTGTCGAGTACGAAGCGCCCCAGCGAGTCGTTGCCGACCCGGCTGATCCAGCGCACGCCAAAGCCAAGCCGCGACAAGCCGATGGCGACATTGCTGTCGGCGCCGGCAATGCGTTTGCCGAAACGCCCGACCTGTGCAAGATCCCCCCCATCATCGGCCACGAACATGGCCATGGTCTCGCCGAAGCACAGCACGTCATGATCAGGCATGGCTCAGCTCCCGTGCGCAGTGGCGCGCACCCAGTGCGGACAGTTGATGTACGTGGCTGCGCGTCACGGTCAGCAAGTCTTCGCCAAGCAGCGGGTATTCCACAGCACGCATGACCCCAGGTGTGAAATGGGCCAGGATCTGCTGCCAGTGCTCAAGATCGGGCGCCTGAGGTGCAGCGGCAGCCAGTCGCCCACCACCATGGCGAGTCACTGCTTTGCAGTGCACATACTCAACCCACCGCCCAAGCCGGCTGGCGGCTTCCAGCACCGGCTCGTCCAGCCACTGCCAGTTGCCGATGTCGAACGTCATGCCGACCCGCACGCCGCACGCGTGTGCCTGTTCGAAAAAGCCCACGAGCGGCGCGATCCGCCCACCGTGCTCAGTCTGGTCGTTCTCGACCAGCAACACGGGGCCGTCCTCGGGTAGCACCGCCCGCAATACCTGCATGTCGACGCCAGCTCGGTAATGCCCCAAAGACACCTTCACCGCTACAGCCCCAAGTGCCTTGGCGATGCGCAGCTTGGCACCCAGTTCGGGCGCGGGCGTACCCTCTGCGCACCAAAGCTCCAGCGGTGTGGAATAGAGGCACTGCAGCCCTGCACCGGCGATGAATGCACCCAAGGCAGTCGGGTCGGGCTGGCATGAGAACAATTCCTCACGTAACTCAACGCGGCTTGCCCCAGCGCTTGCCAGCAGATCGATGAACTGCTCCTGACCGCGTTGTCGGACGAAGTCTGCGCCGTAGCTGGACAGGCTGATGGAAACAGGATTTGCATGCATTGTTATTGTCCTATGAAACCGGTTTCATTTTTGAACGTCAGGCATTGCGGATAGGCCGCTAGCCGCCGTTATGTTCAACGTAGGGGGGTGGAACCTCGTATGATCAGCGACGCTTTGAAATCGATGCGCCGGGCGGCGCCTTGTTCACCGTGCAGGCGACTGAGCAAGTGCTCGAACGCTGCCATGCCGATGCGTTCGGTGGGCTGCGCCAGGGCCGTGATGCCGTTGCCTACCAAGGGGTACCAGTCAAGGTCGTCCAAGGCGATCACCCCAACATTACCGAACAGCGCATGCCCGGCCTCGCGCAATGCTGTGGTGACCGCCAGCGTTGCAACGCCGTTGAGGGTGAAAAGTGCCTTGGGACGGGTGCCGTTGCTGCCCAGGAAACGGATGAGCGCTTGTGACAATCCCGGGCCGGTCCGCACGACCTCGCACTGCATGTCGGCGCGGCTTTGGACACAGGCTGTCAATGCCTGGACCCGCTCGGCTCGCGAGCTGGTACCGTCCAGCGGCTCGGTGACGGCGAGAATGTCCCGGTAACCCCGAGCGTGCAGATGCTCGACACCCTGCTGCATCGCTTGAGCGTTGTCCAGGCCGACCAGGTCGGCGTTAATCTCAGGTAACTGCCGGTCGACCAGCACGATGGGCAGGTCACGCATGACGGTAAGCAACTCACCTGGGTGGTGGCCCAGGGTGTTCACGATCAGCCCTTCCACGTTGTAGGACTGCAACGCGCGCAGATGGTGGCGCTCTTGCTCGTCATCGCGGTTGGTGTTGCACACTACAAGGCTGTAGCCATGCTGGCGACAAGCCGTCTCCACGCCGTGCATGACTGCGACCGAATAGGGATTGAGAATATCGGCGACCAGCATGCCGATCAGTCGTGTCTGCCCGCGCTTGAGCCCGCGCGCCATCTGGTTCGGCCGATAGCCAAGCTGCTCGATCACCTCGCCCAGGCGTTGGGCCGTGGCATCGGCCAGCAACTGGCGATCGCCTCCGATGTACCGGGAAACGGTGGCCTTGGAGACACCTGCGACACGGGCCACCTCGCTGATGGTGACACGGTCGCGCGCTGGCGCGGGTGCTGGGCTCATGATGGGACCTTATGGTTGTTGTGATCATGATGAAACCGGTTTCACTAGAACAAAAAATGCCTATACGCGTCAATCCACCGTTGATCGGGAATGCTGTTTACTGCCGGTTCAAACAGTAGGAGGGCCCTGTGGAAGCGGCCTAGCCGGGGCGCCGGACCAGCCGTGATGGGCCGCCCAGAAGCCCCAGCGATGTAAGATACGAAGCTAAAATCTGGGGGCCGCTGCGCGGTCTATCGCGGCCGGAAGGGCTTTGACTCTCGGGATTCCAGGCTGCAGGGGCAGTGCAAACACAGGGCCCCTGGCAGCGGCATAGCCCTGCAGCGCTAGTGCTCGGTCACCTGTCCGAGATCATCACCCGATGTCTGCTTCATGTCGCTTGTGCGAAGCTTTTTCACCGCCTTGACCTCGATAGGCTCACCCTGGTTACCCCAGCTGGTGCGGATAAAGTTGACCACGTCAGTCACCTCCTGATCGCTCAGGCGCCAGCCATAGGCCGGCATGGTGAAGTTCGAGGGCGCCGTGCGGGTCGCGGGCAGGGTCCCACCCTTGAGTACCAAATGAATCAACGAGGTAGCATCCTGGGTCTGCACCACCGGGTTACCGGCAAGCGCTGGGAAGACGCGCGTGTACCCCTTGCCATCGGTGCGGTGGCAGGCGGCGCAATTGTCGATATATACCCCAGCCCCTGGCTTGCTGTCGTCGCCTTTCCACAGCGCATCCGCCACTTGCCGATCGTAGACGTGGGGCGTGTCATTCGGATTGCTGGGCGGCAAGGTCTTCAAGTAGCGCGCTATGGCTGTCAGGTCGGCGTCGCTCATGTACTGCATGCTGTGCTCCACCACATCGCTCATGCCACCGAACACGGCACTGGTGTCGCTGCGGCCAGTCTTGAGAAACTGCACCAGCTGTGCCTCGCTCCAACTGCCCAGACCATCCTTGTGATCGCCTCGCAGATTCTTCGCCACCCAGCCTTCGAGCGGCGCGCTGCCGGCCAGGAAAGCATCGCCCTCCTTTGCACTCAACGCTTTTTCCTGCATGGTCAGGGCCCTTGGGGTATGGCAGGCACCGCAGTGGCCCAGGCCTTCGACCAGGTAAGCGCCGCGATCGATCACCGGATCTCGCTCGGGCAACGGCTGCCAATGTTCAGGCTTCGGGGCGAATACACCGCGCCAGATCGACAACGGCCAGCGCATGCTCAGGGGCCAAGGAATGTCCGTGTCCTTGTTCGGCTCCTGCACGGGAGTTACGCCCTTCATGAAGTAGGCGTACAACGCCTGCATGTCGGGTTCGGTCAACCGCGCATAGGACGGGTACGGCATGGCCGGGTACAGTGTACTGCCATCCTTGCGGATCCCACGGCGAAGGGCTCGGTCGAAGTCTTCGAAACTGTACTGACCGATGCCCTCGGATGAGGGGGTGATGTTGGTCGAGTAGATCGTGCCAATGGGCGTTTCCATCGGCAACCCACCCGCAAAGGGCTTGCCGTCCTTGGCCGTGTGGCAAGCCACACAGTCCCCTGCACGCGCCAGGTACTCACCCTGGCTAACCAGCGTCTGTTCGGCCTGCGCTGCCTGCGTTGTCTGCGCCGTCATGCCCATACCCACCAGCACAGTGGCGATCAACATTCTGTTCATGCTCATCGCTCCTTACACCGCCACCAGGGGGCCGGGATTCTTCAGGTACCGTTCACGAATGGCCCGTGCCGACCAGTAGGTCAGCGCAGCGACCAGACCGGTCGGGTTGTAGCCAAGCCCCTGCGGGAACGCCGAGGCCCCAGGTACGAACACGTTGTGTACATCCCAACACTGTAAATAGCGGTTCAAAGCGCTGGTTTTGGGGTCGGTCCCCATGATCGCCCCACCGTTGAGGTGAGTCGTCTGGTAGGTAGCAGTATTGAAATGCTCCTTTACCTGCTTGCCCAGCACCGCAATGGCCTTGGGGTTCATGGCCTTGGCGATGGCGCTCAGCTTGCCGACCATGAACTGGTTCATTCGGATGTCGTTTTCCTGCCAATCGAAGGTCATGCGCAGCAGCGGCAAGCCATAGGCATCACGGTAGGTAGGGTCCAGGTCCAGGTAATTGCCGCGGTAGGACTGGTGCGCGCCGTGGGCATCCATGGATATCTGGTGGGTGTAATAGTCGGCGGTGGCCTTTTTCCAGGCGCTGCCCCATGCAGGCGTGCCCGGCGGGTTGCCTACACCTGCGATGGGCCGGGTCCCCGCTTGGTTGACCCACATCGGTGAGCCACCCACGAAGCCGTGAGGGCCATGGTCGAAATTGTCGGCATTGAAGTCGTCGATCGCCACGCCATTGCCACCGGCGCCGATGAAGTTGTTGGTGTGCAAGTCCTTGTCGAAAAAGGCCTTGACCGTGCCCATGTTCTGATAGGCGAAATTGCGCCCGACCACCCCTTCGTTCTTGACCGGGTCGTAGGGCTTGCCGATGCCAGAAAGCAGCATCAGGCGCACATTGTTGAACTGAAAAGCCGACAGGATCACCAGGTCGGCCGGCTGTTCCATCTCACGGCCCTGGGCGTCGATGTAGGTCACCCCGGTCGCACGCTGCTTGCTGTCGTCCAGGTTCACCTTCAGTACATGGGCATTGGGCCTTAGCTCGAAGTGCTCCACCTGGCGCAGCGCGGGCAGGATGTTTACGTTCGGCGATGCCTTGGAGTACATGTAGCACACGTAGCCGCTGCAAAATCCGCAGAAATTGCACGGTCCCATCTGAGCGCCATACGGGTTGGTGTAAGGGCCGGATGTGTTGGCCGAGGGCAGGTTGTAAGGGTGGTAGCCCAACGACGAGGTGGCCTTCTGGAAAACCTGAGCCGACACCACGTTCTTCTGCGAGGGCAGCGGGAACGGATTGGAACGGTCCGGGGCAAACGGATTGCCGCCCTTGCCCTGCCCGACCAGTTCACCCTTGACCGTCCAGGCCTGCCCCGAGGTGCCGAACACCTTCTCGGCGAAGTCGAAGTAGGGTTCCAACTCTTCGTAACTGACGCCGAAATCCTGAATGGTCATGTCCTGGGGGATGAAGGACTTGCCGTAGCGTTCTTCGTAGTGGCTGCGCATGCGCAGCTCCATCGGGTCGACACGAAAGTGTACGCCCGACCAGTGCAAACCGGCACCGCCTACGCCCTTGCCGGGCAGGAACGCGCCCAGCTGGCGGTACGGCAACGCTACATCGTTGACGGTATGGCGTATGGTCACCGTTTCCTTGGAAAGGTCCACGAACAGCTTCTTGCGCACGCTGTAAGTCAGTTCGTCGATCACTTGCGGGTAGCTGCCATCGGGGTAAGTGTCCTGCATGGGCCCGCGCTCCAGCGCCACCACGTGCAGGCCGGCCTCGGTCAGTTCCTTGGCCATGATTGCCCCCGTCCAGCCAAAGCCGACGATCACTGCGTCGACCTTCTTCAATGCATTGGCCATGGCTCAAGCCCTCTCGCCGCGGATGGACACAGGAGGGAACGGGTAGCGCTCGTTACGCTCTGCCCAATCCATGAAGTCGGCGCGCGCGCCGGGAAAACCGATCAGTTTCCAGCCGACCATGCCCTGGTTGCCCCCATGCACCGGGTCGCAGAAAAAGCCTTCGCGCGTGTTCTGCAGCAGCAGGCTGAAAAATGCTTTGGCCGGCACCTCCTTCAACGCCAGCTCACCAGACTCCAACTGCGCCAGCACCTCGTCCTGCTGCTCGGGGCTGCGCGCGTGAAACGCCTTGTTGCCGTTGGCCAGGCACCATTGGTGCACACCTGCAATTCCCAAGCGGTAGATCTGCTGCGGGGTCAGTTGCAATTGATAGCCAAGCTCGGGTGCCGCATCGGCCTCGAACGGGCCTTGCATGTACCAGAGCCCGCCGCTGGCGTAGGCCGTGCCCATCTGACGGTCGATATACTGCGCAGCGCCGGCCTCGAGGGCACCAGGCCCTAGCGCGTCGGCTGGAATGAGCCGGCTGACCGCTGCCTGGACGAAGGCGAACTCCTCTGGGGTGAAGAACGCAGGATGGTAGGCAGTGTCAGCGGGTTTGGCTTCAGGCTGCTCAGGCGGGCGTACCGGCTCGGCCAGGGCGGTGGCTGCGCCCAGCCCAATACCGGTACTGGCCACCGTTACCACCGGTATCAAGGTCAAGGTCTTGCGCAGGAAGTCCCTGCGGGGGTTGTCCGGTACATGCTCAGACATATGTAATCCTCATCGTCAATCGGCTACCGCGGCCACGGCACGATGAAGACCATCAACGGACGAATGGCGTTCAGAAACGTTTTGAATTATTTGGCGACTGACTGATAGTGAACGCTCAAAGACGCCAGCTTTCTTCTGCTGGATAACAGGCTTACTGGAATAGTCAGACTGATGATCCAATCCGATCTGGACCTGTTCGGGGCCCAACCGCAGCAGCTGGCACCCCGCACGATACTGTTGCCTGGCGTCGCGCTAGATGACGTCGAGCACGTACTGGATGCGCTTCGCCCGATCCTGCGATCAGCGCCATGGCGGCACATGCGTACGCCTGGCGGTTTGAGCATGGCTGTGGGCCTGACCAACTGCGGCGCACTCGGTTGGATCAGTGACGAACGCGGTTACCGATACAGCCCCGTGGACCCGCTGTCCGGCAGACCCTGGCCGATGATGCCGCCCGTGCTTCTGGCCTTGGCCACGCAGTGCGCTGCGCGTGCAGGGTTCGATGGCTTCGTACCGGATGCGTGCCTGATCAATCATTACCTGCCGGGCATTCGTCTGAGCCTGCATCAGGATCGTGATGAGCAGGATTTCAGCCAACCCATCGTGTCCCTTTCCCTGGGTTTGCCTGCCGTGTTCCTGTTGGGTGGCTTGCAACGCGCGGACAAGACCCAGCGTATTGCCTTGAATCATGGCGATGTGCTGGTGTGGGGTGGTGAAGACCGTCTACGCTTTCATGGCGTCCTGCCCATCAAGCCTGGCGTGCACCCACGCATGGGCCCGCGGCGCATCAACCTGACGTTTCGCAAGGCAGGGGCCTGAACGACGAAGCAATCGAATTGAACGCATGGAGCAGGACCGGGCTCCCATGCAGCCTGCAACCTCCTCGAATGCCTTTCCTACAGGAGATCGTCATGACAAATCTGCATGCCCTAGCACGTACTTCGATCAGAGAGCAGCGATCATGAGAATGCCAGGCCGCGCTCCAAATGCATCGGTGCAACTCGACTACGTCCGCGACACCCTGTTCGGTCCCGTGGCGCAAAGCGTCGAGTGCCAGTGCCAGCTTGCGCCGCTCAACCTGCAAGGTCGGCCTGCACTGCGTCTGCACATCTGCCCGCCTCTGCCTAATAAGGTGCACCGTGCGCACAGTGTCGCGTTCATCTGGGACGGGCGCAGTTACCATGGCGTTGTCAGAGACCAGGGCAAGTGCGGCGACGGTGGGCTCAATCTTCTGCTTGAGTTGCAGTGACGGCAGGTTAGAAGCGAGCTTTGCGCCGCGCGGTCAGGCTAATTTCTTCGAGTGCATGGGAGCACTGTCACGCATTGCGTGTAATTGGCCGACCAGGTTAACCAAGTCCCTGCTGCTGTTCAGACTGCTCAGCGGAACATCGCAAAGCGTGACGGCCTCTGTCAGATCCTGACCATTGCCGAGCCGGATGGTCAGGTGTGAGCCATCGGCACAGTTGATTTCACAACGATCTGGCAAGCATGCCTGTTCGATCATCTGTCGCAGTTCCAGTGTCGATACGCCTAACAGTGACATGGCAGAGAGCCCTCTCTGGATTAACTTGCGGTGGGACAGGCCTGGGGCCAGGCACAGGGCCACAGGAAGAGGAACCTGTCGGTGCGCATGTGGATATGCGTTATCGATCGTGCGGGGTTCCATCTGCACCTTAGCTGAAGAACCCGAGCGGTGCTGGGTAGTTCGAGCCGTGTCGAATCGGTGCGACGGGTGGTTCTTCGCGCTCCAGGACGGTGCGCGTTCAGGGCATACGGCCGAACTTCCCCAACTGAAAGCCTTCGATGGACTCGATGATTTCTTCCCGCGTGTTCATCACGAAGGGACCGTATGCCACCACAGGCTCGTCGATAGGCTCACCGCTCAGCACCAGCACACGGGCGGGCTGCAGGGCTTCAAGCAGCACATCGGCACCGTCACGGGCCAATACCGTCACTGAGCACGGGCCGGCCTCGCTGACCTGGTTCAACCGCAAACCGCCTTGCAGGGTCACCACCGCAGCCGTGCGGCCTGCCGGGATAGGGAGCACCAGTTTAGCGCCGGCCTCAAGGTCCAGGTCCCACACGTCCATCGGCGTAAACGTGCGCGCCGGCCCGCTCACCCCCTGGTACTCACCTGCGATCACACGCAGGCTGCCCGCGCCCGCACCCAGATTCACCGTGGGGATATCGGCGCTGCCCAGGGTCTGATAGCCGGCCGGAGCGCGCTTGAATCGGGCCGGAAGGTTCACCCACAGTTGCACTGACTCCAAAACGCCTGCGCTGCGGGCGAATCCAGGTGAGTGAAACTCTTCATGAACGATGCCGTCTGCAGCGGTCATCCACTGAACGTCACCCGGTCCTATTACTCCGCCGGCGCCCGTTGAGTCGCGATGCTCCAGTTCGCCTTGGTAAACGATCGTGACTGTCTCGAAACCCCGGTGCGGATGAGCCCCTACGCCGCGACGCGTCGAGGTGGGGGCGAAGGTGTGGGGCCCGGCGTAATCGAGAAGCAGAAACGGGCTGGTGCGACTGACGTCGTCGTCATAGGTGAACAGGCTTCGCACCGGAAAGCCATCGCCTACCCAGTGCCCGGCAGGATTGGAATGGGTATGCAAAATCGTCTTCATCGTGCGCTCCTCAACGTCCGGGTGCCACCTTAACGTTGCATCGACTCACGGGCTAGCTACCTGAAACGGTCCAGCCTGTTCTACCGGTAGGACGCTGGGTCGAAGGAAAGCCAGCACCTCCTGCGCCGCAGCCTCAGGGTATTCCTGCATGAAACAGTGTCCGCCGCCCACCTCCTGAACACTGACATGAGGGTTGAGCGCTGCCAGCCGTAACGCCGAGGCCCGCACATAAGGGTAGGTCTGGCTGCCGTACAGCACACGCGTCGACACGCCGATACGCGACAGGCTTGACCACAGGTGGGACGGATAGGTACTGAAGATGTCCACTTCGCGGCTTGGGCGACACTTGAGCAGCACGCCGCCCTCGCCTTCGGCGATCGCATGCGACACATAGGCCTGCAATGCCGCGTCGCTCCAGCCTTTGAAGATGCCCCGCCCTTGCAGGGAAATCATGGCTGAGTGGCGGTCGGGCCAGGTGCTGCGCCTGCCGGCCGTTTTGCGCGCCAGCGCATGGTGCCGGTTCAGCCCGAAGCAGGCGGCCAGCTTCATCGAAAACAGCATGCGCCTACTGAAAATCACCGGGTCGAGCAGCACAGCGCGCTCGAACAACTGCGGCTCACTGGCCAGCAACAACCCGGTGAGCACCCCGCCGAAGCTGTGGCCGATGGCAAGGCGGGGTACATCTGCGTACTCAGCCACATGCGCGCTGAAAGCTTCAGCCGCCAGCGCTGCCGTGCGGTTCCAGCCACGGAATGGGCCTGCGTGGTCACTGTCTCCGTGCCCCTGAACGTCGCTGAGCCAGAGATCGAAGTGTTGTCCCAGTTGCATCAGCAGCGGTTGGTAGGCGAGCGAGCAAAACCCGTTGCCGTGCAGAAAGTGCAGGAGGGGCCGCCCTGTAGGCTCGCTGCGCCAGCCGCGCAGGGTGAACCCTTCGCTACAATCGTGGGACCACGGTGTCAGTTGCATGGTGGGCGCTGCCTTCTGCCTCAAGGGTGGAACGTAGATTCTACAAACAGCAGCGGGTAGAGCGAAACGACCAGCAGTGCAGCCATCAGGACATTGAACAGCATCAGCCAGCGTGGGTTTTGCAGCAGGCCACGAAGGGCACTGCCGAACATGACCCACACACCGACGCTGGGCAAGTTCACCAAGGCAAACACGGCGGCGATGACCACCACGTTGGCAACGTAGCCTTGCGCTGGGGTGTAGGTCGTTATCGCACCTATGGCCATCACCCAAGCCTTTGGGTTGACCCATTGGAAGGCAGCCGCGGCCCAAAAGCCAATCGGCTTTGGCTCTGCCGTAGAGGCGGTGCCAACCGGCCCTGAGGTGGCAATTTTCCAGGCCAGGTACAGCAGATAGGCCGCTCCGGCATAGCGCAACACGGTATAGAGCGCAGGCCAGGCCTTGAAGACCTCTCCCAGACCCAAGCCGACGGCAAGGACCATGACCATGAACCCGACGCTGACGCCCAGCGCGTGTGGCACCGAGCGGCGCACACCGAAATTCACGCCCGAAGCCAACAGCATGGTGTTGTTGGGCCCGGGGGTGATGGAAGAAACGAAAGCGAACAGCACGAAGGCGATCAAGAGGTCGAGCGAGGCGAACATGACGGGTATTCCACTGGGTTCAGGAAAGGGTTCACACTAGCCCATAGCCCTTTGCCCCCTAGCAGTACAGATATAGAGAATTTTGCAGATACACATAGCTGTATCACTCGCAGCCGACAAAGGATAAGCGCTCGATGAGTCTTGTAATTCGCCCTGCCCTACGCACCGATGCCCAACAAATTCTGGACTTCATTACCGAATTGGCCGAGTACGAACGCGCCCGAGAAGAGGTACTGGCCACTACCCAGGACATCGAGCGCAGCCTGTTCGACGCCGACAGCACCGTTCATTGCCTGATGGCCGAACGTGAAGGCCGTGCGATTGGTTTTGCCATCTACTTCTACAATTACTCGACCTGGCTCGGGCGCAATGGCATCTACCTGGAAGACCTTTACATCTCGCCCAACGACCGTGGCGATGGCGCCGGGCGCCAGTTGATCAGGTACATTGCCAAGCAGGCGGTTGCCAAAGGCTGCGGTCGCCTTGAATGGAGTGTGCTGGATTGGAACGAGCCGGCCATCGGGTTCTATGACGCACTGGGGGCGCAACCGCAAACGGAGTGGCTGCGTTATCGGCTCGATGGCGAGCGGCTGATTGCCTTCGCCCAGCAATGATCGAGCGTAGCCTGTGCATTTGACGCAACGCGGGCCGCGTGCTTTTCTATCGCATTGCGTCAGGTGCCCCTAGAGGGTGAAACGGGAAATCGGTGCGTCGCAGGCTTGCCTTATAGGCCTGGACTATTCCGGTGCTGCCCCCGCAACGGTAAGCGAGTGAGGCGTCTTTACCACTGTGCCAGCAGATACGGCATGGGAAGGTGACGCTGCCCAGGAGATACCCTCCTCCTCGCAAGCCCGGAGACCGGCCTGACGTTCATCAACACCCCGCGGTGGGCGGGCGCTGTCGCACTCCTGCGGGTATCGCCCGCAGCTGCCGCGCCTGCCCGTCGCCTACACGCAGAGGAAGGCGCCAATGCCCGTCACTACCCGCCCGCACGTTAGCAGCATCGTTGCACCCGTATCCCTCAGTCAACGCATTGTCGTGGCTGCAAGCGCCGGCCTGCTGGGCCTGTGCCTGGTTTACTTTGCCGGCTTCTCGCACATCGAAGCCGTTCATAATGCTGCGCATGACACCCGTCACAGCGCCGCCTTCCCCTGCCACTGAGTTGCCGCCCATGATCACGCACATCGCCCGTACGGCGGGCTTCAGCGGACTGCTGGCGGCACTGTTGCTGACCGTACTGCAAAGTTTGTGGGTCAGCCCGTTGATCCTGCAAGCGGAGACATACGAGGCGTCGGCGCCGGCACATTCGCATGCCCAAGGTACCGAGGCCGCCCATGAGCACAGTGACGAGGCCTGGTCGCCTGAAGAGGGCTGGCAGCGCACGCTCTCGACCACCGGCGGCAACCTGGTGGTGGCAGTGGGGTTCGCCTTGATACTGGCTGGCTTGTACAGCCTGCGCCAACCGCGCACCACGGCCAGCGGTGCTGCCTGGGGCCTTGCTGGTTTCGCCGTGTTCTGTCTGGCGCCCACGCTCGGATTGCCGCCGGAGCTCCCGGGAACCGCGGCGGCGGACCTGGCGCAGCGACAGGTTTGGTGGGCTGGCGCTGCGGGTGCCACGGCCGTAGGCCTCGCACTGCTGGTGTTCGCCCGCCATTGGGCATTGAAGGTGTTGGGCGTCATTGTCCTGGTGTTGCCGCACGTCATAGGCGCCCCTCAGCCTGAAGTGCACCAGAGTTTGGCTCCAGCAGCCCTGGAGACCCAGTTCCAGGTGGCGTCCTGGCTTACCAATGCAGCATTCTGGCTCGCCCTTGGCCTGATCAGCGCAGGCCTGTATCGTCGCTTCAGCCGCTCGGTGTGAAGCCGTTCTATGCAGGGTTTGGCTGCCGTGGTGGTTGCCCGATGGACAGGTTGTTGACCTTGCTCGAACAAGGCCTCGCTCAGCGGGGCCTGGACGCTGCGTACCTCCACGGTATCGCCAGCATCGATCTCAAGGCGCACGAGCCGGGGCTGCATGCATTGGCGAGCCATCTGGCGCTGCCTCTGTTGTTCTACCCTGCACCGCACTTGAATCGCTTCGAAGCGCATCTGAGCCACCGCTCAGCCGTCGCTTTTGCGCACAGCGGGTGCTGGGGCGTGGCAGAGAGTGCAGCACTGGCAATGGCCGACCAGTACAATGGCGAAACGAAGCTTCTGATCACGCGTCAAACCCTGGGCCCTGCGACCCTCGCCATCGCTCATTGATCCCGCTCACCCTTGTCAATCATTCAGGAATACCATGACGGTTTATTTCATCGGCGCCGGCCCCGGCGACCCCGAGCTGATCACGGTCAAGGGGCAGCGCCTGATTCGCACCTGCCCTGTCATCATTTATGCCGGTTCCCTGGTCCCTCTTGCCGTTCTGGAAGGTCACTGCGCCGACACCCTGATCAACAGCGCAGAACTGCATCTTGAGCAGATCATCGACGCCATTGCGTGCGCCCATGCCCAGGGCAAGGATGTCGCACGCGTGCACAGCGGTGATCCGAGTCTTTATGGCGCTATCGGTGAGCAGATCCGCCACCTACAGCGTCTTGGCATCGATTATCAGATTGTGCCGGGCGTCACCGCCGTGGCTGCGAGCGCCGCGTTGCTGGGGTGCGAACTGACCTTGCCCGACGTCGCTCAGAGCGTGATCCTTACCCGCTTCGCAGACAGCTCGCCCATGCCAGCCGGCGAGCAGCTGGAGGCGCTTGCGCGTCATGCCACGACGCTAGCCATTCACCTGGGGGTCAAGCACCTGGCACGCATCGTTGAGCAGCTGCGGCCTCACTACGGTGGCGACTGCCCCATTGCCGTGGTTTACCGCGCCACCTGGCCGGACCAGGACTGGGTGCGAGGCACACTGGACGACATCGTCGAGCGCGCCGCCCTCAAAGGTTATCGCCGCACCGCGTTGATTGTGGTGGGCCGAGTGCTGGGTGACACGCCGTTCGCCGAATCGGCCCTTTACCGTGCCGGACATGCGCACCTGTACCGCGCCTAGCTTGCGAGCCAGTTCCAGCCCGGAGCACACTGCCTCCAGACCCTCCCGACAGGAACCACGCCTATGCTGGAATTACGCCCCAACTGCGAGTGTTGCGATGCCGACCTGCCCGGTGACAGCCTCGATGCCTTCATCTGCTCCTTCGAATGCACGTTTTGCCGAGGGTGTGCGCAGGGACGCTTGCATGGTCGATGCCCCAACTGCCAGGGCGTTCTTTCGATTCGTCCCGCGCGCGTGGGCAAATCGTTGGCTGAACACCCTGCATCTTCACTGCGCGTAAACAAAGTACACACTGCCTGTACCTGATCATACGGTTCGGCAGCCAACGCGAGGCCACAAGCTGCTGAACCGCCCGCCTTTTTGTAGGATTTTTCATCGGCTCCTTCAAGGTTATTCAACACTTCTATACTCGGCATTATCAAAGTTCGGTAATGGTCGTATCTTGCTGCGCTTCTGACTAACCCGCTTACAGAAGTATTCCTGAGTGTCCCAGGAAGCGGACCATATCTGAACAGGAGTTTTCCCAATGACCAATGTGCTGATCGTGGACGACCACCCCGTCGTCCGTATGTCCCTGCGCATGCTGCTCGAACATGAACGTTTCAATGTCGTTGCAGAAGTGGGCAATGGCAGTGAAGTCGCGCAAATGGCACGCGAGCTCAAACCGGACGTGGTGATTCTCGACATCGGTTTGCCTGGGCTGGACGGAATGGAAGTTATCAAGCGCCTGCAATCACTCGATCAGGTGCCCAAGATCATGGTGCTCACTGGCCAGGCGACCGACTTGTATGTACGCCGCTGTCTGGACGCAGGCATCGGCGCATTCGTGACCAAGGATGAAGATCACGACGCCTTGCTGTTCGCGCTCAAGGCCCTGGTAAAAGGCTATTCGACGTTCCCGCAGATGTCGGTCAACAGCAATTCGCTCGAAAGCGAGCCCATGCGCCTAGCGAGCCTTTCTAACCGCGAAATGGAGGTTCTCAGGCGTCTGGCCCGTGGAGAAAGCAACAAGAACATCGGCAGTAGCATGAACCTCAGCGCCAAGACCATCAGCACCTACCGTGGCCGGATCATGGATAAGCTCAAGACCGAGTCGCTGGTGGAAATGGTGGACCTGGCCAAGCGCAACCACGTCTACTGATGAGCGGTGCATGACGATTAAACGTTTGCTGGCCAGTACCCTCCTGCTGATGGTACTGGCAGGGCCTGTCGCGCAGTCGCTGGCGAGCGAGACGCGCAGTTTGCTGGCCCGTTCGGTGAGCGCCACGCAGCCCTTGAATCTGCAAACGGCCGAGCGCCAGTGGCTGGACGCTCGCAAGCGCCTGGTGCTGGGCACCTCACGGCCGGACTATCCACCATTTGATATCAACGTAAGTCCCAGTGACTACGAAGGTCTAACAGCGGATTACGTCGGCATCATCGCTGAGTTGTTGGGTATAGCCGTCGAAGTAAAGCGTTTCGATAGCCGTTATCAGGCCATTGAGGCGCTGCATGAAGGACGTGTGGACGTACTGGGCAGCTCCAACAGCTTTGAGGCTGCAGACGCTGGGTTGAGTCTGAGTACATCGTATGCCGATGACCTGCCGGTGATCGTCACGCGCGAAGGCCAGCGTCTTGCACCGGCCCACGATCTTGCAGGGCTGCGTCTGGCCATGGTTGATCATTATCTACCCGCCAATCGTGCCCGCGCCCTTTACCCGGCAGCGCAGCTGGTTTTGTATCGCTCCACCCAGGCTGGCCTTGCCGCTGTGGCTATGGGCGAAGCCGATGCCTACCTGGGCGATGCAATCAGCACAGACTATCTGATCGGCAAGACCTTCAGAGGTGCCCTGCGGATCGATCACTTCTCACCCATCGTCCCAGAAGCGTTTGCCTTTGCAGTGGCACGCGATAACGATGCGCTGCGTCAACTGCTCGACAAGGCACTGCGCCGGATTGGGGAAAGCGAGCGCCTGGCCATCCTCAAGCGCTGGAGCAACAGCAATACCAGTCTTTTGTTGCAGCGCCACCTGAGCGTACTGACAGATGAGGAGCAAGCCTGGATCAAGGCTCACCCGGTGGTAGACGTGTTGATCAATCCGGCCTTGGCACCCTTGACGTTCTACGATGATCAGCAGCGACCCAGTGGCATAACCCTGGACCTGCTTAAACAAATTACCCTAAGGACCGGGCTGCATTTTCATACCAGGCAAGCCGAGTCTGCCCAGTCCATGATCGACCGTCTGGGCCAGCGCGACGCACTGATGATCGGCGCATTGGGTTACGGCGCTGAACGGTCCAAACAAGTGCGCTACACACGGCCCTACCTGATCAGCCCGCGCGTGCTCGTTACCCGCGTCGATAACCCTTCGCAAGCCGGCATCAAGCGCTTTGAACCGCAACGAATCGCATTTATTCGCAATTCTCCGCAACGCGCCATGCTCCAGCAGCGCTACCCCCGGGCGCGGCTTGTCGAAGTCGACAACCCGCTGGACCTGATGGAGGCGGTTGTCAATCGCAGCGCTGATGCCGCGTTGAGTAGCCATATCAACGCGGCCTATTACATCAGTCACGTCTTCAAGAACCGCCTTCAGATCGCGAGCATCCTTGACGAAGACCCAGCCGTTGCGGCGTTTGCCGTCGCGGCCGATCAACCCCAACTGCAATCGATCCTGGACAAAGCATTGCTGAGTATAGCGCCCGAAGAACTTGAGCAACTGATCAATCGCTGGAGGACGAGCACCGTGGTCAGCGACAGCCCATGGCGCAACTACCGAGAACTGGCGCTCCAGGTGCTGGTGATTGCCGCGTTGCTGATCGCAGGTGTCGTCTTCTGGAACAGCTACCTGCGCAAACTGATCCAGAAGCGGGTCGAAGCCGAGCGCGCCCTGCAGACACAACTGGCGCTGAGCCGAGGCTTGCTGGAGCAACTTCGCCATGCCAAGGATGAAGCCGAGCAGGCCAGCCTCATGAAAAGCACGTTCCTGGCCACCATGAGCCATGAGATACGCACCCCCATGAACGCCGTGCTCGGCTTGTTGGAACTGGCGCTCGAGGACAGTCGCGCCGGTCGATGCGATACCCACATGCTCGAGACAGCCCATGAGTCGGCACTGGGGCTGCTAGGGTTGATAGGCGATATTCTCGATATTTCCAGGATCGAGTCAGGCCACATCAGTTTGCAGCCGATCCCCACCGACCTGGTGGACCTGGTGCGCGCTACCCTTCGCGTGTTCGAAGGCAATGCGAGGTTCAAGGGCCTTGAGCTCGCCTGTGACCTACCCACCGAACCGGTCTGGGTCCAGGTAGATGCTGCGCGCCTGAAGCAGGTGCTGTCGAACCTGATCAGCAATGCGATCAAGTTCACCGACCGTGGTGAAGTCCACACCGCGATGCGCACCTCGGTACAGGGCGAACTCCAGCGCGTCGAGCTCTGTGTGCGCGATTCGGGTATCGGCATAAGCCCTGCGGACCAGGCACGCCTGTTCAATGCATTCGTACAGGTCGACGGGCCCCGTGCGCGCCAGGGCACTGGGCTGGGCCTGGTCATCAGCCGTGCCCTGGCCGAGCTCATGGGCGGTACGCTGACACTGCAGAGTGTGGAGGGAGTGGGTACCAGGGTCCAGATCCTCATGGCCCTGCCCCAGTGTACGCCCCAGATCATTTCTGACGGGCAGGACCCAACCACGGGCCTTGATGCTTGCCCGTTGCACATCCTGGTCGTGGACGACTACCCGGCCAATCTCCTGTTGCTTGAACGTCAGTTGCGCGCCTTGGGCCATCAGGTGACCCAGGCGCAGAACGGCGAAATCGCGTTGCAGCTGTGGCGAGAAACGCGCTTTGACGTGGTGATCACCGACTGCAGCATGCCTGTGATGGACGGTCATGAGCTGGCCTGCTGTATCCGTGCTCAAGAGCGCCAGCAAGGACTGTCGCCCGCGACGATTCTGGGGGTAACCGCCAATGCCCAGGCCGAAGAGCGGGAGCGATGCCTGGCGAGCGGGATGGATGACTGCCTGTTCAAGCCTATCGGCCTGCATGGCCTCAAGGCACACCTGCCGCAGGCGGCTCGCAAGCCACCAGCAGCCCCTGCACCTGCCCGGCCCGGCGGCTTGAACCTGGCCGAGCTGCGTCACTTGACCCGCGACGACGACGATTTGATCAGGCATCTGATCGAGCAATTGTCGCAAAGCGTGGCCGAAGACCTTTCAACGCTGCGCACCCTGGATGGGCAGCCGCCGGACGGGACGCTCAAGGCATTGGTTCACCGCATCAAGGGTGGGGCCAAGATGCTTAAGGTACGTCACTTGGTCGCCGACTGCGAAGCACTCGAGCAGGCGCTTGTAGCAGGTGATCCTGTAGACAACTTGTGTCGGGTACTCCAGGACACCCTGCAAACACTGCACAAAGACCTGATCGCTACCTTGGAAGCCATGCCCAGACCATCAGAGCCGAATTGAGTCACTCGCACCAGGTGCGCGTGAAACCGGTGCGCGTGAAACCTCAGGAGCTTTCTCGCACCATCAACTCAAACCCCAGGTCCTGCCGGGCTGGCGTCACGGCTTTGCCATCGAGCAGCGTCAACAACGCCTGGGCGGCGACACGTCCCACCGCAGCCCTTGGCGTGCGAATGGAAGTAAGCCTGGGCACCATGTGCGCCGAAGCCGGCAGATCGTTGAAGCCGACCATGGCCACCTGCTGCGGGACACGGATGCCCTGGCGCAGCGCTTGAAGCACCGCGCCTTGGGCAAGGTCATCGTTGCAAAAGAAGATGCCATCCACCTCGGGGGCTTGCCTGATCAGGCGGCTGAACAACTCCCCTCCCAGTGCGATCGAGGACGGGGCCGGGGTAAGGACCTCCCGCTCGGGCGCGTGCAATCCAGCTTCGGCCAGCGCTAGCCGAAAGCCCTCAGCCCGCTGCATGACCCGGGGATCCAGCTGTGCTGCAATAAATCCAGGCCGGGTGCAACCGCGTTCGATCAGGTGTTGGGCTGCGGCCCGGCCAGCCTGGTGTTGGGAAAAGCCTACCGCCAACGCGTCGGCCTCCCCGTCCAGTTCCATCATGTGCACGCAGGGTACGCCACTGGCCGCGAGCATCTGACGCGAAGCGTCGGTGCGTTCGAAACCGGTCAGCAGCATGCCACAAGGCTGATAGGCCAGGTAATTGCGAATGAGGTTTTCTTCCTCGGCGGTATCGTAGTGGTAGTTGCCGATCAGCACCTCCAGCCCTCGTGGGCGCATCACATCATGGATGGCTTCCAGTGTGTCGATGAACAACTGATTGGACAGCGACGGTATGAGCACCACGACCGAGTGGCTGCGGGCAGATGCCAACGCGCGGGCGGCGGGATTGGCCACATAGCCAAGGGTGGTGGCCGCAGCCACAACCTTGGCCGCGAGTTCAGGGGCCACGGTACTGACGCCGCGCAAGGCCCGGGATGCAGTGATGGGGGAAACCCCGGACATTCTGGCGACTTCAGCCAGGGTGGGACGACCAGTTGTGCGCGAACCAATGCGGGCCATAATGTTGTAATTTTACTACTTGCAAGGACTGGGAACGGCCTCTAAGGTAGCGCTGTCTCAGGACGTAGGCAACGGCTGTTTGCCGGTTGCTCTCAGGTGATTGCCGCACGGCGTCCATACTGCGTAAGCACAAGATCAATAAACATTGGGGAGACCGCGCTGCCCGAGCCCAAGACAGCGCTGTCCCACCCAGCAGGAGGTACAGATGAATTCTCCACTGCCCGCCATCGTGGTCATGGGTGTGGCCGGGTGCGGCAAGAGCTGCATTGCGTCTGCCATCGCGGCCTACAGCGGCGGACACCTGATCGAAGGTGACGCGTTCCACCCGCAGGCCAATATCGACAAGATGAGCGCCGGTATTCCCTTGGATGACGATGACCGTGCCGGTTGGCTGGTACGCCTGGGCCAGGAGATGCAAGCGACGAGTGAGGCCGGCATGCGGCCGATTCTCACCTGTTCCGCACTCAAGCGCAGCTACCGCGACACATTGCGCTGCGCGATGCCTGGGCTGAAGTTCGTCTTTCTTGAGCTCACCCCTGCCCAAGCTGAGCAACGGGTTCTGGCGCGACCAGGGCATTTCATGCCGGCCAGCCTCATCCAGAGCCAGTTCGCCGCCCTTGAGCCGCCCTACGATGAACCGCTCACCCTGACGCTGGACGCCACTCAGCCGATCGTTGCGCTTGCCGAGGCGGTCGACGGCTGGCTCAAGCGCTGCGCCGAGCACAGTGTTGCGCAGACTGCCTGAGTCTGCTCGCATTTCGGACCGTCAAGACAGCGCTGTCTTAGCCCATTCATGCAATGACTTACCCAACAAGCTACGCCAAAAACAACGATAAGACCGAGGCCTATACACCATGTTCGGACTGGCTACTGATACTTTCCTGCTCCTCGACGCGCTGGTTACCATCGTCGGGCTGATCCTGCTTATCACTCATTTCAAGGTGCACCCCTTCGTTGCCCTCACCCTGGCTGCCGGCTTCCTCGGCCTGACCTCTGGTATGCCGGTAGCCAAGGTCATGAAGTCGTTCCAGGACGGTTTCGGAGGCGTGCTCGGCTTCGTCGGCATCGTGCTCGCACTGGGTACGATGCTGGGCAAGCTGATGGCCGATTCCGGCGGGGCCGATCAGATCGCTCAGACCCTCATTCGGGCCTTTGGCAAGAAGAACGTGCACTGGGCCATGATGTTCGCTGCCTTTCTGGTGGGCATCCCGCTGTTCTTCGAGATTGGCTTCGTCCTGCTCATCCCACTGGTCTTCATCGTCGCGCGGCGCTCCGGAGTGTCGCTGATCAAGATCGGCATCCCCTTGCTGGCAGGTCTGTCCGTCGTGCACGGCCTGGTACCGCCGCACCCGGGGCCGTTGCTGGCCATCGGCATCTTCCATGCCGACATCGGCAAGACCATCTTCTACGGCCTGATCGTGGCCCTGCCCACGGCCATCATCGCCGGCCCACTGTTCGGCAACTTCATCTCGCGCTATATCCCTGGGCACCCTTCACAGGAGCTGATGGACCAGATCGCCAAGGAATCGGACCAGGCCAACCTGCCGAGCTTCAGCGTCACCTTGATCACCGTCTTGCTGCCGGTGGTGCTGATGCTGCTCAAGACCTTCGCCGATGTGGTATTGCCTGCTGAGCACATCGTGCGCCAATGGATGGACCTGATCGGGCACCCCATCACTGCGCTGCTCGCCGCCTTGCTGCTGGCGTTCTACACCTTTGGCTCGGCGCGCGGCTTCAACCGCCAACAGATCATGAAGATGCTCGATCACAGCCTCGCGCCCACGGCTGCCATCGTCCTGATCGTTGGCGCCGGCGGCGGTTTCAAGCAAATGCTGGTCGATACCGGTGTCGGTAACGTGATCGGGCAAATGGCTGTACAGGCCGAGATATCACCGATTCTGCTGGCCTGGCTGGTCGCCGCAGTGATTCGAATTGCCACGGGCTCTGCCACCGTGGCGACCATTACCGGTGCGGGAATCGTGGCACCTGTGATCGACCTGGTGCCTGGGGTCAACCGTGAACTGCTGGTGCTGGCGACCGGTGCCGGGTCGCTGATCCTGTCCCATGTCAACGATGCCGGTTTCTGGCTGGTCAAGCAGTACTTCAACATGACTGTGGCCGAGACCTTCAAGACTTGGAGCATGATGGAGACCCTGCTGTCGGTGGTCGGCATTGTATTCATCATGGCGCTGTCGCTGGTGGTGTGACCGTTGATCGGAGTGCTGGCACTTTGAACGGCCGGGCAAGGCCAAAGGTTACGAACCTGCCCTGCCCGTTGCAAAGGAGATTGCCATGAATCGTCCCAGCTTCCTGTTGCTTGCCCTGCTTGCCTCGCCCCTGGCCCTGGCGGCCGGCACCGGGCCTACCTACCCGGATGACCCGCACAACCAGGCACCCAAGCCGGGTGCAGACAGCACGCTCAACCCGATCGAGAAGCCCATGCCCCGTGATACCGATCCAAGGCTACAGGGCAATGATCCAGACAGCCCGCCGGCGCAGCAGAACGACAACCAGGATTTACCGGGCATGGACGGCACTGGCTCGGAAGGCGCATCAAGCAAGGGTGCAAGCCAGCCCTGACTCATTGGGGGCGCCCCACCGCTGAGCGGCTCCTTCATCACCAGGTGGCGATAGCCGATGGGTTCATATCATTCACCATGATAATAACCTTCAGCCCATTCGATTCGTTCCCCGCACGCAACACACTCACACTCCGCCCATTCCTAATATATTGGCGGAGTTCTCCATGGAGCAGTCACTCAAACCTTTCGGTGTTCCACTTGCAGCCCTCGCAGTGGTAGCGCTCGGCGCTTGCAGCAAAACCCCCGATGCCGCGCAGGCCCCGGCAGCTCCGAAGGTCACCGTGGCCAAGGTGATCGAACAGCCGATCAACGAATGGGACGAGTTCACCGGGCGCCTGGAAGCGCCGGAAACCGTCGAGGTGCGCCCCCGTGTGTCGGGCCAGATCGACCAAGTGGCGTTCACCGAAGGCGCCCAGGTACGCAAGGGTGACCTGTTGTTCCAGATCGACCCTCGGCCCTTCCAGGCTGAAGTCCGCCGCCTTGAGGCCCAGCTGCAGCAAGCCAAGGCCAGCGCCATCCGAAGCGCCAATGAAGCTCGCCGGGGCGAGCGTCTACGAGACAGTAACGCCATCTCCGCCGAACTGGCTGAGTCACGCAACAGTGCTGCGGCCGAAGCACGCGCCGGCGTAGATGCCATCCAGGCCCAACTTGACCTGGCACGTTTGAACCTGAGCTTCACCCGTGTCACCTCCCCTATCAACGGCCGCGTGAGCCGCGCGCAGTTCACCGCCGGCAACATCGTCACTGCCAATGTCACGCCCCTGACCAGCGTGGTCTCCACTGACAAGGTGTACGCCTATTTCGATGCTGACGAACGCGTCTACCTCAAGTACACACAGCTGGCCCGCCAAGGCCAGCGCGGGCAAAGCACCCCGGTCTACCTCGGCCTGACCAACGAGACTGGCAACCCGCACCTGGGGCAGATGAACTTCGTCGACAACCAGGTCAACCCGCGCACCGGCACCATTCGTGGCCGGGCCGTGTTCGACAACAAACGCGGTGAATTCACCCCTGGCCTGTATGCACGCCTGAAGCTGGTCGGCAGCGCTCAATACGATGCGGTGCTGATCAACGACGAAGCGGTGGGCACCGACCTTGGCAAGAAGTTCGTGCTGGTCATGGACAAAGACAACAAGGCGGCCTATCGCGCTGTCGAGTTGGGGCCAAAGCTTGAGGGTTTGCGCATCGTGCGCAGCGGGCTGGGCAAGGACGACCGCATTGTGGTCAGGGGCCTGCAGCGAGTGCGTCCAGGCTCCCAGGTCACCCCTGAAGAAGCGCCAATGGCCAGCGAGCAGACACTGGCCGCGCTCGCCGAGCAACGTCAGGCTCTGGAGGCGAGCACCCGCACGGCCAAAGTGGCCGGCAACACCAATCAGGGCGCCAGCGCGCCTGCGCCGCGCGGTTGAGGAACCCCACCGATGAACTTCTCCAAATTCTTCATCACACGGCCCATCTTCGCGGCGGTGCTGTCACTGGTGCTGCTGATCGCAGGCTCCATTTCGCTGTTCCAGTTGCCCATCAGTGAATACCCCGAGGTCGTACCGCCTACGGTTGTGGTACGCGCCAACTTCCCGGGTGCCAACCCCAAGGTCATCGGCGAAACCGTTGCCGCGCCCCTGGAGCAAGCCATTACCGGGGTCGAGAACATGCTCTACATGTCCTCGCAATCCACCGCCGATGGCAAGCTGACCTTGACCATCACCTTCGCCCTGGGGACCGACCTGGACAATGCCCAGGTGCAGGTGCAGAACCGTGTGACCCGCACGCAGCCCAAGCTGCCCGAGGAAGTGACACGTATCGGTATCACGGTGGACAAGGCGTCGCCCGACCTGACCATGGTCGTGCACCTGACTTCACCGGACAACCGCTATGACATGCTCTACCTGTCCAACTACGCCATCCTGAACATCAAGGACGAGCTGGCACGGTTGGGTGGTGTGGGTGATGTGCAGCTGTTTGGCATGGGCGACTACTCCCTGCGCGTCTGGCTGGATCCGAACAAGACCGCCTCGCGCAACCTGACGGCTACCGATGTGGTCACTGCAATTCGCGAGCAGAACCGCCAGGTGGCCGCGGGTCAGCTGGGTGCTCCGCCGGCGCCGGGCTCCACCAGCTTCCAGCTCTCGATCAACACCCAGGGCCGCCTGGTCAATGAGGAAGAATTCGAGAACATCATCATCCGTGCCGGTGCGGACGGTGAGATCACGCGCCTGAAGGACATCGCTCGTGTCGAACTGGGCTCTAGCCAGTACGCGCTGCGCTCGCTGCTCAACAACCAGCCTGCCGTGGCCATCCCGATCTTCCAGCGCCCGGGCTCGAACGCCATCGACATCTCCGATGAAGTACGCGCCAAGATGGCGGAATTGAAGAAAGACTTCCCCGAGGGCATGGACTACAGCATCGTCTACGACCCTACCGTGTTCGTGCGCGGCTCGATCGAGGCGGTGGTGCACACGCTGTTCGAAGCATTGGTACTGGTGGTGCTGGTGGTCATCCTGTTCCTGCAGACCTGGCGTGCATCGATCATTCCGCTACTGGCCGTACCGGTATCGCTGATCGGCACCTTCGCCGTGATGCACCTGTTCGGCTTCTCGCTCAATGCCCTTTCCTTGTTCGGGTTGGTGCTGGCAATCGGCATCGTGGTCGATGACGCCATCGTGGTAGTGGAGAACGTCGAGCGCAACATCGGGCTGGGTCTCAAACCGCTCGAAGCCACGCAAAAAGCCATGAGCGAGGTGACAGGCCCGATCATCGCCACCGCCTTGGTGCTGTGCGCGGTGTTCGTACCCGCAGCGTTCATCTCGGGGCTGACTGGACAGTTCTACAAGCAGTTTGCCCTGACCATTGCGATCTCCACGGTGATCTCGGCGTTCAACTCGCTGACCCTGTCCCCTGCCTTGGCGGCGGTACTGCTCAAGGACCACCATGCGCCCAGGGACAAATTCTCGCGGCTGTTGGACAGGTTGCTGGGTAGCTGGCTTTTTGCGCCCTTCAACCGCTTCTTCGACCGCGCCAGCCATCGCTACGTGGGCGGTGTCCGCCGAGTGATCCGTTCCAGTGGCATCGCCCTGTTCGTCTATGCCGGTTTGATGGGCCTGACCTATCTGGGTTTCTCCTCCACGCCGACCGGTTTCGTGCCTGCCCAGGACAAGCAGTACTTGGTGGCGTTTGCCCAATTGCCGGATGCCGCCAGCCTTGATCGCACCGAAGCGGTGATCAAGCGCATGAGCGAGATTGCCCTCAAGCAACCGGGCGTGGCGGACTCTGTCGCGTTCCCGGGCCTGTCCATCAATGGCTTCACCAACAGCCCCAACAGCGGCATCGTGTTCACGCCTCTCAAGCCCTTCGACGAGCGCAAGGACCCCAGCCAGTCGGCCGCTGCCATCGCCGCAGCCTTGAACGCCCAGTTCGCCGACATTCAGGACGCCTACATCGCGATCTTCCCACCGCCGCCCGTGCAAGGGCTCGGCACCATCGGTGGCTTCCGCCTGCAGATCGAGGACCGTGGCAACCTGGGTTACGAAGCGCTGTACAAGGAAACCCAGAACATCATTGCCAAGAGCCATGAGGTGCCTGAGCTTGCGGGACTGTTCACCAGCTACCAGGTCAACGTGCCGCAGGTCGATGCGGCCATCGATCGCGAGAAAGCCAAGACCCACGGCGTGGCCATCAACGATATCTTCGACACTCTGCAAGTGTACCTGGGGTCGCTGTATACCAATGACTTCAACCGATTCGGACGTACCTACCAGGTCAACGTGCAGGCCGAGCAGCAGTTCCGACTCGACGCCGAGCAGATTGGCCAATTGAAGGTGCGCAACAACCGGGGCGAGATGATCCCATTGGCCACGTTCCTCAAGGTCACCGACACCTCCGGGCCCGATCGCGTGATGCACTACAACGGCTTCATCACTGCAGAAATCAATGGCGCAGCGGCGCCTGGGTACAGCTCAGGCCAGGCAGAAGCAGCCATCGAGAAACTCCTGAAGCAGGAATTGCCCAACGGCATGACCTTCGAGTGGACGGACCTGACCTACCAGCAGATCCTCTCGGGCAACACTGCGCTGTTCGTGTTCCCGTTGTGCGTGTTGTTGGCGTTCCTGGTACTGGCCGCCCAGTACGAGAGCTGGAGCCTGCCCTTGGCGGTGATCCTGATCGTGCCGATGACGCTGCTCTCGGCCATTACTGGCGTCATTGTCTCCGGTGGTGACAACAACATCTTCACCCAGATCGGGCTCATCGTTCTGGTCGGGCTTGCCTGCAAGAACGCCATCCTGATCGTGGAGTTCGCCAAGGACGAGCAGGCCAAAGGCCTCGATCCTCTGGCTGCGGTGCTGGAAGCCTGCCGTCTGCGTTTGCGCCCCATCCTGATGACGTCCATCGCGTTCATCATGGGTGTCGTACCGCTGGTGTTCAGCTCGGGAGCAGGCTCGGAGATGCGTCATGCCATGGGCGTGGCGGTGTTCTCCGGGATGATCGGCGTCACGGTGTTCGGCCTGTTCCTGACCCCGGTGTTCTTCTTCCTGATCCGCCGTTTTGTCGAGCGACGTCAGGCCCGCAAGGCCGAGCGCATCCATCCGCTGGAGAACCCTGCATGAACCTGTTCAAACACCTGACACCGAGCCTGCTCAGCCTGGCCCTGGCGGCCTGCGCGGTGGGGCCTGATTACCACGCGCCGGCTACTGCCCCAGCTCAGCTGGACGTCGATGCCCAGGCCAAGGCCTATGACCGCACCCGTTTCGAGAGCCTTTGGTGGAAACAGTTCGACGACCCGACCCTGAACCAACTGGTGCAGGCCTCGTTGGAAGGTAACCGAGATCTACGGGTCGCTTTCGCACGACTCAAGTCGGCCAGGGCGATTCGGGACGATGCCGAAAACGATCTGTTCCCGGTCGTGACCAGCCGTGCCAGCAGTGAAGTGGGCAAAGGCCAGGTGCCTGGCCAGACTGACCATCGGGTCAATGCCGAGCGCTACGACCTGGGCCTGGACATGGCGTGGGAAGTCGACCTGTTCGGGCGGATTACGCGCCAGATCGAAGCCAGCCAGGCTCAGGAAGCAGCAGCGGCGGCTGACCTTCAGCAACTTCAGGTCAGCCTAATCGCCGAGCTGGTCGACGCCTACGGTCAGCTGCGCGGCGCGCAACTGCGTGAACACATAGCCTTGGCGAACCTCAAGACCCAGCAACAATCGCGCACCATCACTGAAACGCTGCGCGATGCCGGGGTGGGTAATGAACTGGACGTGGTACGGGCCGACGCGCGCTTGGCAGGGGTCGAAGCCAGTGTGCCGCAGTTGCAGGCCCAACAGGCCAGATCACGGCATCGCATCGCCACCTTGCTGGGCCGTCGACCTGACGCAATCGGCGTTGACCTGTCCCCCAAAGCACTGCCAGCCATCGCCAAGGCCTTGCCTGTCGGTGACCCTGGTGAACTGCTGCGCCGACGCCCCGACATACGCAGCGCCGAACGCCAGCTCGCTGCGGCCACCGCAAACGTCGGGGTGGCGACGGCAGATCTGTTTCCCCGGGTGAGCCTGAGCGGTTTCCTGGGCTTCACCGCAGCGCGCGGCTCCCAGCTCGGCTCCTCGGCAGCGGGCGCCTGGGGGTTGGGGCCCAGCATTACTTGGGCGGCCTTTGACTTGGGCAGCGTGAGGGCACGCCTGCGCGGCGCCAAAGCCGACGCGCAAGGCGCGCTGGCTAACTATGAGCAGCAGGTATTGCTGGCGTTGGAAGAGTCGGCCAATGCGTTCAGCGACTACGACAAGATCCAGCAGCGGCTGCTGTCGCTGATGCGCCAGAGCGAGGCCAGCCGCAAAGCGGCCGACCTGGCGTCGATCCGCTACCGCGAGGGGTCAGTCGATTACCTGGTGCTGCTCGATGCCGAGCGCGAGCGCCTGAGTGCGGAGGATGCACAGGCCCTTGGCGAGGTCGACCTCTATCGGGGAATCGTTTCAATTTACAAGGCACTCGGTGGCGGCTGGCAACCTGACACGGTAGCCAGCTCGCACTGAACCGCAGCTCAACAAGCTCCTTTGGTTGGTCCCGGACCGGCCGTTTGCCCCGCAGATCGAGTTCTGCGGGGCTTTTTTTGCTCGGGCCTGCGGGTTTCAGGCAAAGCCTGCCACAGGCGTACCCAGCCCGGTTGCATTTAACCGAAGGCTGGCCCAAGCTTTGCCTCTCCTGACACACGGACCGTCCGATGCCAAGACGTACCCGCTACCTGATTGCACTGCTGGCGTTGATGATGCTGTCAGCGCTGTTCGGTTATCTGTGGCGCGACGTGGAGCCTGATCAGCCAGCACTGCCCCCGCATAGCTACGTGAAGGCACTGCGCCAGGCCCATGACGGTCAGCCCGGCGCTGCACGGGTCTTGTACCAACAGCTTCAGCGCCATGACCTACCGGCCATCCGCCGAGCGGCCCTGTATGCCGAGCTGCCCAATTACCCGTCTGCGCTAGCCTTCAAGCTGGCCCAGGCAGATCTGGACCATGCCGATGCCATCGTTCGTCGCGCCGCCGTGTCCGCGATCAGCCGCCTGCTGCCTGGGCCTCAGCGGAGCCTGATACTTGGCCCCCTGCTTGAAGACAGCGATCAGAGCGTTCGTTTTGCGGCCGTAGGGGCGCTGTTGGACGTGGACGCTGACAGCATGGGCCTGTATCTGCGTGCCTTGCACGAAGCCATTGGGGCGCAGGAGCAGGTTCTGCTCGCCCAGCCCCAGGACGTCGATGCACAGGTCCAGCTGGCCCGCCTGTACCTGCACGAGGACGAGTATGCCAAGGCGGCCGCTGCCATCGAGCGGGCATTGGCGGGCGATAACAGCAACCTCGATGCCGTGGCGTTGAAGGTGACCGTGCTCGAGCGCCAAGGGGCGCACGATGTTGCACGTCAGGTGCTGGCCGATGCGTTGGCAGTGACACCCGATTCGGCGTTCTTGCAGCATGAACTCGGCCGTTGGCTGATTCGTCACGACCAGCAGGAATACGCGCTATTGGCGCTGTCGCGGGCGGTCGAACTGGAGCCGGACAATGCCGAGTATCGTCTGACCCTTGCCACGACCTTGCATGACCTTGAACAGCTGGATGCGGCTCAGAGACAGCTGGAAGCCATCTTGAGCAGAGCGCCAGCCAATCGGCAAGCCAGAGTCCTGTTGATCGAGTACTGGAAAGCGTCCGGACAGTTGCAGAATGTCCAGGTGCTGCTCGCCGAACTCGAGCGCCAGAACCCTGATGATCCATTCCTGCAGAAAGACCTTTAGACTCGCGGCCACCCTGCGTCAGCTGTCGATCATCTCCAATGCCTGCTCCGCCAACTGCGCCAGCTGGAATGGCTTGCGCAGAAGCGCCGTTCCGGGCTGCTCAGTGGCGTCGGAGTCGATTTCCTGCAAGGCATAGCCCGTGATGAACAGGATCTTCTGGTCTGGCTTGAGCATGCGCATGGCCTTGGCCACTTGCCTGCCACTGAAGCTGCCGGGCAACCCGATGTCAGTAATCACCAGCTCGAAAGGTTCATCCTGGCGAAAGCGCTGCAGAGCACTGTTGGCATCCGCGACATCGGTTACATCGAAGCCAGATTCAATCAAGTATTCGCGCATCACCGTACGCAGGTTCGATTCATCATCGACCAGCAGTACGCGCTCGCCGCTCCCTACCCGGCTTGAGCTCTTGCGACCGGCGAGCGTTTCGTGAACGGCCTCAAAGCAGCGTGGGAACAGCATGCTTACCTTGGTCCCCTCGCCCACCGTAGACTCGATCCACGCATAGCCACCCGATTGACGAACGAAACCGTAGACCATTGATAGCCCCAGCCCAGCCCCCCGACCTGGAGGCTTGCTGGTGAAGAAGGGTTCGAAAGCCCTGGCCACGTCGCTGGCCGGCATGCCATGACCTTCATCGGCTATATGCAGGGCCACATAGTCGCCGGCAGGCAACCCTGTTTCATCCGGAAAGGGCACGCTCAGCCGTTCGTTGACGCTGCGAACCCTCACGGTGCCCTTGCCTAGGCTTGCCTCGCGCGCATTGGCGCACAGGCACAGCAATGCGTTTTCGAACGCCGCAATGTCCAAGGCTACGACCCAGGATGCGACGTCCAGTTGCCAGTCGATGTGCATCTCGGGGCCCAGAGCGCTCAGCAGCAGCGGCTCGCTCAGGCGCAGTTGGCGATTGAGGTGAAACGGTCTCGGCGCCGAAGGCCGATCACGAGAAAAGGCGAGCAGGCGATGGGTCAGTTCCATGGCGCGTAGTACCGAATCACGAGAAAGCTTCACATACTCCTCGATACGTTCCAGGCGCCCTTCCTGGAGTCGCAGCTGCAGTAGCTCAAGCCCACCCCCAATACCCGACAGCAGGTTGTTCATCTCGTTGCCCATGCCGCCGGCCAATTGTCCCACCGCCTCCATGCGCTCGGTGTTACGCATCAACATGCGGGATTGGCGCATGGCCTCTTCGCGTGTTCCGGTGATGTCTCGCCCTACGATGGTCACCAATCTCGCACCCACTCGCGCACGCCATCTAAACCAGTGGTAGTGGCCTTCACGGTGCCGCAGGCGCGTCTCGATCTGATGGGTATCGTTACGACGCAGCAGCGATTCAATCGCTAGCTGGACCTGTGCAAGGTCTGCAGGGTGGACCAGGGACAAGATGGGCAAGTGCCGCACCTGCTCCAGCTCCCATCCGAGAATGCTTAGCCAGGTGGGATTGGCATTGTGCAGCTTGAGGTCGGAGGTGACCGTCATCATGGCGTCGTTTGACAGCTGCCAGATTCTTTCCAGCTCGCTGGCATGAGATGCAATCTGCCTCTCCAACGACATGGCCTGGCTTCGCCAATGCTCACGGCCCCCCTTGGTCGCCGTGGTTTCGATGATCGTATGGACAAACCCTGCGACCTCCCCTAACTCATCGTTCAGGGGGGTATAACCCAAGGCGCACCAGATGCCGTCAGCGTGATCGCAGCGAGCGATGTGGACTGGCGGATGTTCGATGAAACTGGAACGGCCCGCTAGCGCGTCGAACACAGACGGGCCCAGACTTTCCCAGTCGTCGTGCCACAGCGTATCGAAACGCGCACCTAACGTGATTGGCGATCCCTTGAGCGCCACATAGGCGTCGTTGGGTATGACCGTCAGTTGACTGCCCCACACCACAGCACACGCAAACGGCGAGCGAGACATGGTGTCGACTGCGATGCGCAAGCAGGCAGGCCAGTGGGGCAAGGCCCCCAGAGGCGTATGCGACCAATCGAAGCGGATTACTTGTTCCTTGAAATCGCTTGGGCGTGTCCGTTTGGAGAGTCTAGTTGCGACCGATCTCGTTGAGACTCCAGGTCCTTCTTTGCCGACCAATGTGGTTCTCCGTCGTTAAGCGAAAGCCGGTGGCCTTAGTGATGGGCCTGCACGCAAGCTCCATGCGCCGTGCCACGTTAGCATAGGCCAGCGCGACACGCAGACACTCCTGCCCCGGATGTGCCGGCGCAAGCCCATTCATCTGTTGCTGCACCGCTTATGAATACGGATGGCAGCTACGTTCAGCCTAACCAAATCCCACACCTTCTCGGCTATCCCCCTACAGTGGTGCTTTCGACAACGCCCTAGGCTTGAGCCAGCTGCCTACCCTGGGCAGCGCGAGGCTTGAGGAACGATGATCGATGGACAAGTTCATGCATGCGGGGCGGAGCCTGCTTGAGTTGGTACTGCTGATGGCTGTAGGTCTGGTACCTGTCTTTTCAGGACTACTGGTCATCAACTATCAGCAGGAGGCCAAGCTTGCGGACAACGCTGAAGTGTCGGTTCGGGAGGCGGTTTTCAGCGTCGATCAAGCCTTGGACCGCGTACAAGAGGTGGCCATGAGCACGCTGCCACTGGCTGGTCAGCCTTGCAGTAGCATCAGACGCGCCCTTGTCGACCAGGTGACCAGCCGTTCGATGCTCAGGTCGCTGGCTGTGATTGATGACGGCAAGGCCTATTGCGGCTCCGCCTCGGACTCGCATGAGCTGCTGACTGAAATCGCCTCGACCGGGCAACTGTTGACGTTCAACCACCTGATGCAGGATGCGAAGGGTTACTTGCTGATGAACATGTACGTGCAAGGTGAGAAAAAAGGCGTGATCGCAACAAGCTTTCCAGTGCAATTACGCACTGAACTTGACGCTTTCAAGGACGGACTCGCGCTGGTGTTGGAGTTTGACAAGCACTCTGTCTGGAAGGATGGCGATAGCCTGAACGGTACAAGGCCTTCCGTCGCGGAATTCACCCATGAACTGGGGTCCACCCAGTACCCTTACCGGGTGGTCGCTGGCTATCCCGCGGGTTACGCCGCCCAGGAACTGCGCACTGCCGTGTTCAAGATGCTCCCTTCATTGATGCTGGTGGGGCTCATGACGGGCTCGGTGATCTACATGGTGTTGAGCAAAATGCGCGGCAGGCAGCGAAACAGTGCCGTCGATCGCCCAGGACCATGACGGCACCGCCGGTATTTACTCGACGCTGAGCACGCCGCGGCGAACCTGGTCACGCTCGATGGATTCGAACAGCGCCTTGAAGTTGCCTTCTCCGAATCCGTCGTCACCCTTGCGCTGGATGAACTCGAAGAACACCGGCCCCAGCAGCGTTTCGGAGAATATCTGCAACAACAGTCGTTTGTCCCCGGCTTGTGCTGCACCGTCCAGCAAAATGCCACGTGCCTGAAGCTGATCCACCGGCTCACCATGGTCAGGCAGGCGTTCGGGAAGCATCTCGTAGTAAGTCTGCGGCGGCGGGGTCATGAAGCGCATGCCCAGACCTTTGAGCGCATCCCAGGTCTTGACCAGGTCGTCGGTCGAGAACGCGACATGCTGAATGCCTTCGCCATTGAACTGCATCAGGAACTCTTCGATCTGCCCCGCACCCTTGGACGACTCTTCGTTGAGCGGAATCCGGATCATGCCATCGGGCGCAGTCATCGCCTTGGAGGTCAGACCTGTGTATTCCCCCTTGATATCGAAGTAGCGTATTTCGCGGAAGTTGAACAACTTCTCGTAGAACCCAGCCCAATAGGCCATGCGCCCGCGATAGACGTTATGGGTCAGGTGGTCGATGACCTTCAGGCCTGCACCGGTCGGGTGGCGATCCACGCCGTCGATGAAGTTGAAGTCGATGTCATAGATCGAGCTACCTTCTTCAAAACGGTCGATAAGGTAAAGCGGGGCACCGCCGATGCCCTTGATCGCCGGAAGACGCAGTTCCATCGGGCCCGTCTCGATCTCGACGGGCTGTGCGCCCAGCTCCAGGGCGCGGGCGTAAGCATCGTGAGCGTTGCGCACACGAAACGCCATGCCGCAAATGGACGGGCCATGCTCAGCGGCGAAATACGAAGCTACGCTTCTGGGTTCATTGTTCAAGATCAGGTTGATGTCGCCCTGTCGATACAGGTGCACATCCTTGGAGCGGTGGGTGGCCACCTTGGTGAAGCCCAGCATCTGGAATACAGGCTCCAGAACCCCGGGAGTAGGCGAAGCCAGCTCGATGAACTCAAAGCCCATCAAACCCATAGGATTGTCGAAAATATCAGCCATGTGCGTGTCCTCATCTGCAGCGAATTCAATGTTTGCCTGGGATGTCGAACAGCGCCGGCGGGGAGCACGGAATGCCCCGCACACTGCGCGCGAGGAAGTCACCAATGATCAATCTGAAGCCAGGGTATGTCATAGGACCCGTACTCAGCAGGTGTGACGCCTTCGGAACAAAGGCGCCTTATTGTTTTTTTCGTAAACCGATTCTACACAGCGTAATTTGTTTTGTCCCGCATTAGTTCCTCACCCCTGGGCACAGGGCTATGCTTTGTAACGTCTCCTTCGATCAGTTGCCACTATGCCCCTTTCTAGAAAATCGCGCTCAGGCTTCGGCTGGCGAACCCTGCTGCCCTGGATGGTCGGCGCATTCCCTATCGCATGCGGCCTGACCGTTATGAACTGGCAGATTGAGCGTGATCTGCAAGCCGGCAGCCGAGCGACTGCCGAGCAAGTCATCGAGCATGTCGAGCGCATCCTCGACGGCGCCTCGCGTACGGCGATCGCGTTGCTACCCTCGGCGGGTACGCCGTGTACCGAGGCGCAGCTGCTGTTACGTGGCGAAGTGACCCGCAACGCCTTCATTCGCTCGACCAACCTGGTCAAGCAGGATCGGTTGTACTGCAGTTCGTTGTTCGGGACGTTCGATGAACCGGTAACAGCCAGCGACTATGTCGATGGGCACTTGTGGTTGATGGACGGCAATTCCGTCACACCTGGGCACCCGCTGCTGGTCTATCGCGCCAGTGACAAAGACCGCGCGGCAATCACCACGGTCGATGGCGATCATCTGCTGATGGCGCTGCGTCTGCTGGGTGCAGGCCACGCACTGTACCTGCGCGTGGGAAACGCCTGGATGGGCCGAGACGGCATCGTTCACCGGGGGCCGGCACCGGTTGCGGTTAGCGCCCCCGTGTTCATGGCGTCTGCACATTATCCGTTCAGCGTTGAAGGCGGCTATATGGCGCACCAGTCGAGCCGGCTTTGGCGCAGCCACTATCTGGCGCTTCTGGGCTTACTGGCGGTGCTGGGCGTTGTTGCCGGCGTTGTCTGTCGCTGGCAGATCAGGCGGGCCACCTCGCCGCGTGCCGAGCTGCGCAGGGCATTGGAGGCCGACGAGTTCATGCCCTACTTCCAGCCTGTGGTTCGTCGAGGGGATTACCGCTGGGCCGGTGCAGAAGTGCTGATGCGCTGGAATCACCCGAGTGAAGGTCTGGTTAGGCCCGACCTGTTCATTCCCTATGCCGAGCACAGCGGTCAGATCGTGGCGATGACCCGTTCGCTGATGAAGCATACGGCGAGCAGCCTGGCGCCCTATGTCGCCCTGATGGAGGACGGGTTCCACATCGGCATCAACATCACGGCCGACCACTGCCGCAGCCTTGAGCTTCTGGATGACTGCCGCGCATTCCTGGCCCACTTCCCACCCGGTCGGGTCATCCTCACCCTGGAGTTGACCGAACGCAAGTTGCTCGAACCCTCGCCCACGACGCTGGAGCTGTTCGAGCAGTTGCATGAGATCGGCGTAATGATCGCCCTCGACGATTTCGGCACGGGCCAGTCGAGCCTCAACTACCTCAGGCAGTTCAAGGTGGATTACCTGAAGATCGACCAGAGCTTCGTCGCCTTGATCGGCGGGGACGCGTTGTCCGTTGCCATTCTCGAAACCATCATCGAGCTGTCGGTCAAGTTGGGTCTTGGCATCGTAGCCGAAGGCGTCGAAACGGCGGTTCAGCGTGATTACCTCGAACAACATGGGGTTCACTTCCAGCAGGGTTATCTATACGCCAAACCCATGCCTGCCGCTCAGTTTCTGCAGGCGCTGGCGGCGCAGCCCGCCGCTTCGCGGTTGCCGCAGAGCACGCCCCCTGAGATCATGCGCGGCTGATCTCAACGCTCATCTCCTGCATACGAGGCACTTGTGTCAAAAGGGATTGTTACATCGGTCACGGCGTCCTGCCTGTTCGCCGTGATGTACTTCTATACATCGCTGCTCAAGCCACTGGACGGCGAGGAAATCTTCGGCTGGCGCACCCTGCTCACGCTGCCATGCCTGACCCTGTTCATGCTGGTGTCCAAGGACTGGGCAAGGGTGGGCGAACTGCTGCGCAGGGTCCGGCGTACACCACAGCTGCTGCTGGGTATGGTGGGTACGTCCTGGCTGATGGGCGTGCAACTGTGGCTGTTCCTGTGGGCGCCGCTGCACGGACGCAGTCTGGAAGTGTCGATGGGGTACTTCATGTTGCCCCTGGCCATGGTGCTCACGGGCCGGTTGGTCTACGGCGAGCAATTGTCGCACTTGCAGAAAATTGCAGTGGGCTGTGCGGCGCTTGGTGTGGGCCATGAACTATATCAGCATGGCAGTTTCGCCTGGGAAACCTTGGTAGTGGTGGTCGGCTACCCCATTTATTTCGTGCTCCGGCGCCGCTGCGGCACGGATCATCTGGGCGGGCTGTGGTGCGACATGTGCCTGCTGTTGCCTTGGGCCCTCTACTTCGTGGTGCAAGGGCCGCTTTCCAGCGCCGACATGCAGGCCCATCCCGGCCTTTACGTACTCATTCCCGTGCTGGGAGCGATCAGCGCGTCTGCGTTGATCGCCTACGTCATGGCCAGCAGGCTATTGCCGTTCAGCCTGTTCGGGTTGCTCAGCTACGTCGAGCCTGTCTTGCTGGTCGGCGTAGCCTTGCTGTTGGGCGAAACCATCGGTGCAGACCAATGGCTGACCTACCTGCCCATCTGGGGGGCCGTGGTGGTGCTGGTCATCGAAGGATTCAAGCACATGCTGCGTCACCGTCGGCGTTCTGTTTGAGGCGCACCTGACGCACCCGACGCTCTTCTACCGCCTCGACGATCAGCGTCCAGTCATTCCAGGCAAGACGATCGCCTACTACCGGAAGGCGATCGAGCAAGCTCATCACCAGGCCCGCCAGGGTCTGGTAGTCCTCGGTCGCACGGGCGGCGAAGCCCGTTCGAGCCTGCACCTGAGCCAGGTTCACTGCGCCGCTGACGACGAAGCCCTCCCCATCCTGGATGATCCCAGGCCCCTCCACTTCACTGGCGTCAGGTAGCTCACCGGCGATGGATTCAAGAATGTCGGTCATGGTCAGCACACCCGTGAAATCACCGAACTCGTTGACCACGAAAGCAATGTGGGTGGATTGGCTGCGCATCTGTTCGAGTGCATTGAGGATGCTGAAACTGTCCAGCAGGTTCAACGGTGCCCGGGCCATGCCTTCCAGGTCAGGCTGATTGCCCGACAGCAGCTCCTTGAACAGCTCCTTCTTGTGCACGAAGCCCAGTGGCTCGTCCACCCGACCGTTACGGATCAGCGGCAGCCGCGAGTAAGGCGAATTGATCAAGGCTCGCGTGATGGCGTCGGCCGGTTGGGCCAGATCGATCACGTCGACTTCCGAGCGCACGGTCATGACTGTCCGGATCGGGCGTTCGGCCAGGTTCAGCACGCCGCTGATCATGATCCGCTCACGACGATCGAACAGCACCTGTTCGCCATTGCCCTCTAGCATGTCGGCGATTTCTTCCCCAACTTCGTCAGCTTCGACGCGACGACCGCCCAGCAGGCGCAACACCGCATGCGCCGTACGTTCACGCAAAGGTCGATGCTGCTGCAGGCTGCGCTTGCGCCGCGCCCTGGCCAGCTGGTTGAACAGCTCGATCAGAATCGAGAAACCGATCGCTGCGTACAGATAGCCTTTGGGGATATGGAAGCCCAGGCCTTCTGCGGTCAGACTGAAACCGATCATCATCAAAAAGCCCAGGCACAGCATGATGACCGTCGGGTGGGCATTGACGAACCGGGTCAGCGGCTTGCTGGCCACAATCATGATACCGATGGAGAAAATCACCGCGATCATCATGATGGACAGGTGTTCGACCATGCCGACGGCGGTGATCACCGCATCCAGGGAGAAGACCGCATCGAGTACCACGATCTGCGCCACGATTGGCCAGAAGGCGGCGTGACGAACGGGGCCGCTGGCCTGGGCAACATGGCCCTCGAGCCGCTCATGCAATTCCATGGTCGCCTTGAAGAGCAGGAACACACCACCAAACAGCATGATCAAGTCGCGCCCGGAGAAACTCTTGTCGAACACCTCGAACAGCGGCGCCGTAAGGGTGACCATCCAGGAGATGCTCGCCAGTAGGCCCAAGCGCATGATCAGCGCCAGGCTCAGGCCAATGATGCGCGCGCGGTCGCGCTGATGAGGGGGAAGCTTGTCTGCCAGGATGGCGATGAATACCAGGTTGTCGATACCCAGCACCAATTCCAGGACGATAAGCGTGAGCAGGCCTAGCCAGGCCGTCGGATCAGCCAGCCATTCCATCAGCGAGTACTCGTCAAAATTGAAGGGGTTGAACGATGTGGCCAGCAAGGCCGGGGACTGGGAGGCTCCGCGAAGGTGCTCATAGTGACCTGAATAACAATTAGGGAAGATGATCCTACAAGCACAGCAGGTTTTTCGGTAAGCGCAAAACTATTACAAACCGTTAGCAGCTATGCCCGTGCACGGCCGGTGCGCTCCCCTGGCACCAGGTAGGCACTTTTGTTCAATACCTGACTGACGTTGCGCCTGGATGATGTGCGGTAAATGACCCACGAGTACGTTCCCATGAATCTAGCATTGTCCATGGCTGCCTTCGCACTGGCGGCCTCCATTTCGCCTGGGCCAGTCAATGTGGTGGCCCTGGCCAGCGGCGTTCGACACGGCCTGCGCGCAAGCCTTGGCCACGCAGCAGGCGCGACATTCGGTTTTTGTGTGCTCCTGCTCCTGGTGGGGAACGGCCTGCACCAGTTGCTGGGACATTGGGGGCCGCTACAGGGTGTACTCCAGGCAGGTGGGGTGCTGTTTCTGCTTTACATGGCCTTGCGGCTCGCCAGTGACGACGGCGCACTGGGGGCCGGTCATGCCTGCGCACCCCCTTCAGCCTGGTGCGGCGCAACCATGCAGTGGTTGAACCCCAAGGCGTGGCTTGCCGCCGTGGCCGGGGTGGGCGCCTACACGGCTGGCGAGCAACAAGCGCTGTGGATCTTTACCTGGATATACGCACCGATATGCTTCGTGTCCGTGGCCTGCTGGGCTTGGGCAGGCAGCGTGGCGGGCCAGCACCTGCAGAGCCCGCGGCCGCTGCGCCTGTTGAATCGTACGCTTGCCGCTTTGTTGGTCGCCAGCGCGTTGGGGCTGGTCATCTAAACGCTGTGGTTTGCCGATAATGCCCGGGGGTGGCCGCCAGATGACGCTTGAATGCCCGCTGCAAGTGCGACTGGTCGGCAAAGCCTGCGGACTGGGCAGCCTCGGCGATCGATTGCCCGTGGCGCAAGTGCGAGCGGGCCAATTGCACACGCTGATCAAGCAGGTAACCGTGGGGCGTCAAGCCGAAGCGCTTGCCAAAGGCGCGGATCAGGTAGGCACGCGACAAGCCGCAGGCCGTGGCGATGTCCTCAAGCGTCAGCGGGTCGCTTCGATGGGCGCGGATAAACGCTGCGGCCGCTTCAAGGCGTGGGTTGATTCCATCCTCTGACGCCGGTTCTTGGCCAAGGAACCTGGGCAGGTCGCACAGCATCGCTCTAAGTCGTTGCTCGCGATCAGCCGCATCAGGGTCAAACAGCGCAGCGCACACCGATAGCACTTGCTGGTACAGGCCCGGGGCTGCGCTGTAACGTTGGCTCGGCAAGGTTAAGCCCACCGATGCCAACCATGGCGTGTCGATGAACAGCATGATGTACGACCACGGCAGACCCGAGACAGGATTGCACGCGTGAATCACACCCGGGTTGATCAACACCGTGCTGCCGGCCGCCACCTCGAACTGGTCATGACCGCTGACGTAAGTACTGCGCCCGCCGGTGATTACCCCGAGTGAAAAACTCTCGTGGGAATGAGCGGCATGGCATACCTGACGCCCGTCTCCGACCACTCGCGCCTCGACGAAAGGCAGTGCCGAATCACGCCAGAACCGAGATACCTCAAGCATCGCCGCCTTATCCCCTTCCCATGCAATCGGCCGATACTACACCGCCGGAGAGGGAAACAGGTCCAGCGTTCGCTCTACCTCCTGGATGTCGATACGAAAGCCGTCCCCGTCGGGCACGCCAACCACGAACCCGAAATGCTGATGGTCGCGGTCGGTGAGGTATTTGTAGTAGCTGACGAAGCGGTTCGGGGGCTGGAGGGTCAGCAGACACCCGCCCGCCTCCAGCACGTTCACACCGTGAACCAGTTGGCTACCCTCCACCCCTATGACCACATGCGCCCCGGCGCAGGCTGCGACGATCGAAGGCACGTCGCTTTTCAACGGATCGACCACGCGGAACCCTCGGGTAACGCGCAAGTGCTCAGCCAGTGCCAGTTCGTTGCGCAGCAAACGCAGATCACCGTCGCCTCCGCGCAGCAGAAAGACACCTGGATGCGGGCAATGGGCCACATGTGCCCGAAGTTTGTCGCCCATCGCCCGATAGCGGGCATGGCGGTCGCGGTTGTTGCTCTGGTCGTCGAACAGCACCAGTTCGCGAAAGAACGCCGTGCGCAGGCGATGCGGCTGCATGCCAAGCCATGCTTCATAGGCAGGGGCCTGGGTGAAGATTGGGTACTTTGCAGAGGGCGCGGTAGTGACGGGCATGCCCTCGTTGCAGGCCAGTGCATAGGTCGGGCAGTCCTCCATCAACCAGGTGCCAAACCATGCATTGCCGTTATGGGTGCAGTAGATGGCCCCGCGATCGATTTCATGCTCAACGCTCAGGGGGGGGAACGCGCTGTGCCTGTGCGACAGCCACTGGGCAGCCCTGCCCTTGTACAACGCGCCGTCGATCAACCACACGTCCCTGCACAAGTAGCCGCGGGTCGATCCATGCGCAGTCCGAATGCCGCCTTCCATGGTCGAGCGCGGGTGCACGAAGGGATAGAACCGCTTGCCTTCCCAGCCTGTGACGCGTTCGAGCTGGCCTGGCAAGAATATCGCGGGCGGGGTTATGGACATCTCGCCCGGCGCAATGTCCCACGAACGCTCGGCAATGCTCCTGATGTCTGGCGAGGGCTGCCTGAGCAGGCGCTTGCGCACCATGTACTGATAAGCGGCCAGGGTCCATGAGCGCGACGACAGGGCCGCGGGCAAAGTGCTGGGCTGCAAGCTATCACCTGCCATTGAACGTCTCCCCGCAAAACTGTCGATTAAGGTGGCCGCCTGGCCCATGCGTTGCCTGGACCGCACTCAGGTACAGGTGATGATCTCCATCGCCGGCGCTGATGGCAGGCCTGCATAACGCTGCCTGAGCGCCGCGATCAGCTGATCGCCCGCTCCCGTGGCCCCGTACAAGTAGATCTTGCTGAGCCCGCCGAAGACCATTTCGTGATAACGACTGGCCAGCGCCTGTTCGCTCGCACCGTCAGGCACGCCGAGGTGCAGCGTCAGCTTGTCACCTTCGACGGCGAACAGGGGTGTCTCCCAGAGAAAATGAGCGATACCGGATTTAGGCAGGCGTACGAAGAGGTGGGCGTGGTTGCCCAGCGAGTCGACGTCGCCGCCTCTGCGGCGCTTCCATTTCAACAGCCCGTCGTCAGGCCGCGCCAGACACAGGCCGATGTCGTAGTAATCGAAGCCCTGCCCAAGCGCCCACTCCATCGCCATGTAAGTTGTAATCGAGTTGACTTCACGCAGGCGCTTGGCATCGGAGAACACGGCTTCGCAATAGCCGAAACGCACCGTGCTCCAGTAGCGCTTGCCGGCGCGAACCACTTCACAACCCAGGTGACAACCGATCACTTGATCATCCTGGACGATGAGGTCGAGCCTGCCGACCTGCCTGGCGATTCTGAAGACTTCATCGGTCGGTATCTGCGACGCAAGAAGACCCTTGCGGGCTGTGGCATAGGGGCGCAGAAACTCCCGGTCCGCAGTCTCGATGTCTTCGTCAGACAGCGCCTGGCGCATGTGATAAAGGGGCCGGTGTTTGCGAATGCTGCGGCGCAACTCGCTGTCATAGCGCGCGGTGATGTCCTCAAGGGGGCGCCCCAATGGCACGACGGCACTCACATAGTGAGGCACCGTCAGCGCGCCTGCGGTGGGCACTTCGCTGACCATCACCACAGGTCGTCGCGTGGTGGGTTCAGCAGGGCTGATCATTGCAGAGGGGGGGCTGGCCAGTCCGGTCATCAGCAACTTCGCCATGTCGCGTTGCTGTTTGCGGCCCACGTAAAGGATGTCATGGGCACTTTCGTGTTGCAGGCGAAACCGACTGATTTCCCAACGCCATACACAAGCACGGGCGGCAAGCTCACGCGCCTGGCTTGCCAAATGCCTTAACCGATAGCGCTGAGAAGGTGACAGTGAGCGACGAGCCACTGCCGAGAGCGTCTGTTTCATCAGGTTCAACGTCCACTGAAAGTTTTGCGTTCTTGCAGACATATAAAATGTCAGGCACGACTAACCTATTGATTAATTGAGCATTGCATTACTTTAAGATTCATATTCAGTAACAATTTAAGGTGCTGCCAAAGTGTTTGGCAAGTAGCGAGCCGATATAAAGGCCATATGTTTTATGGCGCCAATAATCCACGGCGCCACCTGGCCCCGATTGGGCCAGGCTATGAGTCATGGCGCCTGGGTAATAACCCAGCACCACCGCATCAGTCACCCATGACGTGTGATAGCGCCTCAATACAAGGAGCTCGCACCACATGTCTGAAAGCAACTCAGTTTCACCTGTGACTTTGCCTCATTGGGCTGCACGGGCCACCGCGCACCAATGGCAGGCCCTCAAGCACACTCAACACCCCACTTGGCAAACGCAAGACTGGTTCTGCAATGCCCCTCCGGATCTGAGGGAAACCGTTGCCGCCAGTCATCGAAGATTGATCAGCGCGCAGGCAGCGCTAGGTCGGGCGATGCGCGGCCTTGAGCAAGTGGCAGAACTCGCCGAACGTGCACTACAGCAGTGCTTGCAGCGTCAGGGGTTAGATGTGGACGTCAACGCCTGCGAGTTGCTGCGCGTCGAGCAAAGTTGGCGATGGGTCGGCCTGCGCTATGTGTTTAGCCACCGACGGGAAAACATCGTAAGGGCTGCATTGCAGAACTTTGCGGAGGATGAAGTGTTCTCTTCCCAGAGTGCAATCGCCCTGAGCAAGGATATTCACATAACGCCCATCACGGTGACGGGCACGGCGCCGATTGGCATGCAAGAGCCGGCTGCACAATTTCCCATCGACTCGGAGCGTTACCAAGTAACACCCTTGCCCCTCACGCCGGCCGCTTTCGCCACCCTGACGCGAGCGCTTGATTTGGGAAGTGCCTACCATGGTCATCTTCAAGGCTATTTCGACAGCCCGGCCGTAAAAGCGCACATGTTGCAGGTGTTCAAAGCGCGTCTGCAGATGGCGGCAGACTTGGCCGTGCTCAGGCACTTGATCAGCGGCAGCGCTCGCGATGACCTTGACCGCCTGCTGCAGGGAGAGCCTTTGACGTGCTGGCGGCTGAGCTTGTTCGGGACCGATCTTTACGAAGTCATGCTGATCGAGCTGGGGCAGAACGGCCTAGGCGTGTACCTGCCCAACCACGAGCCTGCATTGCGCAGCTGCAAGGACCTGGCAGCCGTGCATGAAGCGCTGGCCATCCTGTTGCTCGAGCCTGCAGCACGTGAAGCGTTCACAGGGTATGTAGCCCAAGACCAACGCGAACATTTCTTCGATCTGTTGCAGCAAAACCTCGACGCGGCTGGCAACACTCCGGCCGACAAACCCTGGGAGCGCGCCTTGGACGCAGACCTGCGCCCGGCTCGTCAGCCCATCGAGGGAGACCCGTTCAGCGACTGCTACGTCCGGCACTGGGCACGTTTGCAGCACGAAGCCAGTTTGCTCGCCGTTCCTACTGCACAGTTCGACGCCAGCGCCAGAGCCCAACGTCTGGCGACGTGGGAAAGTCGCGGCTGGGACCTGCTCAACATCGCCAGCTTTTTCGTACCTGGGGTGGGCACTTTCATGTTGGCCGTCACTGCCTGCCAGCTCCTGGGCGAAGCTTTCGAAGGGTATGAAGCCTGGGAAGCCGGGGATCGTCACCTGGCGCTCGAGCACATCGAGTCGGTTGGGATAAACCTTGCTTTGCTGGGCGGTTTCGCCGCAGCCGGACACGCGTTGCCACGATTGTTCGGCAAACTGTCCGGTACGACGCTGCAAGAGGTACGCGGCAGCGACGGCACATTCAGGCTCTGGAACCAGGACTTGGCCCCTTACCGTTCCAAGGAAGTGCTGCCAACGCAGTTGCGGCCCAATGCGCAGGGCCAGTATCTGCATGATGGCCGATACTTCATCAAGATGGACGGACACCTCTATGAGCAACGGCTGGACCCTTCACTGTCGCGCTGGCAAATTGTTCACCCCGAGCGGCCAGATGCCTGGCAGCCCCCCCTTGAGCACAACGGTCAAGGCGCTTGGCGCGCCCAGCACGAGCCGCTAGGCGAGTGGCCGCTGGTAACGCTGGTAGAGCGCCTGGGTGAGCCGTTCGAGGCCTTTACAGCTGAGCAAATCCAGCAAGCGTGCGATGTGACTGGCATCGACGCCGACAACCTGCGAGACCTGCACCTTCGCGGGCAACCGGCGCCGCCGCTGCTGTTGGACGTTCTACAGCGTCTGCGCATAATCGCCGAACGCCCCTCGATGGATGTACAAGGCGCGTCGCAGTGGTTCGAGCAGCGCTACAGCCCAAGCATGCCGCACGATCCCGGCGTGGACCGCTTGCTTACCACCTACCCGCGTCTCACGCCGCCTTTGGCCAGGCAACTGCTGGGCCAGCTGGAGGCCGCCCAAGCGTTGACCTGGGAGCAAGAAGGAACACTGCCTGCCAGGATTCGACAATCGGTAGAACAGGTGCATAGCGAGTTACCTCTGGTTCGGGCGCTGGAGGGCCTGGTGCAGCCGGCGCTCGCCAACGCTGAGACCGAGCGCCTGCTATTCAGCGCACTGGAGGCCATGTCGGACTGGCAAGCCGACATACGTCTGGAACTGCGTGCCGGCAACCCTGACGGTCCCACCCTCGCTCATACCGGCACAGGTCAGCTCATTCGTGTGATCAAATCAAGCCAAGGCTATGAAGCTTTCTTGGGAGAGCGTCCTGCGCCCGGCGTGGTGAGTATCGATCTTTGCCGCGCCATCGAACAGGCACTGCCCCGCGCCCGTCGCGACCTGCTGGGTATCGAGCACCCTGACGGCGTCCACCTTCGCCGTCGGGTGATGACCTGGGTCAGGGCAAACCGCGCCACGCTCGCCCCCAGGCTCTATGGGCAACGCAGCCAACGCCTGGTAACACGGGGTTGGTTGCGGGGTGGAAAGCCGCTCGAACCGCTGCCGGCAGCGCCACGCCAGACCACCTCGTTGAGCGCGGCCTATCGGCGTCTCTACCCCACTGCGACCGACGCAGAATTTGCCGACTGGCTCAATGAAGGGGAAGACGAGGACAACCTGCATGACATGCGCTCACCCACCCAACGCTTGCGCGACCTACAAGCGCGCCTAGAGAACTTGCGTCGTGATCTGGCCCAGTGGGCCGCCCCCAACCCCCAGCGCCCACATCAACGCCACCTTGCCGTGCAGCCCATCATCAATGCCTGGCGACGGGTTTCGTGCACGGTACTCGATGGCGGCGGTTGTCTGTACAGCCTCGATCTCTCCGGGCTGGGCCTGACTCATGATGACTTGGCCAGCTTGCCACTGAGGGATGACTTCCATCACATCGAGCACCTGACGTTGTGCGGCAACCCCGCACTCAGCCAACTGCCTGCGGTCTTCCACCAGCGACTCCCGAACCTCACGCGGTTACTGCTCAGCGATTGCCGCTTCGACCACCTGCCTCGCCTGGCCTTCGGTCAGCGCCTGCGCTGGCTGGATGTGGACCGCAACCGGATTACCTGGGACCCTACGGATCAAATTACCCTGCAACGATACCCCGGCCTGGCCGTACTTGATCTGAGTGAAAACCCGCTGCTGGTCGCGCCCGATCTGCGCCTGCATCCCGACATCAGATCGCTGTTCCTGTCGGGATGCTCGCTGACCGAGTTGCCACAGGGGTTGGCGCAATTAACGGAGCCGCTCGCCGTTGACCTGACGAACAACCAGTTCGTGCAGTTACCCGAGGACTTCACTTTGCCCATTCCCGTAGCTGACACCCTGTCCATGGAAAGCAGTTGGCTGGCAGAGCCGATACTGAGTCAGATCGAAACGTACAATGAGATTCATGACGTGGATCTGTTAGTGAACGAGGGCGACTACACTGAATTCTTCGAACTTGCAGGCCCGCATGAATACAGCCTGTGGCGCCGCTTGCCATTGCAATATCGGCGCGACCTCAGGGCGCTGCTGGACGACGATCCTTTCCTCACCTACCCCGAACGAGCGCGCCGGGAGTTCTGGCGTCGGCTGTCTGTGATCGATAACGCAGGGCCAGACCGGCAGGCCCTGTTGGAACAACCAGCAGAGAGATTGTTCGAGCTCGACCTGTGACACCCTGATCAGGCGCCGGGCGACCGGCGCACTGCTCAAGCGCTTGCTGTGCGCTGGTATTCTGGTCGCCTCAGGCGCATGCTCGTCGCTGAACCGTTTCACTGTGCTAAACCCTTCCCGGCCACTGTGAGGTACAGTTTCATGGAATCCTTGCTCGACAACCTTTACCCCAACGCCGCCGACGTACCTCCAGCGTGGCAACTGGGCGCTCCCCTTGAACAACGTGACTACCTCGTGGGCGGTGAACTGCGCCATTGGGACGGGCCGTTGGCCACAGTCCGTAGCCCCATTTGGCTAAAGGACAACGGCCAGGAGCAACAGGTGGTGCTGGGCCACGCACCGCTGCTGGACGCCGACACGGCCATGACCGCACTGGATGCTGCGGTTCAAGCTTATGACAAGGGGCGCGGTGCATGGCCGAACATGCGCGTGGCAGAGCGCATCGGCCATGTGGAGGCCTTCCTGGCGCGCATGCGCGAGCAGCGCCAGGCCGTGGTCAAGCTACTGATGTGGGAAATCGGCAAGAACCTTGCGGATTCGGAAAAGGAATTCGACCGCACCTGCGACTACATCACTGAAACCATCAATGCCCTCAAGGACCTGGACAGACGCTCCAGCCGCTTCGAACTCGAACAGGGCACCCTGGGCCAGATACGCCGCGCGCCGTTGGGCGTGGCGCTGTGCATGGGCCCGTACAACTACCCTCTCAACGAAACCTTCACCACCCTGATACCGGCCTTGATCATGGGCAACACCGTGGTGTTCAAGCCCGCCAAGTTCGGCGTTTTGCTGATCCGCCCGCTGCTCGAAGCCTTCCGCGACAGCTTCCCGCCCGGTGTCATCAATGTCATCTACGGCAAGGGGCGTGAGACCGTCAGCGCAGTGATGGCCAGCGGCAAGATCGACGTCTTCGCCTTCATCGGCACCCACAAGGCTGCCAGCGACCTCAAAAAGCTGCACCCACGACCACATCGGCTGCGCGCGGCACTGGGCCTGGACGCGAAGAACCCCGGCATTGTGTTGCCTCAGGTCGACTTGGACAACGCCGTCGACCAGGCTCTGACGGGCGCCCTGTCGTTCAACGGCCAGCGTTGCACGGCGCTCAAGATTCTGTTCGTCCATGAAGATGTGGCCGATGCATTTCTGGACAAATTCACGCGCAAGCTCGCCACCCTCAAGCCGGGCATGCCCTGGGAGCCTGGCGTCACCCTGACACCGCTGCCCGAACCCGGGAAGATCGATTACCTCGACGGCCTGGTGCACGATGCGACCGCCAAGGGAGCACGGGTGATCAACGAGCACGGGGGCCGCAGCCGGGGTTCGTTCTTCTACCCCGCCCTGTTGTATCCGGTGTCGGCGCAGATGCGCGTGTACCAGGAAGAACAGTTCGGGCCAGTCGTGCCGATCGTCCCCTACCGCGATCTGCAGACGGTCATCGACTACGTCCTGGACTCGGACTATGGCCAGCAGTTGAGCCTGTTCGGCAGCGACCCTGCCACCGTCGGCAGCCTGATCGACATCTTCGCCAACCAGGTCGGTCGCATCAACATCAACACCCAATGCCAGCGAGGCCCGGACACCTATCCGTTCAATGGCCGCAAAAACAGCGCCGAGGGCACCCTGTCGGTGCACGATGCCCTGCGGGTCTTTTCCATACGCACCCTGGTGGCCACGCGCTTCCAGGACGACAACAAGGCCTTGTTCAGTGACATCATCCGTAATCGACGGTCGAGTTTCCTGACTACCGACTACATCTTCTGACGGTTGAAAGCGGCACCGCTTTGCTGGAAGCTTGAAGCTCATAGCACGGAGCCGCTCAATGCGTATCATCGACAAGACCGCCGCCCAGGTGCGCAGCCTGACGCCCGCCGAAGACGCGCTGCTGGTGGAATTTGCCACCGGCGGCTTGACCGGGCCCCGCCTGCTGCAGGCCAACCAGATGCTGATGAAGGTGCGCAACGCCAATCAATGGCTGGCCTGCGACTGCCGCACCGACGCCCTGCCTGTGCTCAATGTCACCCTCAATGGCAACACCGGTACGTTGTTTCTCAAGAACAACCCAGGCACGGCCGAACATGCGCCGGGCTGCCCCTTCACCAAGGATGAACAGGAAGCGGCCGAGCGTGCTCAGGCACCTGTTCAGCCGGTGGCCTGGCTGCCTCCCGACACACCGCTGCGGCTGATCGGCGACTTCCGCACGGGGGCAAGCGCAAGCACCAACGAGCCAGGCGAGCGCCGCGAACAACAGCGTTTGCTGGCCTTGTTGTTGACGTGGATCGAGACCAGCGGCCTCAACCTCTACGCCACGCATTTGAAGCAGGACCTGACCGGGCAATTCGCTCAACTGCGCGCCGTGGCCAGTCGCTATCCGCTGGTGGAACGGGTGCCGGCCAGCAACTACCTGGAAACGCGCCTGGACATGAAGCACATGATGATGCTCAAGGCCCGTCTGCGTGAAGCAACGATCTTTGGCAACCATCGTCGTCATGGACTACTGCTCGACTGCATCGACCAGATCAAGGGCCGCAAGGTCTTTCACTACCGCAGTGAAGAGGGTTTCGATTTCCAGGGCCATCATCTGTACTGGGGTGGTCAGCGCACCTGCGGCCCGTTGCTGACGCTGGCACTCTATTCGCCTACGACTCCCGGCAGTCACTTCTATGAACTGATCCACGTGGCCAGCGTACCGGTGCTGTCGCGCGGCCATCTGTTTCCGGTCTATCGCGATGAAGAGCGCGAGCCGCTCAAGGCATTGGTATCGCTGGTGGACTGGATGGCCAGCAAGGGCGTCAAGGTGCAGATGCGCCGCCCGGTGGTCGGCGGGCAGCTCATGGATGAACTGGTGATGACGTCCGACCAAGACCGTGTACTGTCCATTTCGCTGCTCGAACAACCCATCGGGCCCGAGCCGGATACCGAGAACTTCAAACGGTATGCCGACTTCAAGAGCCCTGAAACCTTCCGCAAGTTCGTGGCCGGTTTCTTCATGCGCGAGCGGTGATCCGCCGCCTCAGCCGAGGAACAGGCGATAAGCCGGGTTATCCGTTTCGTCCCAGTAGCGATAACCCATCTGGTCCAGCGCCGAAGATAACCCGGCACGCTCATCGGCAGGCACCTGCAGCCCAGCGAACACCCGCGCATGGGCTGCACCGTGGTTGCGGTAATGGAACAGGCTGATGTTCCAGCGCTGGCCCAGGCGCTCCAGAAACGCCGGCAGTGCCCCGGGGCGCTCTGGAAACTCGAAACGCAGCACCTGCTCGTTACTTCCAGGCGCCAAAGGCCCACCCACGGTATGGCGCACATGCAGCTTGGCCAGCTCATTGTCGGTCAGGTCCACAACCTCATAGCCTTGAGCCTGCAAACCGTTCAACAGATGATCGCGTGGATCCTGCAATGGGTGCGTTTGCACACCCACGAACAGCCTTGCAGGTTTGCCCGGCTGGCAGCGGTAGTTGAATTCCGTGACCTGGCGCTTGCCCAACGCTTGGCAGAACGCCCGGAAGCTCCCAGGCTGGTCGGGGATGGTCACCGCGATCACCGCTTCGCGCTGTTCACCCAGTTCGGCGCGCTCTGCCACATGGCGCAGCCGATCGAAGTTGATGTTGGCCCCAGAATCGATGGCCACCAGCGTCTTCCCGCGAACGCCCTCGCGGTCCACATACTGCTTCATGCCCGCGACCGCCAGGGCCCCCGAGGGCTCGGTGATCGAGCGGGTGTCATCGTAGATGTCCTTGATCGCGGCACACAACGCGTCGCTGCTTACAGTCAGCACCTCGTCCACAAAATGCCGGCATAGCTCGAAGCAGTGGGCGCCCACCTGGGCCACGGCCACCCCGTCGGCGAAGGTGCCGACATGCGGGAGCACCACCCGCTCGCCAGCCTGCAGGGCGGCCTGCAGGCAGTTGGCATCCTCAGGCTCCACACCGATCACCCTGACCTCGGGGCGCAGGTACTTGATGTAGGCCGCGATTCCGGCAATCAAGCCACCTCCGCCTACCGGAACGAAGACAGCCTGTAGCGGCCCAGGACACTGCCTGAGGATCTCCATGCCGACCGTACCTTGACCGGCAATCACATCCGGGTCATCGAAGGGTGGCACGAAGGTGGCTCCTTCCAGCTCGGCCAGCTTCAAGGCATGTGCCAGGGCATGAGGGAAGCTGTCACCGTGCAGCACCACCTGGCCACCGCGGGCGCGCACGCCCTGGACCTTGAGCGAAGGCGTCGTGGACGGCATGACGATCGTGGCCGTCATGCCCAGATGCGCGGCGGCCATGGCCACGCCCTGGGCATGGTTGCCCGCCGAAGCGGTCACTACACCGGCCTGACGCTGACGGGTGGTCAACCTCGACAATCGCGTGTACGCCCCACGGATCTTGAACGAGAATGTGGGTTGCAGGTCTTCGCGTTTAAGCAGTACCCGATTACCCAGCCTATCGGACAACCCACCGGCCTCTTGTAACGGCGTTTCGATGGCCAGGTCATACACGGGCGCTGCCAAAATTCGCCGAACCTGCTCGGACAGCAGTTGCTCAGGGGTGATTGCTCGCGGGGCGCAACACAGGTTGGACATCATCGACTCCTTGGCCGGTTAACGGTGCCCAGGAGTCAGATGGAAAAACCCGCCTCCAGGGCGGGTTTGGTGCATGCTCGCGCTAGCCCGCCAATCTGATGATGGCGGTAATAATGCTGGCGAAGGCAGGCTGATAGCGGTTCATGTGCCGAACGTTAGCCCGAGGCTTGGTCGCGCGTCAACACTTGGCCTGCTGCGCCGACAACGGCACGTCGAATACCTTGTCGAAGCCCCACTGGAACACGAAGGCGTAGACGAAGAAAAAAGCGAACAGGGCCAGATTGGTCAAGAGCGCTGCCAGCAGGCTGACTTGCAACCAATAAGCCACCAGCGGGAGCAGGATCACCACCAGGCCACCCTCGAAGCCAAGCGCATGCAGCAAGCGGCGCAACAGCGTGCGCTTGCGCTGAGGCTGGCGCGCCTCCCAGCGCTCGAACACCCAGTTGTAGAGCATGTTCCAGCTCATCGCGACGCCTGACATCAATACCGACAGCACAGTGGACTGCGCCATCCCCGCCCCGAACGCAAGTTCCAGGGCAGGGGCAACACACGCCACGGCGATGGCCTCGTAGAGAATGGCCTGGACGATCTTGCGGGCCTTGCCTTGCATGTTCAGCTCCCTGAATGACGACCCGACACGCTACAAGATCCCGCCGGTTAAAAGAAGAGGCTTACTACCAGGCATCAGCCTTCAGGTCACCTGCCCGGCGGGCAAGCGGATACGAAATTGCGCACCGCCCAATGGGGACTGGGCGACCGTCAGGGTCCCGCCCTGCCCCTCAATGGCCCGCCGGCTGATCGCCAGCCCCAAGCCGAATCCACCCGTGCTGCGGTCCCGGCTGCGATCCAGGCGATAGAACGGCTGGAAGATTCGCTCACGCTCCTCGACAGGGATACCAATGCCATCATCCTCCACCGTCAGCGAGCAAGCCCCGTCGGGCTCCAGGCGCAAGCGCAGTACCAGGCGCTGCTCACAGTAGCGCATGGCGTTGCGCACCAGATTCTGCACCGCTCGGGCCGTCAGGCGCGGATCGAGCACGAAGCGCGGCAACTCGGCGTCGGCATGCACCTCCCACTGGATGCCCCGCCCGTCCAACTCCTCGGCAAAGCCGCCTAGCACGCTGTCCACCAGCTCGAGCAACGACACCTCCACTCGTTCGCGCGCCTGGTCGGCATTGTACAACCGGCTGTAGGACAACAACTCCAACACCAATTCATCCAGCTCTCGCACATGCCCGACCAGCTCCAGCAAGCGCTTGCGGCTGGCCGCAGGCACTTCGTCGAAGAGCAGCACCAAGCCGAAATCCAGGCGCGTCAGGGGCGTGCGCAGCTCGTGAGATACGGCATTGAGCAGCTCGCGCTGCTGATTGACATGGCGCTCAAGGTCGCTAGCCATGGTGTCGAATACCCTGGCCAGTTCGCCGATGTTCGAATGCACCGAGATATGCGTGCGCTCGGACATCTGCCCCTGCCCCAGACGCCGAGCGGTTTCCTTCAGGCGCTCCAGGTCACGCCAGTGCGGCCATACCCAAAGCAACAGGCAACCCAGCATCGCGGCCCCGATCAACACCGTCACGCCCCATGACAGGACGTTGATGTCCAAGGGATCAGGCGGCGAATCCAAGCGTACCAGCCAGTGGCTGTCCAACGGCGCCAGCAGGGTTTCGTAGTAGCCCCATTGGGCCAGGCGCACTGCCGACTCCCCTTGCGCCAGCCGCGCGCGCTCCGTTTCATTCAAGTGGGCCTGGTCGATGGGCAGCAGCTGGACCTGCAAGGGTGCAAAGTCGTCGGCCAGCGCTTTCGCCACGGCAGGCCACTGGGCCTGAGGCGCCTGATGGAACTGACGTACGATCAGCGACTGCACGCCTTTGGTCTGGCTGAGGTTGTAGGCCATGAAGCGTTCCTGAAACAGCCCCACGATGGTGTCGGGGATGAACAGCAAGGCACCGGCATACGCCACGATGATCAGCAGATACAGCCGCACCAGGATCTTGAACATCGCAGCTCACTCCCACTCGACACGGCTGAACAGATAACCTTTGCCCCAGACCGTCTTGATCTTGCGTGCTTCGCCTGCGTTGTCGTCGAACTTGCGGCGCAGCTTGGAAATGGCCACGTCCACCGAGCGGTCGGTGCCGTTGAACTCGATACCGCGCAACTGTTGAAGAATGCGATCGCGATTGAGCACGACCCCGGCATTGCGCGCCAGCACGACCAACAGGTTGAATTCCCCGCCCGACAGTTCGACAGGCTCGCCGCGCCAGGTGACGGTGCGTTCGGCCAGGTCGATGCATAACCCACCTACCACGATCAGGTCATGGTCCAGCCTGGGTTCGTTAGCGCTGCGGCGCAGCAAGGTGCGCACCCGGGCCAGCAACACCCGTGGCTCGCACGGTTTGGTGACGTAGTCGTCGGCCCCCATTTCCAGCCCCAGCACCTGGTCATGGCTGTCATCGCGGGCGGTGAGCATCAGGATCGGCAGGCATTGGGACTGCTGACGCAATTGGCGACACACCTGCAGGCCGTCCAGCCCTGGGAGCATCAGGTCAAGAATCACCAAGTCGGGTTTGTCGCGGCAATACTCGTCCAGCACATGGTCACCCCGGGCGATGACCCGGACGACGAATTCGTTGCGTTGCAGGTAACTGGCGATCAGCTCGGCCAGGGCGCTGTCGTCTTCGACCAGAAGTATAGTGGGCATGGGTGGCTTGGCAGGCAGGTGGAGGGACTTGCAGCGCACCGGCTCGGTGTTGCCTCGTAAGCGCTGCGTTCTAGTGACGCAAGCTTATAGAAACATCGTGGTGCACAACCCATCGCTTCACACTTTTTCACACTCCCCGTACAGCTGTTAACAGCCAACCATGACCCGGGTGCCGTAGCATAGCGCAGATCATCAGCGGAAGATCCCAATGTCCGACACACTCACTGTTACCCTGCGCCGCATGGCGCTTCTGGCGCTTGTAGGCTTTGGCCTGGGCGGCTGCAGCGCTAGCGACGAACCCGAGCAGCAAGCCCCGGCCCCGCAAGTGCGGATCGAAACGCTGCAACTGCAACCGCTGGCCATCACCAGCGAGCTCAACGGCCGCATTCTGGCGCCGCGTACCGCCCAGGTGCGGGCTCGGGTGGCCGGCGTAGTGCTCAAACGGGTGTACCGCGAGGGTAGCGACGTCAAGCAGGGCGATGTGTTGTTTCAGATCGACCCCGCACCCTTCAAGGCCGACCTGGACAGCGCCCAGGCGGCACTGGCCAGAGCCGACGCTACCCGTTATCAGGCTCGCCTGCAGGAGCAGCGCTACCGCGAGCTGGTCAATGACAAAGCCGTCAGCGGCCAGGAATACGACAATGCCAAGGCCAGCCTGCTGCAAGCCAACGCAGCAGTGGCCGAGGCCAAGGCGGCTGTGCAACGGGCCCGTCTGAACCTGGGATACGCCACTGTGACCGCTCCCATCGCCGGGCGCATTGGCCGTGCCCAGGTGACAGAAGGCGCATTGGTCGGGCAGAACGAAGCCACGCCACTGGCGACCATCGAGCAACTGGACCCCATTCATGTCGACGTCACCCAGTCGACCCGTGAGATCACGGCGCTGCGCAAGGCTTTGCGTGCTGGCCAGCTGCAACGGGTCGACGCAGACCAGGCCAGTGTCACCTTGATCGAGGACGACGGCAGTGCCTACCCGCTGCCCGGCAAGCTGTTGTTCTCCGACATCCAGGTCGACCCCTCTACCAACCAGATCACCCTGCGCAGCGAGTTCCCCAACCCGAACCTCGACTTGCTGCCGGGCAGCTATGTGCGCGTGCGCCTGGCCCAGGCCGTGCAACCGCAAGGGCTGAGTGTGCCGCAACGGGCGATCCTGCGTGACAGCGCAGGCGTGCCGAAGGTACTGGTCGTGGATGGCCAATCGCAGGTCAGCGAACGGCAAGTGGTTCTGGGCAGCGTACAGGGCGACCGCTGGGTAGTACGCGAAGGCCTCGCTGCCGGTGACCAGGTGGTGGTCGAAGGCCTGCAACATGCCAAGGCAGGCGAACGCGTGCAGATCGACCCCGCCCCCGAGGCCACCTCCGCCACCCAGCACACCGGCCAGTGAGGGCCTGATCGATGCCGCAATTTTTCATTGACCGCCCCATTTTCGCTTGGGTGGTGGCGCTGTTCATCCTGCTGGCTGGCGCCTTGGCCATTCCTCAACTGCCCGTGGCGCAGTACCCCAACGTGGCGCCGCCGCAGGTGGAAATTTACGCCGTATACCCTGGCGCCTCGGCGGCTACCATGGATGAAAGTGTGGTCAGCCTCATCGAGCAGGAACTCAACGGCGCCGACAACTTGCTGTACTTCGAGTCGCAAAGCAGCCTGGGCAGCGCCACCATCACCGCCACCTTCGAGCCGGGCACCGTGCCAGACCTGGCACAGGTTGACGTGCAGAACCGCTTGAAAGTGGTCGAGTCGCGCCTGCCACGCCCGGTCACCCAACAAGGCTTGCAGGTTGAAAAGGTGTCCACTGGTTTCCTGCTGCTGGGCACGCTCACCTCCGAGGATGGCAAGTTCGACGAGACCGCGTTGTCCGACATTCTGGCGCGCAACGTGATGAACGAGATCCGGCGCATCAAAGGGGTCGGCAAAGCCCAGCTGTATGGCTCCGAGCGCGCCATGCGCATCTGGATCGACCCGGCCAAGCTGGTCGGCCTCAATCTCACCCCCAACGACGTGGCCGAAGCCATCACCGCACAGAACGCGCAGGTGGCGCCCGGCAGCATCGGCGACCAGCCTAGCCCCGCTACCCAGGAGATCACCGCCAATGTGGTGGTCAAGGGCCAGCTGACCACACCAGAAGCGTTTGCGGCGATCGTGCTGCGAGCCAATACCGACGGTTCGGTGGTGACCATCGGTGATGTGGCCCGGGTAGAAATCGGTGCGCAGGAGTACCAGTACGGCACGCGCTTGAACGGCAAGCCGGCCACCGCATTCAGTGTGCAGCTGGCCCCGGGTGCCAACGCCATGGAAACGGCCACGCTGGTGCGCGCCAAGATGAAGGACTTGGCGCGCTATTTCCCGGAAGGCGTGAAGTACGACATTCCCTACGACACCTCGCCGTTCGTCAAAGTCTCCATACAGCAGGTCATCAGCACGCTGTTCGAGGCAATGGTGCTGGTGTTCGCGGTGATGTTTCTGTTCCTGCAGAACCTGCGTTACACGTTGATTCCCACACTCGTGGTGCCCGTGGCGCTGATGGGCACCTTCGGCGTGATGCTGATGCTGGGCTTCTCGGTCAATGTGCTGACCCTGTTCGGCATGGTCCTGGCCATTGGTATTTTGGTGGACGACGCCATCGTGGTGGTCGAGAACGTCGAGCGAATCATGGCCGAAGAGGGTCTGGCGCCGCGTGAGGCCACACGCAAGGCCATGGGCCAGATCAGCGGGGCGATCATCGGTATCACGCTGGTGCTGGTGGCCGTCTTCCTGCCCATGGCCTTCATGAAGGGCTCGGTCGGCGTGATCTACCAGCAGTTCTCGGTGTCCATGGCCGTTTCCATCCTGTTCTCGGCCTTCCTTGCCCTGAGCCTGACGCCGGCGTTGTGCGCCACCTTGCTCAAGCCTGTGAACCCAGGTGCGCACCATCAGCGCGGCGGTTTCTTCGGTTGGTTCAATCGGCGCTTCGAGGGCATGAGCAAGGGCTATGAGGGCTGGGTGTCGCAGGCACTGCGTCGCAGCGGGCTCTACCTGTTGGTGTACGCCGTGCTGCTGGGCGTGCTGGGCTACGGCTTCAGTCAGCTGCCCACGGCCTTCCTGCCGACCGAGGACCAGGGTTACACCATCACCGATATCCAGCTGCCGCCTGGCGCCAGCCGCATGCGCACCGAGCAGGTGGCGGCTCACATCGAGGCGCACAACGGCGATGAGCCTGGCGTGGGCAATACCACGGTGATTCTGGGTTTCAGCTTCTCCGGCAGTGGCCAGAATGCGGCGCTGGCCTTCACGACCCTCAAGGACTGGTCCGAGCGTGACGCTGAGGACAGTGCCCAGTCCATTGCCGATCGCGCGAACATGGCATTCACGCAACTCAAGGACGCCATCGCCTTCGCCGTACTGCCACCACCGATTGACGGGCTTGGCGAGTCCACTGGCTTCGAATTCCGCCTGCAGGACCGGGGCGGGCTTGGTCACGCCCAACTCATGGCTGCCCGTGATGAACTGCTGGCCAAGGCGAGCAAGAGCGCGGTACTGACAAACGTGCGCGAGGCATCGTTGGCCGAAAGCCCACAAGTGGAGCTGGAGATCGATCGCCGTCAGGCCAATGCGTTGGGCGTCTCGTTCGCCGATATCGGCTCAGTGCTGGACGTGGCGGTGGGTTCGAGCTACGTCAATGACTTTCCCAACCAGGGCCGCATGCAGCGGGTGGTGGTGCAGGCCGAGGGCGATCAGCGCAGCCAGGTGGAGGACTTGCTGAAGATTCATGTGCGCAACAGCGCCGGCAAGATGGTGCCGCTTGGCGCCTTCGTCCAGCCCAGATGGGTTAGCGGCCCGGTCCAGTTGACGCGCTACAACGGTTACCCGGCGGTGTCCATTTCTGGTGAGCCGACGGCCGGGCAAAGCTCGGGGCAAGCCATGGCCGAGATCGAGCGAATCGTGGCGCAGCTGCCGGCTGGTGTTGGGCTGGAATGGACTGGGTTGTCGCTGCAGGAAAGGCTCTCGGGCAGTCAAGCGCCGGTGCTGATGGCCCTGTCGCTGCTGGTGGTGTTCCTCTGCCTGGCGGCGTTGTATGAAAGCTGGTCGATCCCCACGGCGGTGCTGCTGGTGGTACCCCTGGGGATTCTGGGCGCGGTCCTGGCAGTCACGCTGCGTGGCATGCCCAACGACGTGTTCTTCAAGGTCGGGCTGATCACCTTGATCGGGCTGTCGGCAAAGAATGCCATTCTGATCATCGAGTTTGCCAAAAGCCTGATGGACCAGGGCATGGATGCCACCCAGGCTGCCATCGAGGCTGCCCGCTTGCGCCTGCGGCCCATCGTGATGACGTCCCTGGCGTTCATCCTTGGGGTGGTGCCACTGGCCATCGCCACCGGTGCCAGTTCGGCAAGCCAGCAGGCCATCGGTACAGGGGTCATTGGCGGCATGTTGAGCGCCACGCTGGCGGTGGTGTTCGTGCCGGTATTCTTCGTCGTGGTGATGCGTTTGTCCCGGCGCCGGCGGCCACAGGAACCTGGCGACGAGCCAGCCCCGCGCAGTCACTGACTGGACAAGCGGAACGTGAAATGGGAGGGTTTCTGGCACTGACTGCCAGGAACCCTTTTTCATGCCTGCTACCCTGCCCCTTTGCTCTGTCCTCATGCTCGCCGGCGGCCGTGGCCAACGCATGGGCGGGCGCGATAAAGGGCTGATCGACTGGCAAGGCCGCCCTCTGATTGCCCACGTGCATGCGGTGGTTCGGGGCCTCAGTGATGACCTGATCGTTTCGTGCAATCGCAATCAGCAGATATACCAGCGGTACGCCGAGCACTGCGTGTGTGATGCCGAGGCCGGCTTCCCTGGCCCACTGGCTGGCGTGCTTGCCGGGTTGGCGGTAGCGCGGCACGACTGGGTGGTGGTGCTCGCCTGTGATGCGCCGCGGGTCGATCAGGTGCTGGTCAACGACCTGCGGCGCGCCGCCTTGGCGGCGAACAGTGCCGCGATGGTCCGCCAGGGTGGGTATTGGCAACCGATGTTCAGCGTGCTGCCCCGCGCCATCCTGCCGCTGCTTGAACAGGCCTGGAATGCTGGGGAGCGCAGTTTGCAGAGAGCCTTGCTCGGCGCGCCCGTGGCGGCGGTTGATTGCGCTGAAGAGGATTGCCGGCTGAATAATTTCAACAGCCCGCAGTGGCTTGAGGGCTGACAAGGGGGCTGTCGATTTTTTTCGATACTAAAGGCGCGCCAGGGCCATAGGAATCTAGCTTCGCAGCGCAGACCCGGCGATACCGCGTTGAGCCTGGGAGTTCGCTAACCACCCAGGGCGGAGCCAGGCAGTGGACTCCGCCACTGCCTAGGCGCACCCCGCCGTCTTCGACTAGCGGTCAGCTACCAGCCGCCGAGCCTCCAACCCATTCAACAAAGCCTCCACTACTGCGGTCGCCGATTCCAGTCCATGGTCATTGCCCAGCAACAGGTCGAAACAGGTCCCATTGGCCAACTCCATGGCCTTTAGATTAGCGGCATAGGCGCCACGCAACAGCGTGGACAAGTGCACGAGCGCGTCTTCGAGATCGACGCCCGGACGTACCGAAAACAAAGGCGGATGGCTGCTTTCGCAGGTAGAGAAGGATGTGGGCGCGGTTGTGAGACTGGCAGGAGGATCAGGTAACCCTTTTGTCATGGTGTGCTCCTTGATTCATCAGAAGCCGCCATCAATCGCTACCAAACGAAATGGTGACGGCTATGCGCAGGTTGGTAGACCGGGAATCAAGGAAACCGGCGCGCACAGAGGCGCCCTACGCACAGCCGCCATAAAACGATACAGCCGACCACAAAAAATGCGCCAACCATAGCGAAAGCGGGCGCTTTGTGCGCCTTGATCAATTCGGGCTACCAAACCCGACTGCTGGATTGACAGCAGCCCGCGAAGACTAACCCTCTCCCACGGTGCTTTCAAGCCAAAAGCCCCGCTTGAAACACTTGTAAGTGTCTTAGCAGGGCGCCGATAACGCCTACTGGCGCCTGGTTCGCGCTACAGTGAACGCCTGTGACCCATCAGCGTGCAGTTCCCATTCACGCTGACTGGCAACGCAACGGGTATCGGCGCAAAAATGCACGATGCCCCTGCACAATTGTCGATTGTACTAGGCAAATTCGCATGCCAGGATCCAGCGATCCTCCAGCGAACTCCAGATTTCACATGGAAAATCAATAACAAGCAGGGAGACCGCAATGACAGCGCTTATTCAGACGCCGGTTACCGAACACATTCTGAGCGAGGTTCGCAACCAGATCGGCCACCTGCGTCTCAACCGCCCCGCTGGGTTGAACGCCCTGACCTTGGACATGGTGCGCAGCTTGCGCAAGCACCTGGACGCGTGGGCCGGTGATCCGAACATCCGCGCCGTCGTACTGCGCGGCGAAGGGCCGAAGGGCTTCTGCGCCGGTGGTGACATCCGCTCGCTGCATGACAGCTACAAAGCCGGTGACGACCTGCACGCGGTTTTCTTCGCCGAAGAGTATGCCCTGGACTTGCTGATACACCGCTACCGCAAGCCTATCCTGGTGCTCATGGACGGCTTTACCCTCGGCGGGGGCATGGGCTTGGCGCAGGGCTGCGAGCTGCGGGTGGTCACCGAGCGCAGCCGCTTGGGCATGCCAGAGGTGGGCATCGGCTATTTCCCCGACGTGGGGGGCAGCTACTTCCTGTCCCGCCTGCCGGGCGAGCTGGGGACCTACCTCGGCGTCACCGGCACACAGGTCCAGGCGGCCGATGCCCTGTATTGCGGCCTGGCCAACTGGTATGTGACGAGCGACAAGATCGAAACCCTTGATCGCGAGCTGGACCAGTTATCCCTCAATGACAATCCGCTCAAGGATTTGCAGAACCTGCTGGCGCGCCTGGGCACACAGGCGCTGGAAGCGCCACCACTGGCTGCGCTGCGCCCAGCGATCGATCACTTCTTCGCCCTGCCCGATATGGCAGCCATCGTCGAGCAGTTGCGTGCCGTCAGCATCGGCGACAGCCATGCCTGGGCCGTTGCCACTGCAGAGCTGTTGGAAACCCGATCCCCACTGGCCATGGCCGTGACGTTGCAGATGTTACGACGCGGCCGACAGTTGAGCCTGGAAGAGTGCTTCGCCATGGAGTTGCACCTGGATCGCCAGTGGTTCCAGCACGGCGACATCATCGAGGGGGTGCGCGCCCTGATCATCGACAAGGACAAGCAGCCGCGCTGGAACCCCCCTACATTGCAGGGGCTGGACCGCCAGCGGGTCGACCAATTCTTCGAAGGCCTGTGAGCCCGGGAGCAAGCAGATGCAAGACGTGGAACTGAGCGAAGAGCAGATCATGATCCGTGACATGGCCCGCGACTTCGCCCGCGGCGAGATCGCCCCCCATGCCCAGGCGTGGGAAAAGGCCGGCTGGATCGATGACGCCGTCGTGCGCAGCATGGGTGAGCTTGGCTTGCTGGGCATGGTGGTCCCCGAGGCCTTCGGCGGCAGCTATACCGACTACGTGGCCTATGCGCTGGCGGTGGAAGAGATTTCAGTCGGGTGTGGCGCCACCGGGGCCTTGATGAGCATCCACAACTCGGTGGGGTGCGGCCCGTTGTTGGCCTACGGTAGCCCCGAACAGCAGCAGCACTGGCTGCCGCGGCTGGCCAGTGGCGAGGTGATTGGCTGCTTCTGCCTGACCGAGCCCCAGGCAGGATCCGAGGCCCATAACCTGCGCACCCGCGCCGAGTTGATCGACGGGCAGTGGGTGATCAACGGCAGCAAGCAGTTCGTCAGCAATGCCCGTCGCGCCGGGCTGGCCGTCGTGTTCGCCGTGACCGATCCTGACCTTGGCAAGAAAGGGCTGTCGGCGTTTCTGGTACCGACAGACAACCCCGGCTTCAAGGTCGATCGTACCGAACATAAGATGGGGATTCGCGCGTCCGATACCTGCGCCGTCACACTCGACCAATGCCGGATTCCGGCTGGCAACTTGCTGGGCGAGCGCGGTAAAGGCCTAGCGATCGCTTTGTCCAATCTCGAAGGCGGCCGAATCGGCATCGCCGCCCAGGCTCTGGGCATCGCCCGGGCTGCCTTCGAAGCGGCGCTGGGCTATGCCCGGGAACGTGTCCAGTTCGGCAAGCCGATCCACGAACACCAGAGCATTGCGAACTTGTTGGCTGACATGCAGGTGCAGATCAATGCGGCTCGCTTGCTGATCCTGCATGCCGCGCGCCTGCGCAGCGCCGGCAGGCCCTGCCTGTCCGAGGCGTCACAGGCCAAGCTGTTTGCCTCGGAAATGGCTGAGCGGGTGTGTTCGATGGCCATCCAGGTCCACGGTGGCTACGGCTACCTTGAGGATTATCCCGTCGAGCGACACTATCGTGATGCGCGAATCACCCAGATCTATGAAGGGTCGAGCGAAATTCAGCGGATGTTGATCGCACGTGAGCTGAAACACTACGCGCTGTAAGGCCCGGCCTACCTGGCCTGCAGCGGCGTGAGCTTGTGCCCCGCTGCCGTCAGCGGCAATAACGGGGGTCTTCGACCAGGCGGGCGTGGGTGGCGAAAATGGGCGGCAGTCGTTCCTTGAGGTAGTCGATCCAGGTTCGGACCTTGGCGTCCAGGTAATGCCGCGAGGGATAAATCGCATACAAGGCGTTTTCCCGCAGCCTGTAGTCGGCCAGCACCCGGTACAGGCGCCCTTGCTCCATGGCTTGGCTGGCGGTGTAGAACGGCAGCAGACCAATACCCATGCCCAGCTCGCTGGCGACCAGCATGGCGTCCGCCACGTTGGTCATGAAGCTGTCCTGCGGTGCAATGACGCAATCCCCACCTGCCTGCGGAAACACCCAGTCACCCTCGTACAGCGGGTAGGCCATGCGCAGGCAGCGATGCTGGTGTAGATCGTCCGGGCGGGCAGGAACGCCTTTTTCATCCAGGTAGCCGGGAGCGGCACAGGCAATACTGAAAATCGTGCCCAAGGGGACGGCAATCAACTGTGAGTCCGGCAATGCCTGGTCCACGGTGATGACCACATCGTGCCCTTCAGCGAGCGGGTCAGGGTTGCGCTGGGAAAGCGTAAGCTCGATGACCACGTCGGGACAAAGCGCGTTGTAGCCCGCCACCAACGGCATCAACAGCAATCCAAGCCCATGCGGACAGTGCACGCGTAGCCGGCCACGGGGCGTGAGGTGAGCACCCCGCGCCTCTCCCACTGCCTCGTCGGTCAATAGCAGTATCTGCCGTGCGCGCTCAAGAAACCGCTCCCCGGCCTCGCTCATGCGCAAGCGTCGGGTGGTGCGGTGCAGCAATCGGGTTTGCAGCTGATTCTCCAGCTCCGCCACGATGCGCGAGACTTGAGCAGCGGAGATGTCCAGCGCGTTGGCCGCCGCGGCAAAGCTACCGCACTCCACCACCCGCACGAAGGTACGCATGGCCTGCAACATGTCCATGAAGGCTAGTCCTCGGTGTGGGGGCGTTCGGCCAGCAGCCGGGTGATCCAGTCCACCTGTTGTTCGAAGTCTGCGACCTTGGCCGGCGGTACGGCAACGCGGGCCTGGGCGAAGTTGGCAAGGGTCTGCTTCTTTTGCCCAAGCATGCGTTGCCACTTTACGTGAAATGCCTGGCCATGGTCCTGCATCAACAGGGGGCCGAAATACAACTGCTGAGGGTTGTAGGCCACATAACCGGGTTCGGCCACGATGATTTCGTAGTCGAAGCGATGCTCGCGCAGAACATCTTCGGCGACGATACGGTAGCCATTGCTCATCAGCCACTGACGCACCTGCGGCTCGGCGCCATTGGGTTGCAGTACCAGGCGCTCGACACCCGCCAGGTGTGCCCTGCCCGCTTCGAGAATCTCGCAGATGGTTTCGCCGCCCATGCCGCACAGGCTGACGACCGTGATGCGGTCATCAGGCGCGATGACTGTCAGCCCATCGGCTAAGCGCACGGCAATGCGCCGCTCCAGCCCCTGCTTGCGCACATTGCGTTGAGCGGCCGCGAAGGGGGTGTTGGCGACCTCCCCGGCCACTGCGTACTCAATGCGCTCGCGAAGCATCAACGCCACGGGCAGGTAGCCATGATCAGAGCCAATATCAGCCAGACGAGCGCCTTCAGGCACATGGGTGGCCACGCGCTCCAGGCGCATGGACAAGGTGTGTTCGTTCACGGTAAGCCTCTCTGCAATGGCGGCGATTCTGACCGCGAATGCCGCGCTTTGCAAAAAACCGGCCTCTCGACCGGCGCAGGCCGCTCGCGTAGGCTTGAGGCTTTTCTACCCCGCAAGGCAGACCTCATGGCACATGCAGATATCGTCTACACCCCGGACAGCGACCCAGAATCAATTTCCTCCGATGTCGCCGAATACAACGGGATGCTGGTGACCACTCAAGTCCCGGTACACCCTGACGGTAGCCTGGCGTTGGGAGATATCGTCGAGCAGAGCGAATGCACGTTGCAGGCCTTGAAGGATGCCCTGGAGAAAGCCGGCAGCGGCATGGACCGGGTGCTGCACCTGACCATCTACCTGACCGATATGGCCGACCGCGCCGCCTTCAACCGGGTCTATCAACGTTTCTTCACTAAACCCTGGCCGGTGCGCGCTGCCGTAGGCGTGGCGGCGCTCGCGTTCGAGGGCATGCGCGTGGAAGTAACGGCAATGGCGGCCAAGAAGTGACGCTTAGCCGCCTGCTGGCAGGTGTCTCAATGCCGCACGTTGGCGGCGGCTCGCAGTGGTCGTGCTCAACCCTCGCCCTATGGTAGCCATGCCACGCCGCCGCCGGCCCTTGTCTGGGCCGACAGAATCAGTGCAGGACCATGAGCTAAAGCTGCTGTCTGATTTTTTTGAGTTCAAGCAAAACGGAACGGTCGAGCTGTGCCATTGAAGCGACTCGAAAAGATTTCAGCTGTTTGGCAAAAGATTCTGGTCCGATTCCAGAGGCCGCAAGGGTAGCTTCTGTTGCAATGTAGCGGGTGATGATGGCAGCATCAGGCTTCAGAATTCGGGTGAAGTGCCTGTCCAGGTACTCTCCGGAAGCAAAAAATTCCCAAACCTTCTGATTGGATTCAAGACGATTGAGCCAGTCGGTACCAAGCGCTTGCGCTGCGGGCTCTCTAAAGCGTTTATCGCGCAATGTAGCCATGAAATTACTGCGCAAATCATTGCTTTTCTCTGGGCGCAGTAAAATACCGAGCGTGTGCTTGAGTTGTGCTCTGGCCTGCGCCAATCCAAAATCGATCTCCGGCTTTAACGGCGTCATGGGAGCAGATCTGGGCCGCTTCCAAAACTTCAATCTTTCCAATAGGTGTCCAGTTGGGTCGACGTGATTGACTGGATCGCCTGCGCAATACGCATAGGCGTTGAGGCCGCCCTGGTCGAACGGACTCAACGAATCGGGTGTTTCAAATCTCATCATGACACTGTTGAGGTATCTATAGCCCTGGCCAAACCCATAACAGCCCCGCAGCCCCTCCTGTACCGCCCCAACGTAACCCGTTTGGGAAAGGCGTGCGATGGCGCTATAGCCATACGGGGTATAGGCCGTAGGCGTGACAAGGGTTAAGCGACAACGCCCTGAAGCGGATGCCGGCCTGAGCATGTTATACACCTCCCTGCATCAATGGACTTGTCAGCCCTACTCTGTCCAGAGAGCCTACTGTAGGCAACTGCCATAAATACCAGGTCGTTGAAACACAGGCGCAGCCTGACAAGAGGCATTCATCCGACCAGCGCAGCCCGATGGTGTCGCCCGGCCGAATCGTCGGTACAATGCCCGGCTATACCGTGACAGCCGAAACCATAACGACATGTCCCTTCCCAAGCATCACCTGGAACTGCTCAGCCCTGCCCGCGACGTGGCCATCGCCCGCGAGGCCATCCTGCATGGCGCCGATGCCATCTATATCGGCGGCCCTAGCTTTGGCGCCCGTCATAACGCCTGCAACGAGGTGGGCGATATCGCCGAGTTGGTCGAATTCGCCCATCGCTACCATGCGCGCGTGTTCACCACCATCAATACCATCTTGCATGACAACGAGCTGGAGCCGGCGCGCGCGCTGATTCACCAGCTGTACGACGCCGGCGTCGATGCGCTGATCGTGCAGGACCTGGGGGTCATGGAACTCGACATTCCACCCATCGAGCTGCATGCCAGTACCCAGACCGACATTCGTACCCTGGAGCGGGCCAAGTTTCTCGACCAGGCCGGCTTTTCTCAGCTGGTACTTGCACGCGAGCTGAACCTGCAGCAAATCCGTGCGATCGCCGCCGAAACCGACGCCGCCATCGAGTTCTTCATCCATGGTGCGCTGTGCGTGGCATTCTCCGGGCAATGCAACATCTCCCACGCCCAGACCGGTCGCAGCGCCAACCGGGGCGACTGCTCCCAGGCGTGCCGACTGCCCTACACGCTCAAGGACGACCAAGGTCGGGTGGTGGCGTTCGAAAAGCACCTGCTGTCGATGAAGGACAACAACCAGACCGCCAACCTGCGCGACCTGGTCGATGCCGGCGTGCGCTCGTTCAAGATCGAGGGGCGCTACAAGGACATGGGCTATGTGAAGAACATCACGGCCCATTACCGCAAGGAGCTCGACGCCATCCTGGAAGACCGCCCTGCCCTGGCCCGCGCTTCCAGCGGCCGTACCGCGCACTTCTTCGTACCGGACCCGGACAAAACCTTCCACCGCGGCAGCACCGACTACTTCGTGACTGACCGCAAGGTCGATATCGGCGCCTTCGACTCCCCTACGTTCACCGGCCTGCCGGTGGGTGTGGTGGAGAAAGTGGGCAAGCGCGACCTGCAGGTCGTCACCGACGTACCCTTGACCAACGGCGATGGCCTCAATGTGCTGGTCAAGCGCGAAGTGGTGGGGTTCAGGGCCAACATCGCCGAGGCACGCGGCGAGTTCGAAGAAGATGGCCAAAAACGCTGGCGCTACCGGGTGGAACCGAACGAGATGCCTGCCGGGCTGCACAAGCTAAGGCCAAACCATCCGCTTTCGCGCAATCTGGACCACAACTGGCAGCAGGCCCTGCAACGGACCTCGGCCGAGCGCCGCATCGGCGTACGTTGGCAGGCGGTATTACGCGAGGAGCGCTTGACCCTGAACGTGACCAGCGAGGAAGGCGTGCATGTGCAAGTCGCCCTGGATGGCCCATTCGGCCCGGCGAACAAGCCAGAGCAAGCACTGGACCAGCTGCATGACCTGCTTGGCCAACTCGGCACCACGCTCTACCACGCCGACAGCATCGAGTTGGATGCCCCCCAGGCGTTCTTTATTCCCAACTCGCAGCTCAAGGCCCTGCGCCGGCAGGCCATCGAGACGCTGACCGAGCAACGCATCCAGGCGCACCCCCATGGCCGGCGCAAGCCGGAAACCTCGCCGCCGCCGGTGTATCCCGAGTCGCACCTGTCGTTCCTGGCCAACGTCTACAACCAGAAAGCCCGGGATTTCTATCACCGCCATGGGGTGCAGTTGATCGACGCGGCGTATGAAGCCCATGAGGAGCATGGTGAGGTGCCGGTGATGATCACCAAGCACTGCCTACGCTTCTCCTTCAACCTGTGCCCCAAACAGGCCAAAGGGGTGACCGGAGTGCGCACCAAGGTGGCGCCGATGCAGCTGGTTCAAGGGGATGAAGTACTGACCCTGAAGTTCGACTGTAAACCCTGCGAGATGCATGTGATCGGCAAGATGAAGAACCACATCATCGACTTGCCGACCCCTGGCAGCGCTGTGGCCCAGGTCGTCGGCCACATCAGCCCGGAAGATCTGCTCAAGACCATCGTCCGCGCGCCTCACTGAGGCGCGTCGTACGCCGCCTGCGCCTTCAGCGAATCTGGTGCTTGTGCAACAAACGGTAGAAGGTCGGCCGTGAGATGCCCAGCACCTTGGCTGCAACGCTGAGGTTGTCGCTGTGACGGTCCAGCACATCGCACAACGCCTGGCGCTCGGCCTTGTGCTTGTACTCTTCCAGGGTGCCCAGCGGCGGCTGTTGCGCAAATGGCTGCAAACCCAGGTCCTTGGCCTCGATCTGACGCCCTTCGGCAAGCACCAGCCCGCGGCGCACCCGGTTGGCCAATTCACGCACGTTACCGGGCCAATCGTGCTGCCCCATTGCCGTTAGCGCATGCTCACTGAAGGAGCGAGGCCGCCTGCCGGTTTCCAGGCTGTAGAAATGGGCAAAATGGTTGGCCAGCATCGGCAAATCGCCATGGCGGTCGCGTAACGGAGCGGTCACCACCTGCAGCACGTTCAGGCGGTAGTACAGGTCTTCCCGGAAGCGGCCCTGCTCGATGGCCCTCTCCAAATCCACGTGGGTGGCGGCTAACACCCGCACATCCACCGGTACTGGCTGACTGCCCCCCACCCGCTCAATGTGCTTTTCCTGGAGAAAGCGCAGCAGGTTGGCCTGCAACTCCAGCGGCAGGTCGCCTATTTCATCGAGAAACAGCGTGCCGCCGTTAGCCGCTTCGATGCGACCGATCTTGCGTTGATGGGCACCTGTAAATGCGCCCTTTTCGTGCCCGAACAGTTCGGACTGAATCAAGTGCTCGGGGATGGCCCCGCAGTTGATCGCCACGAACGGCTGGCCACTACGCTGCGATTGGCGGTGTAGCGTACGCGCCACCAGCTCCTTCCCCGTGCCGCTTTCGCCGCGGATCAGCACAGGCGACTCGGTCGGTGCCAGCTTACCCAGCAGTTTGCGCAACTCTCGAATCGGCCGGCTCTCGCCCAGCAACTCGTCTTGGGTGTCGAGCGCCTTGACCGTGCCCTTGCCACGCAGCCGCGCCATGCCAAAGGCCCGGCCCAGGGTGACCTGTACCCGCGACTCATCGAAGGGCAAGGTATGGAAATCAAAAAACCATTCACAGACGAAATCCCCGAAGGCCGGGGAGCGCAGTTGTTCGGCGCTCAGTACCGCGATCCACTCGGTGTTGCTGCGCTTGATCATGTCCTTGACCACGTCCGGGTGTTTGAGATGCGCCTCATCCAGGCGCAATACGCCTACATCGCAGCGATGTTCCAATGCCTGCGCCAAGGTGCAGCTGTCGACATCCCACCCAGCCTCTAGCAAGCCAGGCGTCAGGCGCTGGCAATCGTCACAAGGATCGACGATGAGCAGGCGGCGTTGCACTGCGGTTTGTTGCATGACCGATCCTTGGCGCCAAGTGTTGGTTTCTTGAAGTAAAACAGTAAGTTGTGGCGCCCGAATAACAGTAGCAATGAAGTTGACGGTGCCTATGACCGTTTGTCTGCCAATACGGCTTTTCGTAACTTGGCGGGGGAATTTTCGATGGGTAACGTCCTCACATGGGGCGCGTTAGAACGAAAAATGAATAATCGTTGATTATTTTGCTGTACCCATGTGACTCGATGCCGGTTGTCGAGCATCAGTACACATAACCCCGCGCTGCATTTCGCGATACATGAGGCGACCTTGAAGCAACGCGGACGTCACTTGAATGTTTGGGACCACAGAGAGACCGAACCATGAATGCCCCGCTCCGTGTCAACGAAGCACTGCTGATCGCCGACCACGCCTTCGAACCCTTCCATTGCGTGGCCTGGGACGCCCCCAACGGCACTGGCGACCTGAGCCTGGCGGTCATCGACCGTACCAGCGCCCGCATCGGCAGCAAGCAGGTAACCTCGCAAACTTATTCTGACAAAGCCCAGTGGCTTAACCTGATCGAAGAAGTACGCGCTGAACTTTGTGAAAAAGGCTACCACCTGCAGCCGTGGTCGATGCCCAAGTAAATGAACAGCTTCGACATGTGCGTGCTCTGCCACGCACATGCACTTCCAGCCGTCCCTGTTTACCCTTCTTGCGTGCGACTTATTGCCGCACCACACCGCTGCTACTTCACCGCTTCGAAACTTAGCAGGTGTTGATAGTCCGCTGCCAATTGCTGTGCCAGAAGGCGAGCACGGCCCAGGCGGACCGGTGTCAGTTCCATGTCCACCAGCAATGTGCAGCACGGCAAGGGCTCGACGGTACCCCATTGCTGCAGGCGGCCGTCGGTGAACACCAGGCAGCGTACTTCCTCGTTAGGATGGGCCTTGCGCCGAGCGCCCAGCCACTGCCTTGCTTGCTCCAGCGCCGGCAGCAACGGCGTGCCGCCTCCCGCGCCCAGCGCCTGCAGCCAGGGTTGCAGCGCCGCCGAAGCTTTGAGTCCATGGCGCTGCCATTGTGGGGCACTGCCACTTGCCGTCAATAAAGCCAGCCGTGCCCGCTGGCGGTAGGCATGGTCGAATAACGTGGCCAATAGTCCTTTGGTGTGCGCGAGCGCCTGATGACGACGTGTCGAAGCGGAGGCATCGACGATGATCAGCCATAGCTGGGCCGGTGCGCCCCTGCGGGTGTGCCAGCATAAATCGTCGCGGTGCCTGGGCCGGCCCTTCAATAGGCTTTGTAACCAGGCGACCCGGCCAGCACTGGCTGCCTGGGCTCGACCGCGGCTTGCACCTGAGCGCGCGCCCTTGCCTGCTTGCGCACCCGTCGTCTTGGCCGGCTGACGGATGCTCAGGGCTTTTTTGCCCAGTTCGGCACCTCACGCCTTGGCCCGCTTGCCACAGGCTGCGGGGCCAAAGCCCCCCAGTCCCCCTGCCCGCCCTTCTCGGCCGAGCTGTTGCCGGTCTGTGACTGCGGCTGCTCGGGCGCTGCGGGCGCAGTAGCCTGGGCGGGCGATTGCCTGCGATGGCGCAAGGCAAAATCTTCCACCGCATCGATATCTGCCGCCTCGATGGCCGCCGCCCCGCGCCATGCGCAGTGGGCGCGGGCCGCGCGCAGCCACACCAGATCGGCCCGCAGCCCATCGACTCCAGCGGCGAAGCAGCGTTCGGTGATGCTGGCCAAGGTCCGGTCATCCAGTGCAATGTCGTCCAGCGCCTGGCGCGCTGCCTGACAGCGCTTGCGCAAGGCCTCCTGGGCCGGTGCCCACTGGGCACAAAACGCCAGGGGGTCGTGGTCGAAGGCCAGCCGGCGCCGGATGATCTGTTGCCGTGCATCAGGCGCGGGTAGACCGTCGAGCGCCACATTCAGACCGAAGCGGTCGAGTAGCTGGGGGCGCAACTCGCCTTCCTCGGGGTTCATGGTCCCGATCAAGACGAAGCGGGCATCGTGACGATGAGAAATGCCGTCGCGTTCGATGCGGTTGGTACCACTGGCGGCGACATCGAGCAACAGGTCGACCAAGGTGTCCGGCAGCAGGTTGACTTCATCGACATAGAGCACGCCACCATTGGCCTGGGCCAGCACGCCGGGGGAGAACTGCGCCTTGCCCTGCCCGAGTGCGGCATCCAAATCGAGTGTGCCCACCACGCGCTCTTCACTGGCGCCCAGCGGCAAGGTCACGAAAGGTCCATCGCCCAGCAGGTCAGCCAGGCCGCGGGCCAGGGTGCTCTTGGCCATGCCACGCGGGCCTTCGATGAGCACCCCGCCGATCCTGGGATCGATGGCCGTCAGGCACAGGGCCAACTTCAAATCGTCGGCGCCCACTACGGCGGCCAGGGGAAATTGTGCAGCGTCGTTCATTTCAAGCCTGTTCCTCGCCATCAAGCAGCTGTTCTTCCAGGGCATCGCGGTACTCGCCGGGGGACTGCCAGAGGCCGCGTTGCTGCGCCTCGATCAGCCGCTCGGTGAGGTCGCGCAGCGCCTGCGGGTTGTGCTCGCGCATGAAGTCGCGGGTCGCCGGGTCCAGCACGTAGGCATCGGCCAGCGACTGGTAATGGTGATCGTCGATCAGGTGCGTCGTGGCGTCGAAGGCGAACAGGTTGTCGACCGTCGCCGCCATCTCGAACGCCCCTTTGTAGCCGTGGCGTTTGACGCCATCGATCCACTTGGGGTTCAGCGCGCGCGCGCGGATCACGCGGTTGAGTTCTTCCTTCAATGTACGGATGCGCGGTCGGTCCACCTGGCTGTGGTCGCCGTGGTAACTGGCGACGGACGCGCCGGCCAGCGTTTCGGTGGCCGCCAGCATGCCGCCCTGGAACTGGTAGTAATCGTTGGAATCCAGCACGTCATGTTCGTGGTTGTCCTGATTTTGCAGCACTGCCTGCACCTTGCTCAGGCGCTCGACGAACTGCGCCCTGGCCGGCGTCCCCTCGTCCTGGGCGCCATAGGCATAGCTGCCATGGTTCAGGTAGACCTCGGCCAGGTCTTCACGGGTCTGCCACAGCCGCCCATCAATCGCATTCTGGATGCCAGCCCCATAGGCACCGGGCTTGGCGCCGAAGACGCGCCAACCGGCCTGTCGAGCCGCCTGCTCAGCGTCTAGGCCCTGCTGCTGCAAGGCCAGACGCTCACCGCGCACGCGCGCAGCCAACGGATTAAGATCATCGGGCTCATCAAGTCCGGCCACGGCCTGGACGGCAGCATCGAACAGGCGGATCAGGCTGCCAAAGGCGTCCCGGAAGAAACCCGACACCCGCAGCGTCACGTCCACCCGCGGACGATCCAGCAGGCTGAGTGGCAGTATCTCGAAATCGTCGACCCGCTGGCTGCCGGTGGCCCACACTGGGCGCACGCCCATCAGCGCCATGGCCTGGGCAATGTCGTCCCCACCGGTACGCATGGTCGCGGTTCCCCACACCGACAGCCCGAGCTGACGCAAGTGGTCACCATGATCTTGCAAATGACGTTCGAGTATCAGGTTGGCCGACGTAAAGCCTAGCCGCCACGCTGTCGTGGTCGGCAAGTTACGCACGTCGACGGTGTAGAAATTGCGGCCTGTGGGCAGCACGTCAAGCCGCCCACGGCTGGGTGCGCCGCTAGGACCGGCCGGCACGAAGCGCCCAGCTAGCGCTGCAAGCAGCCCATTCATCTCGGCGGCGCCGCAGGCGTCCAGGCTCGGCGCCACTGTAGCGAGCAGATGATCGACAACGGCCTGGACGGGCGCTCCAAGTTCCACCTCCAACGCTGGCAGCGAGCCGTCGAGCGCACCCTCAATAACCTGCAATGCCAGCAGTTCGAGGCGCTCGCGCGTATCGCCGGCCGTGCGCCAGGCCTGGTCGCTGATGTTCATCAGTAGCAGCGGCCGTGGGCCTTCCCAGGGTTGCCCAAGGTTGCAGTCGAGCGGATCGAAGCCGGGGACCAGTGCCTTGGCCAGGGCGCGCAACACACTCGCATTGCCGCCACGGCCATCACCACGCTCGACACGCAGCAGTGCCAGCAGCGTGTCCAGGCGCAACCGGCCCTCGGGCGACTGGCCGAATACATGCAAGCCATCGCGGATCTGCGACTCCTTGAGGTCGCACAGGTAGGTGTCCAGGCGTGGCAACCAGACGGTTGCATCGTCAAGCTGCCCTTCGAGCTGCAATTCCCGGTCGATGTGATGGGTCCTGACCAGTTCGAGGATGTCGCGTTGCAGCTCCCGGGCGCGACGCGGATCAAGCAGCTGTGCTTCGTAGAATTCATCGGCCAATTGCTCCAGGTGGCGCAGCGGGCCATAGGTCTCGGCGCGGGTCAGCGGCGGCATCAGGTGATCGATGATCACCGCTTGCGTGCGCCGCTTGGCCTGCGCGCCCTCACCCGGATCGTTGACGATGAACGGATAGATGTTGGGCAGCGGGCCGAGCAGCGCATCCGGCCAGCACGTATCGGACAGCCCTACCCCTTTGCCCGGCAGCCATTCCAGGTTGCCGTGCTTGCCGACATGGATGACGGCATCGGCGGCATACCCATGCCGTAGCCAGAAATAGAACGCCAGGTACCCATGGGGTGGCACCAGGTCCGGGTCGTGATAAACGGCGCTGGGGTCTAGCTGATAACCACGTGCTGGCTGGATGCCGACGAAGGTCATCCCCATGCGCACCCCTGCCACCATCAGGCGGCCCTCGCGGAACATCGGGTCCTGCTCGGGTGGCCCCCAGCGTTCCAGTACCGCTTGGCGGTTGGCGGCCGGCAGGCGGTCGAATGCTGCCTGGTAATCGACCAGGCTCATGCTCTGGGCGCACGGCCGTTGATCGATGTGGTCCAGGTCGTTGGTCACACCGCCCAGCAAGTGATGGATCAGCTGGGTGCCACTCTCGGGCAGCTCGCTGACCGGGTACCCTTCAGTGCGCAGCGCACGCAAGATATTGAGCGCCGCAGCCGGCGTGTCCAGGCCAACGCCATTGCCGATGCGCCCATCGCGCGTGGGGTAGTTGGCCAGAATCAACGCCACGCGTTTGTGCGCATTGGGCTGGCGCGCCAGGGTCACCCAGCGCCGTGCCAGCTCGGCCACAAAATCCATGCGCTCGGGGTGCGCGCGGTAGCACACCACATCCGATTGGCTGCGCTCGCTGTGCCAGGCCATGTCCTTGAAGCTGACCGGCCGTGTGATGATGCGCCCGTCCAGTTCGGGCAGCACAATGTGCATGGCCAGGTCACGTGCGCCCAAGCCCTGCTCGCTGGCCTCCCAACCCGGCTGGTTGTCCTGCGCACAAATGGCCTGCAACACAGGGATGTCTCGTCTTAGCGGGCGCAGGTTAGGACGCTCAGGGCTGGACAGGGCAAAACCGGTGGTATTGAGCACCACCTCGGCGCCGACAATGTCGAGCCATGCCTCAACCTGTTCCAGGCAGGCGCTTTCCTTCAGGCTGGCCACCGCAATGGGCAACGGATTCAAACCTGCTGCCTGCAGGCGCTGGCAGAACACATCGATGAAGGCCGTGTTCGCCGCCTGCAGGTGCGAACGATAAAACAGTATTGGCGCCACCGGATAATCGGTATCCCAGTGTGGGAACCAGTCCTCCAGCGCCCCACTGCCCACCTGAGGGTGGTAGACCGAGGTGCGGGGCAACGCCCGCGGCTCGGACCAGCAATAGTCACGGTCCAGCCACTGACTGGCAAGGTAATAGAACAGGTTGAGTGCGTTGGCCTTGCCACCTTGGCGCAGGTAGTGCCACAACTGCTCGGCTTGCGCCCCCTGCACGGACCCGAGCCCGGTCAGTTCCGGGTCGGGACGGTCGTCGCCCGGCACCAGGATCACGTGCACGCCGCGCGCGGCGAGCGTGACCAACTGTTCCACGCCGTAGCGCCAGTACCCCACGCCGCCGTGCAGCGACACCAGGATGACCTTGGCATGCTGCAAGACCTGATCGACATAAAGGTCGACCGAGGCGTGGTTCTGCACCTGCATGGGGTTGGCCAGGCGCAGGCTTGGGAAGTCGCCGGGCAGTTGCTCGGCGCTGTCGGCGAGCAGGGCCAGGTGCGAATCACCGCTGCAGAGGATGACCAGTTCGGCAGGGGTCTGGCCGAGGTCGGCGATGCTGTCGTCCGGCACGAAGCCGCCGGGCTGGGTCCGCAGCAGGTGCATGGGTCAGGCGCCCAAGGCCTGGCGCAGACGCGCTTCGAGCTGGGCAGGGTCAAGGTCCTGACCGATCAGCACCAGGCGTGTGATGCGCGATTCTTCGGCACGCCAGGCGCGGTCGAAGTGCTTGTCAAAGCGCGTGCCTACCCCCTGGATGAGCAAGCGCATCGGCTTGCCGGCAATGGCGGCGAATCCTTTGACGCGCAGGATGCCGTACTCGACCACCAGTTGGTTGAGCGCCTCGATCAGCACTCGCTCATCGGATTCGGGCAGGTCGATGGAGATGGAATCGAAGGCATCATGGTCATGATCGTCATGGTCATCGCCGTCGTGATGGGCATCGTGGTGGGTCGGGCGGGCATCGATGTGCTGCTCGGACTCGGCGCCCAGGCCCAGCAACACCTCCAGCGGCAATTTGCCACTGCTGGCTTCGATAACTTTGACGGCCGCTGGCAGCTCTTCAGCGACCTCGGCACGTACCTTGGCCAGGCCGTCGGCGTCAATCAGATCGGCTTTGTTCAACACGACCAGGTCGGCGCTGGCCAGTTGGTCAGCGAACAGCTCGTGCAGGGGGGACTCGTGGTCCAGGTTCGGGTCCAGCTTGCGCTGGGCGTCGACTTGGTCCGGGTAGGCGGCGAAAGTGCCTGCGGCAACGGCAGGGCTGTCGACCACGGTGATCACCGCATCGACGGTGCAGGCAGTGCGGATCTCAGGCCACTGGAAGGCTTGGACCAGTGGCTTAGGCAGAGCCAGGCCGCTGGTTTCGATCAGAATATGGTCCAGGTCGCCGCGGCGCGCCACCAGTTCGCGCATCACCGGGAAGAACTCTTCCTGGACGGTGCAGCACAGGCAACCGTTGGCCAGTTCGTACACGCGGCCATTGGCCTCTTCTTCGGTGCAACCGATGCTGCACTGCTTGAGGATGTCGCCATCAATGCCCAGCTCGCCGAATTCGTTGACGATCACGGCGATGCGTCGCCCTTGGGCATTGTCGAGCATGTGGCGCAACAGGGTGGTCTTGCCCGAGCCCAGGAAGCCGGTGACGATGGTAACGGGGAGCTTGGCCAGTGTTTTCATGTTGCAGTGCCCTTGGCAGAATGGCGCGGGCATGCAGGACGAGTGCCGTCGACCAGACTGGCCGGGCATGTTCGCCACCGGATCACCCCGCCCGGTTTAAAGTCGAAAACGTTGCGAGGCAGGTCTCCTGGCTTGCACCTGCGCCAGGCACGGTCATCAGGACCGGGCTTGGGAGAAGACGCCTTCCCGCGCCTGGCGCAGTGGCAGTGTCGACTCATCGATGGTGCCTACAGTTGCGGGGGCAGCCGCGGCTTGAACCGCGTTCCCGTCTTAGCTCCGGCCTGGCCGAAGAACCTCGAACGGCCAAGGCTACGCAGTGGCTGCCGGGTGGTCAACCGTTGTCGAGGCTGTGGGGGCGCCGCGGCGAGCATCTTCTGATTCGCACAGAGTGCGTATCACGACCAGGTGCAGCTCGATGCGCTAAGACTCGACAGCTACTTGCACCTTGCGGGGCCGGGTACCAAGTAGTGATAGGACATTTCCGATCCGACGAAGATGTATTAAGGTGGCGTGTGCGCATATAACAGCAGCCCCAACGTGGGCACTTGCAAGACAACGAGGGTGTCATGAGCAACGAAAGCATTAACTGGGACAAGCTCGGCTTCGACTACATCAAGACCGATAAACGCTATCTGTCTGTCTGGCGCGATGGCGCGTGGGATGAAGGCACCCTGACCGAAGACAACGTGCTGCATATCAGCGAAGGCTCCACGGCCCTGCATTACGGCCAGCAGTGCTTCGAAGGCATGAAGGCCTACCGTTGCAAGGATGGCTCGATCAACCTGTTCCGCCCCGACCAGAATGCTGCCCGCATGCAGCGCAGCTGCGCGCGCCTACTGATGCCCCACGTGCCTACAGATGTGTTCATCGAAGCCTGCAAGCAGGTCGTCAAGGCCAACGAGCGCTTCGTGCCACCCCATGGCAAAGGCGCCCTGTACCTGCGCCCATTCGTCATCGGCACGGGTGACAACATTGGCGTGCGCACCGCGCCGGAGTTCATCTTTTCCATCTTCGCCATCCCGGTAGGCTCGTACTTCAAAGGCGGCATGAAGCCCCACAACTTCCAGATCTCCAGCTTCGACCGGGCTGCCCCGCAAGGTACCGGCGCTGCCAAGGTCGGTGGCAACTATGCGGCCAGCCTGCAGCCAGGCTATGAGGCGAAAAAGGCCAACTTCGCCGATGCCATCTACCTCGACCCGTTGACCCATACCAAGATCGAGGAAGTGGGCTCGGCCAACTTCTTCGGCATCACGGCCAATAACGAATTCGTGACGCCCAAGTCGGCTTCGGTACTGCCCGGCATCACCCGCTTGTCCCTGATGGAGCTGGCGCAGTCTCGCCTGGGCCTGACTGTCATCGAAGGGGATGTGGAAATCAGCCAGCTGGATCGCTTCATCGAGGCAGGTGCCTGCGGTACCGCGGCGGTGATCACCCCCATCGGCGGCATCGAGTATAACGGCAAGCTGCATGTGTTCCACGACCTTGAGAAGGTCGGCCCCGTTACCCAGAAGCTCTACAACGAGCTGACCGGCATTCAGAGCGGCGACATTGAAGCGCCGGCAGGCTGGATCGTGAAAGTGGCCTGATCACCGAAGCTGCGCAATGTCCAAGGCGCGCTCCTCAGGGAGCGCGCTTTTTTTGCACGTCGCGACAGGCAATTGCGTACTTGAGCAGGCCATGAGGTTTCCTCCTGGGGCCAGGCCCGGTATCCTTCAAGGCTCTACTGCAAGCCCTTCAGGAAGCCGACCATGACCAGGCCCCTTCTAGTGCTGAGCGCGGCCCTGCTGTTCAGCCCCACGCTCCTGGCCCAGCAGATCAAACGTGAAGTGGGCGACTTCGACTTTACCCTCAGTACGACCCCTACCCGCAGCATGGCCCAGGGGCTTATTTCCCCAGCCGCTACCGGCGCCTTTCACGGCGGCCTGGACTTCAGTCACACCAGCGGGTGGTACGTAGGGCAGTACACACCCAGCATGGGCGTGGCGCCAGGGTCCACCCTGCGGGTCGACAACTACGTGGGCTACAAGCATCACTTCGACAGTACCTTGGGTTACGAGATCGGCGTCATCCACTACAGCCAACCCAACATCGCAGGCGCAGAGAGCCATGCGCTGTATGGGGGGATTTCGATCATGGGCAGCCGCTTCGGCGGGGCATTGCGTGACAATCCAAGCAACCGGATCGGCACCTTGTACGCCGATTTCGGGCAGGTCCCCCTGCTCAACGCCGACCTGACGGTCAAGCTTGCACATCATCGGCTCGGCACCCCGTTCACGATTGGCGACGGCAGCCAGGTCAACGGTTTCTCCGACTGGTCCATGCAGCTGTCGCGCCCCTGGTTGGGCCTGGACCTGAACCTCATCTACAGCGACTCGAACCTGACCGGTGGCGGCTGCGATGCTTATTCGGGGATCAACACCTATTGCGAGAGCGTGGTGACACTCAAGGCCCAGCGCAGTTTCTTCTAGGCAAGCCTGCTCATGCTCAGGCTTTGCCGACCATTGGGCCACCTCAAGCCTGTGTCGGTGCCTGTAGACGGGGAGCCGTTACAGCGATAGCCACCCCACCCAGCACTATCGCGCAGGCACCCATGGCACGTAGCGACAGCGCCTCACCGATCACCCACACCCCACCCAGCGCGGCGATCACCGGGACGCTCAGTTGCAACGTGGCAGCCTGTTGAGCGGTGATGCGCCGCACCACGCTGTACCAGACGGCATAACCTGCCGCCGATGCCAGCATCCCAGAGCACACCGCGAAGAACACGCCGGCCATCGAGAACCGTAGCTCGGCACCCAGAGCGATCAGCGGCGTGCACAACGCCAGGAAGGGCACGCTGCGAATGAAGTTGCCTGCCGTGTCCGCCAGCGGCCGAGGCGACCCCTGACCCAGCAAGGTATAGAGACCCCATGCCATGCCCGCGACTACCATCAGCAAGGCGCTCGTCAGTGTAGGTGCGTGGCTGCCAGGCAGCAGCAAAACGACCAGGCCTGAAAAAGCCATCAGCATGCCTGACAACGCGCGCAGGCTGATCCGTTCTCCACGCACCGCCGCCACGCCGAACATGGTCAGCTGAACGGCACCGAACAAGAGCAATGCCCCTACGCCCGCGCTCAAATCAAGGTAGGCAATGGAGAACAGAAAGGCGTAGCAAAACAAAGCCAGACCGCCTCTCCAACTGCCGGCAGCCCCTGAACAGGGGTTGCGCAGCCGCACCAGCCACCACAGGCACAAGGCGCCGCTGCCCAGGCGCAGTGCGGTGAAGGTGATGGCGTCGACGGCGCCATCCTTGAGCGCCAGCCGGCAAAGTACCGAATTGGCGGCGAAGGCCATCAAGCTGAACATGGCCGGCCAGAACCAGGCGCTCAGTAACGGCCGGTCGATCGGGGAAGAGGTCGTGCTCATGGTGTGTTCACCTCTGAGAACTGCTGTGCTCATCGCGCAGGAAGGCGCAAACCTGATTAGAGGTTTACTACACAGCGAGTCGTTGGCGCTACCTACCTTGGGAGGAGGCGGGCAGCGCCGCTACGGCATCCACCTCGATTAGCATCCCGTCCAGGGCCAGTCGCGGAACCGGTATGAGCGTGCAGGTAGGTTTGGTAGCCTGGCCCCAGGCGCGGTCTACGGCGTCCACCCATTGCTTGAGGCGTGCCTGGCTATGATCGACGATAAGCAGTGTGAGCTTGCACACGTGCTCAAGACCCGCGCCTTTGCTGGACAAGGCCAGCGCCAGATTGGCAATGGCCTGTCGAGCCTGGACGGCGAAATCAGGGGACAGCGTTCCACTGGCCTGCTCCCCACCTTGACCCGCGATGAACAGCAGCCTGCTCCCGGAAATCACGTCAGCCACATGGGAGTAACCGTTGCCACTGGGGTCATACAGCGATTGAGGGTTACTCAGGTCAAAGGCGGAGGTCTGCATGGCATTGGCTTTCGGTCTGTGGAATGAACGCCGAGTATCCAACCTCAAGCAGACCTGAGGTCAAGGGCCGAAAGCGGCCCTGAGCGTGACAGTAGAATTACAGCAGCGATGCCGCCAGACGCCCCCGCGCCTGGCCCGCGATTCACTTCTCTTCCAATACAGCCTTGCCCTTGACCGCGCGAGGCCCGCGCCAGGCCCAGATCGGCAGGCCAGGGAACGGTGCCCACACCACGAACACAATCCACAGCATCTTGCGCTCGGCGCGCCGATCGCTGCCCATGATGTGCCAGATCGCCCAGATCTCCAGCAAAATCAAGATGATTGCCACCACGAACCAAATCGTTCCGATTTCCATGAGCTTCCTCCCATTGGCACTTACCCTATTGATTCCCCGATAACGCCTAGGGTTCCGTTGGATTTGAACGGCGCCAGCACGCATGCAACCTCCCTGCCCCAGGCCGACGCCCAGCGCATGCCTGAACACGACCTGCACATTGGCGCCAGCCACCTTGCCGATTGTCTTTCCAAGGGGCACCGGCCACACTTTGGTGCGAAGCCAGGAAGCGGAGTCCAGCGTGTCCACACCCCGTCAGTTCAGCAAAAAGAGCAGCACCAGCAACATGCTGCGGTTAAAGACCAGCAGCGCCAGCGTTGAAGCGCCCTATCGGGTCGACTTCGTTTTGCTCGAACACTTTTCCATGGCCAGCTTCACCGTGGCCATGGACGTACTGGTCACGGCTAACCTTTTGCGCGCCGACAGCTTCCAATTCACGCCCTTGTCGCTTGCCGGTGACCGCGTACTGAGTGACCTGGGGCTCGAGTTGATCACCACCGAGCTTTCGGCGACCGCCCTCAAGCACTTGGACTTGCTGGTGGTCTGCGGCGGCTTACGCACGCCGCTCAAATACCCTGAACTCGACCGCTTGCTCCAGGACTGCGCTTCCCACGGGATGGCCCTGGGCGGCTTGTGGAATGGCGCATGGTTTCTCGGGCGCGCCGGAGCGCTGGATGACTACGGCTGCAGCGTTCACCCCGAACAACGTGCCAGCCTTGCCGAACGTAGCCCGCAGACGCGTATCACGCCTGCAAGCTTTACCCTCGACCGGGACCGGCTGAGTGCCGCCAGCCCAAACGGGGCGATGGAACTGATGCTGGGACTGGTACGACGGCTGTACGGTGATGGCCTGGCAGAGGCCGTCGAGGAGATTCTGTCCTTCTCTGGTGCGCGCTATCGCCAAGTAGGTCCCGGGGCCAAGAAGTCGATGAGTCTGCACCTGCGCACCATCGTCGAGCTGATGGAAAACAACCTCGAAGAAACCCTCAGCCTGGACCAGTTGGCGGCTTACAGCGGCCGGTCCCGACGCCAGATAGACCGCCTGTTCCAGGCGCAGTTGGGCACCTCCCCCCGGCGTTACTACATGGAACTTCGCATTACCAAGAGTCGCCGCCTGTTGCAGTACTCCGATCTCTCGGTGATGGAGGTGGCGGTAGCGTGCGGCTTCGTCTCGGTGTCGCACTTCAGCAAATGCTACGCCGCCTACTTCGGCTATCCCCCGTCGCGTGAGCAGCGGCTGGGGGATTGATGGCTGCTGTCATCGACTCTTTTTTCAGACTTCAGTTTGACGCAGCGGCCGGCTGCGCTGGAGGGGTCAGGTGCAGCACGCGATCACGTCCGCCTTCTGCAAGCCAGTAACCACCGCTGCCATCGGCCACGATCGACTGCGGCGCCTTGAGAAACGAGAGCACGGTCTGGCGAGTCCCATCGGGCTTTATGCGCAGCAGCCGCGCCCGGTGAGTGTTGTCTTCACTGATCCAGAGGCCACGCTGGTCGCAAAACAGGAATGTAGGGTTGTTGAGGCCATCGATCACCACAGGGTCCTTGCCATCCTTGGACAGCGCCCGGACCTGCCCTTCGGCTTTCTCGGTATACAGTAGCCGGCCACCCCCGCATCGGGTCAAACCTTCGGCTTCGGTCAGGCCCGCACGCAACACCTCCACCTGGCCGCTGCGCCAGTCATAGCGCAGCAAGCGGCCATCACCCTTGCGGTCTTCGATGGCGAAAAGGTGGTTGCCCTCGTTCCAAAGGCCCTGTACCGCAATACCCTCGAAAAGTGGTGTGACGTGGCCATCGACCGCCAGACTCACCGGCGCCAGCCCACCTTCCTGGCTGAAGACCCAGCCCCCTCTTGCCGCCACCATGCCGTCCGGCTTAGACAGCTTATCCACGAGCACTTCGCGCTCACCGTCCGCAGCAATCTTGAGAATGCTGCCGCGACCATCGTCCAGCTCTTGGCTGACCAACAGGCTGCCGTCGGCCTGGGGAAGCAGTGACGCAGCCTTGTCCACATTGCGGTGCACGACCTCGACCTGCCAGCCCGAGGCGGCTTGCACGGGGTAGAAGCTTTGCCAGGCGAAAAACCCGAGGGTTGCGACTACAAGGCCAGTGGTAGCGGTTAGCACGATGCGAGTGCTGCGTGTGCGCAGGAAGGTAGACATGGAGAACTCCTTGATTCTGCTAGGAATGCTACCAACGGGATGTGAAAAAAACGTCGACAGCGCACAACTGATTACAAAACAAAAGGATATAAAAATAACTAAACAGTCTAATAATTGGTAATAAAAAAATTGAAGAAGCGCGCTCATGTGCTTATTTTCTGGTGCTCCTGTTGAACTGAACATCAAGGATCGCGCCATGCCCCACCCCCTCTTTTCATCACTACGTCGGCGAGTACTGGGAGGGCTAATGGCCTCGCTTACCGGCGCCCTGCTGTTAGCCGGACCGGCCCAGGCGGGGGAAAACAGCACCCTGCGCATCGGATACCAAAAATTCAACAGCCTCAACATCCTCAAAGGCAGCGGTGCGCTGGAAAAGGCCCTTGCCCCTCAAGGGGTGAGCGTCAGCTGGCATGAGTTTGCTGCGGGCCCTCAGTTGCTCGAGGCGTTGAGCACGGGTGCCATCGACGTGGGGCACGCTGCCGATGCGCCTTCGGTGTTTGCCCAGGCGGCCGGCAAATCCGTGGTCTACCTGGCTGCTGAACAGCCCTATCCACGTGGGATCGGGCTGGTGGTGCGCCAGCAGGACACTGTCACGCACGTGCAGGATCTGAAGGGCAAGCGCGTGGCCACTGGCCGGGGGTGGAATGCCCAGTATTTGCTGGCCGTGGCTTTGCAACAGGCAGGGCTGAGTTACCAGGACATCACCCCGGCGTACGTCAACAACGCAGCCGACGCGATAGCCGCGCTGCAGTCAGGCAGCGTTCAGGCCGCTACGCTATGGGACCCGTTCCTGGCTGCAGCAGAGCGTCAGCCAGGGCTGAAAAACCTGCGTGACGGGACCGGCTTGACCAATAATCGCACTTTCTATTTGTCCACCGCCCACTTCGCGGACAGCAACAAGGCGTTGCTCAGAACATTCTTCAGCGAACTGGCCAAAGCCAGCCAGTGGGCCAATGACAAACCTGCCGACGTCGCCGCATTGCTGGCACCGCAGCTTGGCATCAACGCCGATGTACTGGAGGTGGCGAGTCAACGACGCAACTACAACGCCGTGCCGGTGACGCCAGAGATCGTTGCCGAACAACAGAAGTTGGCCGACACCTTCCAAGGGCTTGGCCTGATCCCCCGCAAACTGAACGTAGCCGAAGCGGTTTATCCCGCTTCCGTGCTGCCCTGAGGCGAGGTCAGCCTATGCCCCGCCCTATACGCTTCAACGCCTTCAGCATGAATGCTGCCAGCCACCAATCGCCTGGATTGTGGCGCCACCCACGCAACACCAGCACCGATTTCAACCGCCTGGCCTACTGGACCGACCTGGCGAGGCTGCTCGAACGCGGTGTGTTCGACGCATTGTTCATTGCCGATGTAATGGGCATCTATGACGTCTATCAAGGCAGCCCAGGCCCGGCCTTGCGCGGCGGCGTTCAGGTGCCGGTGAACGACCCGATGCTGCTGGTCCCGGCCATGGCCGCTGTGACCAAGCACCTGGGTTTTGGGGTCACCTTCTCGCTGACCTACGAGCATCCCTACCCCTTTGCCCGGCGCATGTCCACGCTCGATCACCTCAGCGACGGGCGCGTGGGCTGGAATATCGTCACCGGCTACCTGGACAGTGCCGCGCGTAATCTTGGGCTGGATCGACAACTGGGGCATGACCAGCGCTATGACCTGGCCGAAGAGTATCTGCAGGTGCTCTACAAGCTCTGGGAAAAAAGCTGGGACGAGGATGCCCTGGTGCTGGACCGTCAGACTGGCCGTTACGTCGAGCCAACCCGTGTACACGCCATCGGTCACCTCGGCGAGCATTTCCAGGTACCTGGTATTCACCTGTGCCAGCCCTCCCCGCAACGGACCCCCGTCTTGTTTCAAGCAGGCGCATCTGCGCGTGGTCAGCAGTTCGCTGCAAGGCATGCCGAGTGCGTGTTCATCAGCGGGCCTACACCCACGGTGCTGCGGCGCTACGCCGATGGTGTTCGTCAGGCCAGCGAAGCGGCAGGACGCACGCGTGACGATGTGCTGATCTATGCCCAGGCGTTACTGATCGTCGCGCCCACCCACGAGCAGGCGCAGGCACGCTTTGCCCAATACCGCAGTTTCGTCGACATCGAAGCAGCCCTGACCCTGCTGTCAGGGTGGACCGGTATCGACCTGGATGGCCTGGACCCTGATGCGCCGATCCAGTACGTGGAAAACGATGCAGGCCGTGCGGCCCTGGCAGCCTTCACGGCGGCTGACCCTAGCCGCCAATGGACGGTGCGCGAAGCGGCGCAATTCATCGGGCTAGGAGGACGCGGGCCCGTCCTGGTCGGTACGCCAAGCGAAGTCGCTGACCAGTTGGAAGCGTGGGTCGATCAAACCGGTATCGACGGTTTCAACCTCACCTATGCTGTCCAACCTGATGACCTGACCCACGTCGTGGAGTTGCTCATTCCTGAGCTGCAGCGCCGTGGCCGTTATCCCAAGGGCTACGTCGATGGCACATTGCGCCACAAGTTGTTCGGCGAGGGAGACCGCCTGGCGGCACACCATGTGGGTAGCCAAGTGAGTATTCAGCAAACAAATACCGGGTATTCCAACATTTAATTTGTAGATGCTCGGCGCGCCACCCTATCCTGTGCCCACGTCCCCTGCACCGCACCGGCCGGTGCGGTCCACGGCATGGGGATAGAACAACAAGTCGAGAGCATTCATGTCGAACCACGCCTATTTCGCGCCCCACGGCGGCCACCCGGCTCAAACCGAGCTGCTGACCGACCGTGCCATGTTCACCGAAGCTTACGCGGTCATTCCCAAGGGCGTGATGCGTGACATCGTCACCAGTCACTTGCCCTTCTGGGACAAGATGCGCATGTGGGTCATCGCCCGGCCGCTGACAGGGTTCGCCGAGACGTTCTCCCAGTACATCGTCGAGGTGGCGCCCGAAGGCGGGAGCGAACGGCCTGAATTGGACCCCAACGCCGAAGCGGTGTTGTTCATCGTTGAGGGCGAGCTGGACATCACCGTCGAGGGCCAGCACCACACACTGGTGCCAGGGGGCTATGCGTTTCTGGCGCCTGGCGCCGAATGGAGCTTGCGCAACAACAGCAAGGCCAATGTCACCTTCCACTGGCTGCGCAAGCACTACCAGAAGGTCGAGGGGCTGGACGTGCCGTCCTCATTCGTGACCCATCGCGACAACGCCACCGTGATCGAGATGCCAGGTACCGAAGGCCGCTGGAAAACCACCCGCTTCGTCGACATGGCCGACATGCGCCATGATATGCACGTCAATATCGTCACGTTCCAACCAGGTGGCGTCATTCCGTTCGCTGAAACCCACGTCATGGAGCACGGGCTTTACGTTCTCGAAGGCAAGGCGGTCTACCGCCTGAATCAGGACTGGGTCGAGGTAGAAGCCGGCGACTTCATGTGGCTGCGCGCCTTCTGCCCGCAGGCCTGCTATGCCGGCGGCCCTGGCAACTTCAGCTACCTGCTGTACAAGGACGTGAACCGTCACGTGCACTTGACGCTCAACCCCAAGCGCTGAAGTCAAAAGACCGCCTGCCGGTCGACGAGGCGCACCCACCAGGGTGCGCCAACCCGCCGTTACTCAACCACCCCACACGCCACGCGCGCACCACCGCCACCCAACTTCTCGGGGTGGTCGCTGTGGTTATCGCCACCTGCGTGCACCATCAAAGCATGGCCTTTGAAGTCCTCAGCCTTCAAGCGCGGTGCCAGTACTGGATAGGTTGCCTTGCCATCGGCACCTACATACAACGCCGGCAGGTCACCGCGGTGACCGCTGTCATCATAAGGGCCTTTGTGCGCGTTGGTCGATTGAGGGTCCCAGTGGCCCCCTGCTCCCCCTGCTGGCACGGTTTTGCCTGCGTCCTGCGCAGGTGCGCAGGACGGATTCTGGTGCAGGTGGAAACCGTGCACACCTGGTGGCAGGTCTTTGAGGTCCGGAGTCAGCAGCGTTCCGTACTTGTTCTGTTCGATACTGATGGTGCCGATCGACTTGCCTGGGCCATCGGCGCCTGCCAGCTTGAGCTCGACGGTCTGGGCGGCTTGGGCCAGGCCGGTAGTGGCCAGCAGGGCAGCGATTACAACTGCTTTCATAGGGTTCTCCATGGCGTGGTGAAGGCGGACGTCATACCCGCGTTGTGCATGGGACTGCATCATCGCGCAGTCATTCCCTTGTGCCACAGCCTGAAACACTTAAAGGCTACCACCGGCCAACAGCTGCTTGAGCACCTGCGCCAGGTCCTTGACCGTTGGATCGGCGGTCGGGCGGTGCACGATGACGATCTCATAGCTGTCGACTTCGTCCAGCCCCTGCTCGACGCCCAGCACGCGATGCTCCGTGGTGGCGGCGCGCGGCGGTAGCAGGCTGATGCCCATGCCATCGGCGACCGCGGCCTGGATGCCACTCAGGCTCGAACTGGTGAAGCTGATACGCCAGCGCCTGCCACTGCGCTCGATGGCGGTAATCATGTCCTCGCGGTACAAGCCCCGCGGCGGGAATGTCACCAACGGCACCGGGTCCAGTTCAAAGGCAGGCAGGCGCGCGCTGTCGATCCATTGCAGGCGCTCTGGCCAACAAGCGACGCCTTCGCGACTGTTGCGTCGTTGTTTGAGCAGTACCAGGTCCAGCTCGCCATTGTCGTAGGCCTGGCTCAGATCCCGGCACAGCCCACTGGTGACCTCCAGCTTCACCTGCGGATTGAGCCGACTGAAGGCCGATAGGGCATGGGTGGTCGATCCGCCCACGAAGTCTTCGGGCACACCCAGGCGCACCGTGAAGCCGACCATGGCACCGGCCAAGGCTTCGAGCATCTGGTCATTCAGGGCCAGCATGTGCCGGGCGTACCCGAGCAACGTCTGCCCGGCGTCGGTCGGGAGCACGTCGCGGTTGCCACGTACCAGTAAACGATGCCCCACCATGTCTTCCAGGCGCCGGACTTTCTGGCTGATGGTGGACTGGGTCGAATGCAAGCGAGCGGCAGCCGTGGTGAAACTGCCGCAGTCGGCCACCACGACGATCGCCCGTAAGAGGTCCAGGTCGAATAAGGCCCTATTCGGTTTAACGTTATGAGACATGCGAGTATTCGACAAATGAATGGGAGGAGCGTTTTCTAGCACGCGCCTGTACAGCTCGCAACGCTGGCCTTAGTCCCCCAGTGCCACGCCCTCCCGGCGCGGGTCGGCACCCCCCGACCAGTCTGACCCAGCTCGCCAAATGACTTGCAGGCCGCTGGTCATGTCCATTGGCGTTACCGTGTGGCCCCACGCCTCGAGCTGGCGGATCAACGCAGCGCTGGTCAACCCTGATTCCACCTCGGTTGCGCCGTTGCGGCTGCCGAAATTGGGCAAACCGACGGCTTGCTGGGGGTTCAGCCGCCAGTCCAGCAACCCGATGAGTGCCTTGTTGACGTAACCGATGATCTGCGAGCCGCCGGGCGAGCCAAGGCTGGCCACCAACGCCCCATTGCCTCGGGAGAACACCAACGTTGGCGCCATGGCTGACAGGGGTCGCTTACCCGGCTGAACGCGATTGGCCACTGGCCTGCCCTGTTCCCGGGGCACGAACGAAAAATCGGTCAGTTGGTTGTTGAGCAAGAACCCTTTGACCATCAGGTGCGAGCCGAATGCGCCTTCTACCGAGGTGGTCATGGCCACGGCATTGCCTTGGTCATCAATGGCGCTTACGTGGGAGGTGGCTATGCGCGGTGGCGATCGGTCAGGCGCGAGCGTCAACAGCGCACCCTTCGGATAGCCGGGGCTGGCCTTGTTCATGCTGCGCTCACCCACCTGACTGGCACGCTGTGCCAGGTAGCCCGGGTCGAGCAGGCCCTTGAGCGGAACGGGTACATAGTCACTGTCGGCCAGATACTGGGCGCGATCGGCATACACCAGTCGTTCGGCTTCGGCAACCAAGTGCACGGCGCGTGCTGGCGCCTCCAAGGTGGCAGCAGTGGTCGAGGGGACGGGTGTGAGGTGGGCTAGATCGTCCCTGGCCGATCTGCGTTGCAATGCCTCCAGTATGCCCAAGGTCTGCAATACCGCCACGCCCCCGGAGGATGGGGGTGGCATGCCGCATACCTGCCAAGCTTTGTAGGGCCCGCAGACAGGTTCACGCTCGCTGGCGCGGTAGTGCTTCAGGTCATCGATGGACAGATACCCTGGGTTAGCGTGGTTATGAACAGCGGCCACCATGGCCTGCGCGACCTCGCCGTTGTAAAACGCCTGCGCGCCGTGCTGCGCGATCTGCTCGAATGTGTCGGCAAGTGCGGGGTTACGCAGTCGTGTGCCTACCGCAAGCGGGCGCCCCGTCGCGTCCAGAAAATAGCCAGCCATGCTGGGCGACCTGGCCACGAAGGGGTCAGCCTCCAGCAGCGCGTGTAGCCGTGCCGAGACTGGGAACCCGGTACGGGCCAATTCGATGGCGGGTTGGAACAACGCTTGCCAGGGCAGGACGCCGTGCTGCTTGTGGGCCAGCTCCAAGGCCCGCAGTACGCCTGGCACCCCCACCGCTCGCCCGCCTATCTGGGCTGACCTGAAGGGTATGGGTGCCCCTTTGTCGTCGAGAAACAGCCGTTCGGTCACCTGTGACGGCGCCGTTTCCCGGCCATCGAATGCCTGCGTCTTTTTCCCGTCCCAGTGGAGGATAAATGCACCGCCGCCGATCCCACTCGATTGGGGTTCGACAAGTGTCAGTACCATTTGCATCGCAATCGCCGCATCCACCGCGCTGCCCCCGGCGCGAAGGATGCGTTGTCCAGCCTGGCTAGCCAGCGGGTTGGCGGCTGCTACCATATGACGCTTGGCTGCCACCGGCTGCAAGCCGGCGCGATAACCGGAGCCAAGTTCGGGTGCTACGGGCAGCACTTGCCTGGCCTGGGCTAGGTTACAGGACAGGCTCAGGCACAGCGCGCTGACGGATACAAAGAGAGGGTTCATACAGCCGCTTCCTGCGTTGGGCCTGGCATCGATGCCAGGCTGTCGAATCGAAAAGGGGCGCTGACGCTTTTAGGTAAGCATTCTGGCTGGGCGAGGATAACGCGACTGCAACGCCCGGGACCATCGACGCTCACGCGGTTGTTGCGCGGTTCGATTCCTGTCGCTCACCTTGACGTATACGTAAAGCACGCTTCAGGATGGCGGCATATCCTGTCCAGAGCCCTGGTATGAGTACCCAGACTTACAGCATTTCCGACCTGTCCCGCGAGCTGGACATCACCACGCGTGCCATTCGTTTCTATGAAGAGCAAGGGCTGCTTCGTCCCGAGCGACGCGGCCTTGAACGCATCTATTCGGCGCGGGACAAGGTCAGCCTCAAACTTATCTTGCGGGGCAAGCGTATCGGCTTTTCGCTGGCAGAATGCCGTGAGTTGATCAAGCTGTACGACCCATCGGGCGGCAACCTCAAGCAACTCAACAGCATGCTCGCCAAGATCGCCGAGCGGCGCGCCCAACTGGAACAGCAAATGCTCGACATCCACCAGATGCAACTCGAACTGGACACTGCCCAGGAGCGCTGTGAACAGGCGCTGGCTTGCACGCTTGCCAATAAAGACCACGGTTGACCGTTACAGGAACCTCATCATGTCCTTGCCTGAAAAAGTTCGTCTGGTAGAAGTTGGCCCTCGCGATGGGCTACAGAACGAAGCCCAGCCCATCCCTGTTGCCGACAAAGTACGGCTGGTGGACGACCTGACAGCGTCTGGCGTCGCCTACATCGAAGTGGGCAGTTTCGTTTCACCCAAGTGGGTGCCGCAAATGGCCGGTTCGGCCGAGGTGTTCGCGAGTATCGAGCAGCGTGCGGGCGTCACCTACGCAGCCCTGGCGCCCAACCTGCGAGGCTTCGAAGATGCCGTGGCGGCGGGCGTCAAGGAGGTGGCGGTATTCGCCGCCGCGTCAGAAGCGTTCTCGCAGCGCAATATCAACTGCTCCATCTCGCAGAGCCTGGAACGTTTCGAACCCATCATCGAGGCCGCGCGAGCCCAGGGTGTGCGGGTGCGTGGGTATGTATCTTGCGTACTCGGCTGCCCATACGAAGGCTCGGTCCGTGCGGAGCAGGTGCTGCCGGTGGCGCGCGCCCTGCACCAGATGGGCTGCTACGAGGTGTCGCTGGGCGATACCATCGGCACCGGTACTGCTGGTGACGTCCGACGCTTGTTCGAGGTGGTGGCGGGCCATATACCCCGCGCGCAATTGGCGGGGCACTTCCACGACACTTACGGCCAAGCCCTGGCCAACGTGTATGCGAGCCTCCTTGAAGGCATCAGCATATTCGACAGCTCAGTGGCGGGTTTGGGTGGCTGCCCCTATGCCAAGGGCGCGACGGGTAACGTCGCAACCGAAGATGTCGTTTACCTGCTTGATGGGTTGGGCATCGAGACCGGTATCGACCTGCAACGCCTGATCGAGGCCGGGCAGCGCATCAGCACGGTGTTGGGAAGGGCTAACGGATCGCGCGTTGCACGTGCGTGGCAGACGCGCTAGGTCATCAAGGTGTCACGTCCGTGTGGGTGAAGTGTTACCGCTTAGCGAAGACGAGGCCAGATACGGGTATCACGGAAACATCTGGTGTGGTTTTACCGACGTCGCGCTTTTGCGAATTTCTTCATCCCATTGATTCAAAAGGATTTTTAAAACCTGGCACGCGAACTGCTATATCTCTTGCATAACAAGAACAACAAAGCATCACTCAATAAAAATAATAGAGAACGGCTCTGACAGAACAAGAACAACACGGCAGAGGCGTAGCAAGCAGATTTTTTTGGAGTCGACCCGCGTTCCTGGGGCAAGCCCCGCGAATTGGCACAGAACAACAAAACTACCTCCAGGTAGCAGCAGCCAACTCGGATCGTACGTGATGAAGGTCGGTCAGCGCTCAAAAAAATACGTTTGCTCTTGGCCCCGAATGGGGGCCTTGCACCACCCGGGCAGGCTGACAAAAACAACAACAGGCCAGCCCTAATAATAAAAAGAGCAAGCAGCAACGCTTTGGGGGGAGCTTCGGCTCCCCTTAGTGCTTATCCCTCCTCCTTCTGCTTCTCTTCGTGCTTGCCCTCGGCCTTCTCGACCAGCAGTGGCATCGTGCCCAACACCAACAACGCCAGCACCGTGCTTATCAATGCGGTGGCCTCCCGGCCCATCCCAGCGGCAGTGCCTATGGCGGCGGTCATCCAGAGGCCAGCGGCGGTCGTCAACCCTTTCACGTGGCTGGTGTCCCGTCCGTTGCCTTTCAGGATGGTGCCCGCCCCCAGAAAACCGATGCCGGCGACGATGCCCTGGATCACGCGGCTGAGGGCCTGTTCGTCGGCGCCTGCCATGCTGGGCGCCAGCACGAACAGCGCAGCACCGAGCGACACCAGCATGTGCGTGCGCACCCCGGCAGACTTGCCCCGATGTTCCCGCTCGAACCCCAATACCGCGCCGAGCAACGCTGCCATCAACAAACGCACAAGAATGCGTGTCACCTCGTGCGCATCGGTCACGTCTGCAAATTCGATCTGGATCGCGTGCCAGATAGTTTCCATCCTGTACGTTCTCTTCTAAGGCTGGCTGCTTGGCGAACGTCAGGTGCCTAGGTGGCAGGGCCATGCTTGCCCCAAGTGCTAATACACCAACCACGGCCCCCATACGATCGTGCTTGCCGGCAATGGGCTGCACAGCTGCACCCAACACCGGGCCCAGCATCCCCTCTTCACATTCATGGACCCTGAGTGCCTCTGCAAAGTGCCGTTGAGCCTAAGGGTGCAACGATGTCCAATACCCTGCGGTCAACCGTTCGAATCACATCAGGAGACTTGTCATGCCAGTGGAAATCGATGCCCAAACCCAACGCTGCACGCTCATCAATGATCAGCAACGTCTTGAAGGCGCCGCTTGCGACGTCGAGATCTTGACTGACGAGCAAATGCGCATGTCAGTGGCGGTACTGGCCGAGATGCGCACGCCTATCACCGAATTAGAGGCAGATGCCCTGACGGTGGCCGGTGCGGTCGATAGCCGCAGGCATCTGAAGAGCACCGCGCCAGGCTCGATCATATAGGGGGATGCACGGCATGCGGCGCAACTGATATGGTTTTTATCGCCAAGGCTGAGCCTGTGCTGCTAGCAGAGTGAAGGCCATAGTGCACAGGCCTGATTCAGGCTAGAAGAGCACGGAGCCATGACCGATAGAACGCCTTACTCAGTGATCGCCGCTGTTCCTGCCAATCCTTCCCGGCGCACTCGCGAAGCCGCCATCCACACGCGCAGTTTCAACGGGCTGTTTCACACCCTGCGCATTGGTTTCGCCGGCGCCCTGTTCGCCCTGTTCTTCGGCACTGCCTGGCTGAACTGGAACGGCCGCCAGGCCGTGCTGTGGGACCTGGAGAACAGCAAATTCCACATCTTTGGCGCTACCTTCTGGCCGCAGGACTTCATCCTGCTCTCGGCGCTGCTGATCATTTGTGCGTTCGGCCTGTTCGCCATCACCGTCTACGCCGGGCGCGTCTGGTGCGGTTACAGCTGCCCGCAAAGTACTTGGACCTGGTTGTTCCTGTGGTGCGAAAAAGTCACTGAAGGCGACCGCAACCAACGCATCAAGCTGGCCGCAGCCCCCTGGAGCGTGGACAAAGCCGCCCGGCGCATCGCCAAGCACTCGCTCTGGCTGGCCATAGGGCTGGTCACCGGCATGACCTTCGTGGGCTACTTCACACCAATTCGTCCGCTGGCGGCCGAATTGTTGACACTCCAACTGGGCGGCGTAGCGCTGTTCTGGGTGTTGTTCTTCACAACGGCCACGTACTTCAATGCCGGCTTGCTGCGCGAAGCGGTCTGCCTGCACATGTGCCCCTACGCCCGTTTCCAGAGCGTGATGTTCGATAAGGATACCCTGGCCGTCGCTTACGATCCGCGCCGTGGCGAAGCACGTGGCGCGCGCAAGAAAGGCAGCGACCCCCGCGCCCAGGGCCTGGGTGACTGTATCGACTGCACCTTGTGCGTGCAGGTGTGCCCTACTGGCATCGACATTCGCGACGGTTTGCAAATGGCCTGCATCGGCTGCGCGGCCTGTATCGATGCCTGCGACGGCGTGATGGACAAGATGGGCTACCGACGCGGGCTGATCGGGTACAAGTCCGAGCACAGCTTGCAAGGGGGTACTACGCACTGGCTACGGCCACGCCTGCTCGGTTACGCCGCAGCACTGCTGGTGATGATCGGTGCCTTGTGCGTGGCATTGTACCTGCGGCCGATGGTATCGCTGGATGTGATCAAAGACCGCGGTCTGTTCCGCGAAAATGCGATGGGTCAGATCGAGAACATCTACCTGCTCAAGGTGATCAACAAGACCGAGCACACTCAACACTACGCGCTTCGGTTGCTCGATGCCGAGGGCTTTACCCTGCAGGGGCAGACAGCGCTTACTGTACCCGCCGGCGACATGAGCGAAATGCCGGTGTCCGTGGCGATGCTGGCCGACCGACCCGAAAGCAGTGCGGTGCCGCTTACATTCGAAATCAGCGAACGCGACGACGATTCGGTGCGCAGCGTTGCGCACAGCCGCTTCGTGGCGCCCATGAACCGATGACGCCTACACTCCACTTTTCTTGCCTGCCAGGCTTCGACAGAAGGCCACAATGAAACGTTACGAACGCTTCGCCGACGACATCGCCGAACTCATTCGCTCCGGCGTACTGGGCCCTGGTGAGCGCGTGCCCTCCGTGCGGTACGCTAGCCAGACGCACGGGGTCAGCCCCTCCACGGTATTCCAGGCGTATTACCTGCTGGAGCGGCGTGGGCTGATCCGCGCCAGGCCGCGCTCGGGCTACTTCGTCAATGCCCATGCGACTCGCCAATTCAGCGAGCCTCAAGCGCTGCACCCGATCAGCGAGTCCACCGATGTGGACGTAAGTGCCCTGGTCTTTTCCATCCTCGACTCGATCAAAGACCCCAACACGGTACCCTTTGGCTCAGCCTTCCCGAGCCCATCGCTATTCCCTCTCCAGCGCCTGTCCCGGTCACTGGCCAGCGCCAGCCGTGCCATGGACCCTCGGGTGGCGGTCACGGATCTGTCGCCCGGCAACCCGCAACTGCGACGGCAGATTGCCCTGCGCTACATGGTCGGCGGACTGATGCTGCCGATGGAAGAACTGCTGATCACCAACGGGGCACTGGAGGCCTTGAACCTCTGTCTTCAAGCTGTCACCCAGCCAGGTGACCTGGTTGCAATCGAAGCGCCCGCATTTTATGCCTGCCTGCAGGTATTGGAACGGCTCAAACTCAAAGCCGTCGAAATCCCCGTACATCCCCGCGATGGCATGGACCTGGAGGTGCTCGCCCAAACGCTGCAAAAACACCCGGTCAAGGCGGTGTGGTGCATGACCACGTTCCAGAACCCGGTCGGCGCGAGCATGCCGGAGGCCAAGAAGCAGGCGTTGGTCGAGCTGGTGACTCGCCATCAAGTGCCCCTGATCGAAGACGATGTCTACGCCGAGCTCTATTATGCCCAGCAGGCCCCCAAGCCTGCGAAAGCATTCGATACCCAGGGCCTGGTCATGCATTGCGGCTCCTTCGCAAAGAGCCTCGCCCCGGGCTATCGCATCGGCTGGGTCGCCGCTGGGCGGTTCGCACAGAAGGTCGAGCGGTTGAAGCTCATGACCTCGCTCTGCGCCTCGATGCCGGCCCAGGCTGCCATCGCCGACTACCTGCAGCACGGTGGCTACGATCGGCACCTGCGCAAGTTGCGGTATGCCCTCGAAGGCCAGCAAGCCAATATGCTGGCAGCGATCGGGCGTCACTTTCCGGCACAGACACGTGTCAGTCAACCGTCAGGGGGGTATTTCCTCTGGCTGGAGTTACCGCAACAGATGGACGCGCTCAAGCTGTTCCACATGGCGCTGGCGCAAGGCATCAGCATTGCCCCGGGGCCGATCTTCTCGCCCACCCGGCGCTTCGGCAACTGCATCCGGCTCAACTATGGCAGTCCCTGGAACGAAGGTGCCGAACAGGCAATGGCCACCCTGGGGCGGATCATTCGTTCTTTCTGAGTTGTGCCTTTAACCTCTCATGCACACACGGCTATAGTTGTCGAAATTTCCAAGCCCAATTGCCCGCATGACATCACAAACGACGTTGGACGACCGCGCAGCCTTACAGGCCAGGCTGCTTGAGCTCGAGGCCGAGCACGAGCAGCTGCGCCTGAAGGCTGCTGCGTATGACGCCGTCGTCGAGCAAATCGATGAAGGCCTGTGCATCTTGCAAGTGCTTGAGGATGAGCACGGCCAACTCAATGACTATCGCTACCTGATGTACAACGAGGCCTGCGCCCGCCACACTCTTCATGTCAAAGAGGTGGGTTTGACCGCAAGGCAAACCATTCCTGACGAAGTGGACCAATGGCTCCCACATTTCGCCGAGGTGGCTCGCACGGGTGTGCCCCTGCACTTCGAACAGCGGCTGGCGGTCTCGAATCGCTGGCTGACCTTGAAAGTCAGCCGCCTCGAGCCCGCCTGCGAGCGAACATTGCTGGTTCTGTTCACCGGCAGGCCCGACGAAAACGCTGACGTCAATCAGTTGCAGGCGCTCAACCAGGAACTGGCACAGCAAGTAGACAGAGAGCTTGCCAGTCGCAAGCTGCTGGGCAACTTGGTCGATCACAGCGTTGCCAACGTATTCGCGGCCGATTGCAGCTTCAGGCTGCTGGCGATCAACCGTACCGCGCAGGAAACCTTCAAGCGGTGGCGCGGCCTGGTGCCCAGGGTTGGTGAGTACATCCCCGACTTCATCGCCGACCAGCCGGATATCGTCAAACAATTGAGCGGGCTGTGGCCAAGGATCATGGCGGGTAAGTCTTTCGTGGACACCGTTGCCATTGGCCTGCAATCGGATGTCCGTCACTACGAGGTGCGCTACAACCCGCTGCTCGATGCCGACCAGGTCGTGCAGGGTGGTTTCATGTTCGCCTATGACATCACCGAGCGCGTCGCTGAGCAGCAGCGCCTTGAGCAAGTGGAAGAAACCCTGCGCCAGTCCCAGAAAATGGAGGCCATCGGCCAGCTGACTGGCGGGATCTCCCATGACTTCAACAACTTGCTCGGCAGCATAATGGGTGCGCTGGAGGTTGCCGCTCAGCGGCAGACCGAAGGTCGCTATCCGGATGTTGCCAGGCTCATCGGGTTGGCCAGGCAGGATACGAAGCGGGCGGCTACCCTGGTGCAACGCCTGCTGACCTTCGCCCGGCAACAAAAACTGACCCCACAGACGGTCGACGTCCATGCGTTGGTGACCAGCATGCACGATCTCATCAAGAGCTCGTTGCACGCCAGCATCGAGTTCCAGGACCACACCACGCCTGGACACTGGCTTATCCAGGTCGACCCTTCCCAGCTGGAAAACGCGTTGCTCAACCTGTGCATCAATGCACGCGACGCCATGCCGTTAGGCGGGATGCTGGACATTCGCAACAATGACGTGCGGGTGCAGCCTTCGCTGGCCGACCGTCTTCACTTGCCTGTAGGCGAGTACGTCAGGATTTCTATCAGTGACACCGGCGTGGGAATGAGCAGCGATGTGGCAGAACGTGCCATGGAGCCGTTTTTCACCACCAAGCCACTTGGCCAGGGATCGGGACTGGGGCTACCCATGGTCTATGGCTTCATTCGTCAATCCGGCGGTCAGGTGAAGATCACCAGCACGCCGGGGCAAGGCACGTGTGTGGACCTTTATCTACCCAAGGACACAGGCCAGATCGCGCTGAGCATTGCCAACGTACCAACGCCATCCTGGCCCTCCCGGCAGGATAAACATCTGGTCATGCTGGTGGAGGACGAAGACACGTTGCGTCTGGTGATAGAGGAACTGCTGATTGATCAAGGGATGGAGGTGCGCGCCTTTGCAGAAGGCTCGCAGGCCTTGGAAGCTTTGAGGGCCGGCCTGCAGCCGTCGCTGTTGATCACCGACATCGGCTTGCCAGGCAGAGTCAGTGGCAAGCAGCTGGAAACCGCCCTGCCCGACTCGGCAGCCCTGCTCTACATCACTGGCTATGCCGATGAACAGGGCGTCGCCATGTCGCGTAGGGGTGCAGTGATGTGCAAGCCCTTTGCACTGACCGCGCTGGTCGAACAGGTGGCCCTGCTGCTGGCCGGCCATGACGCTGGCTCGAACAGGCGCGTTTGATGATGCGGGCGGCCGGTTATCTTCCGCCACTTAGGTCGATGAATGTACCTGTCGAATAGGAAGCTTTGTCAGACAGCAGCCAGATGATCGCCTCGGCCACCTCCTCGGGCCGCCCGCCTCGGCCCATGGGCAACCCGGACTCGAGTTTGCAGACCCGATCTGGGTCACCCGAAAGCGCATGAAAGCCTGTATGAATGTAACCGGGCCTGACCCCGTTGACCCTTACACCTTCCGCAGCTAGCTCTTTGGCAAGGCCCAGTGTGAACGTGTCGAGCCCTCCTTTCGAGGCGGCGTAGTCGATGTACTCGTTCGGCGACCCGAGTCGGGCGGCCAGGGATGAGACGTTGACGATGGCCCCGCCATTTCCGCCGTGTCGTGCGGCCATACGCAGTACGGCGTGCTTGGTGCAGAGCATGGGGCCGACGATGTTGGTCTTCATCATGCTGAGCAATCGCGACTCGGTCATGTGCTCGAGACGGGTTTGGGGAGCGATGGTGGCGGCATTGTTTACCAGGGCCGCGATAGGCCCCAGATCTTTATCTATACGCTGAAACATCGCGATAATCTCGGCTTCGCTGCTGACATCGGCGCGCACGGCAATAGCCTTGGCACCCAGGGTACGGACTTGGCTGAGGATGGCTTGGGCAGCTTCATCGTTGCTGAGGTAGTTGATGCACAAGTGGTAGCCATGCCGGGCGGCTAACAGTGCAGTGGCAGCACCTATACCGCGGCTGGCGCCGGTAATCAGGATGACAGGGTTCATAAGGTGTCGAATAGGTTGAGGCTGTGGTTTGACGATAGAGGACATTTAAGTAGGTTGCCAGTTAAGCGGGCGGTGATGGGAATGAGCAGGCGAATTTTCAGTTGGGCATTAGTGCTTGAAGTGATCGACTGAACCTTACGCAGGATAAGCGTGCGTTGTCGGCAACACCAAAATTGAAGTCCAAGAACGCTTATAGGAAGTGCGTCGCACAACGAAACTTCCTACGATATGTTAAGAACATCCCTGCGCGACGAAAACAGCAATTAATAATATAAAAGATGGCAACTGGAACACTGTCCTGATCACCCAATCGCCGCGGTGTGCATGACCGTCCACACAGAGCCATTGCCATGGAACAAACCCGTACGCAGCGTCACGACTTCAGCAACGGGGGGTCGCACGATGCCCAACGCTGCTTCGACTGCCAGAGGCCGGCAACTTTCCATCAGCTCCGTGACAACGGTCGGCAGCAACGATCGTTCCAGGCAAAGAGGAGTTGGTGAGATGAGGAATGCGAGTGACGATCGTCAGGATGACAACACGGGCCTTTTCGATGCGATGGCTAAGCCAGGAACGGCGGCAGGAAGATCCGTTACTGCCCCCAACACGCGCGCACAGGCACAAATGCCTTCGCAGGGTTACCGCGCCGACCCCGACTTTAAACTACGCGGCGGCTATGCCAACCCCATGCTGGATGCCGCCGCTCCCCTGTTCGGCCTGATGATTCGCCTGCGCATACTGGACTCACTGCCGAACATCAAGGCCGTGCATCAACAGGCACGCAACCAGATCCACACCATCAGGGAAGAAATGCGCCAGCACGGCTACGAGCACGCTCAGTTGCTCGCGTACTCCTACGGCGTGTGTCTGTACATCGATGAAGCAGTCATGGAACGGCCTTGGGGCAAAGCCAGTTGCTGGAGCCAGGAACCCCTGCTCAGCATCTTCCACGACGAAATCTGGGGTGGGGAAAAGTGCTTCACCGTGCTCTCGCGCCTGATGCAAGAACCCAAGCGTTATCTGGATGCATTGGAGTTCATGTACTTCGCGTTGTGCCTGGGCCTCAAGGGCAGGTACGCCATTGCGCCGAACGGTGAGGCGTCGTTGAACGCCCTTATCCACCAACTCCACGGGACCATCCGTGAACTGCGCGGACCCACGCCAGAACACGTGTGCGATCCCTACCCCCATGTGACTCCCCGTAACTTACGCATGCGCCGGCAATGGCCGTCGTGGAGCCCATTGCTGGTATCTGCCGGGGCCATGGCCGTGGCCTACAGCATCTACAGCTACCGGCTGCACCTGATTACCACTGAGGTGCTGGGTTCGCTGAACGGCATCTTGCAGCAGTGAGTTGCAGAAAGACGCCAACAACTGGCGCAACCGGATCGCCTGACCCCACTGGCGTGCCCCTGGCAGCCAGGGTTACCTGGATAGTTTGAATCTCGACCGGCAGACAAGGATCGCTTATGCCTCGCCAATCTGACCTGCGTTACAGCTTCCAACCCCTGGTTGGCGATGCGGAATTCGAAGTGGTGTCGTTCACACTCAATGAAGGCATCAGTCAGCCATTCACCCTCGAACTGCAGCTGATCAGCCACGAACAGGACATCGACTTCGGCCATTTGCTCGACAAGCCGGTGCTGTTCACCCTCTGGAACGGCGCGCGTCCCGTGCGCTACGTGCACGGGTTGGTCAGCCGTTTCACCCAGGCTGAAAGCGGCTTCCACCGCACCTACTATCATGCGCTGGTCGAGCCACGCCTGGCCCGCGCCGGCCTGCGCTCGAACTGGCGTATCTTCCAACACAAGAACGTGCCGCAAATACTGGCGCTGATGCTTAAGCGCCAAGGCATCGACCCGTACGAAATCCACGCCAGCCTGGACCATCAGGTCCGCGAGTTCTGCGTTCAGGCCGGCGAGACGGACCTGGCGTTCATCGCACGCCTTTTAGCCGAAGAAGGCTTCGTCTATCGCTTCGCCCACAGTGAAAAACAGCACACGCTGATCATCACCGATCGGCTGCTGTCACTGGGGTTGATCAGCCATGGCGCCGTCACTGCCGACGATGAAGACGATGGCTTTCACGGGGACGATCAGCCCTTGGGCGCCCATACCGTCCTGTACCACGCCAACAGCGGTGGGGACCAACCGGTTTTTTGCTTGCGCCGCTTGAACTACAGCGAACAGGTTCGCACGGCAAGCCAGGTTCAGCGTGACTACACCTTCACCAACCCGGCCTACCGCCAGGAACACAGGGCCACGGGCCCGTTCCTGGAGCACCAATCCAGGGACTACGAGTATTTCGACTATCCAGGGCGCTACAAGCGCGATGCCGTAGGTAAACCGTTCACGGAAAACCGGGTCATGGCGTTGCGTCACGATGTGCGGCTGGCGCACGTGCAAGGTGATGATGTGCGCCTGCAACCGGGCCTGAGCTTCACGCTGACCGGTCACCCCAGACGCGACCTCAATGCGCACTGGCGGGTGAACACGGTCACTCACCAAGGCAGTCAGCTCACCAGCCTGCAGGAAGAGGCGACCAATGCCGAGCAGAGCACGCAGTACGCGCTGAGCGCCGTCCTGGTCCCCGGCAGGATCGAATGGCGACCCTCGCCTCTGGCAAAACCGCGCATTGACGGCCCGCACATGGCTACCGTGGTCGGGCCGAAGGGCGAAGAGATCTATTGCGATGAGTGGGGGCGGGTCAAGGTCAGCTTTCCCTGGGATCGCGAGAGCGAGAACAACGAATTCAGCTCCTGCTGGGTGCGGGTGTCACAAGGCTGGGCCGGTGGCAGCTGGGGCTCGATGGCCATTCCGCGAATCGGCCAGGACGTGATCATCCAGTACGTCAACGGTGATCCTGACCAGCCGATGATCACCGGGCGCACGTACTGTGGCAATCAGCTGCCGCCCTACGACCTGCCTGAGCACAAGACCCGCATGACCATCAAGAGCCAGACCCACAAGGGTGACGGCTTCAATGAGCTGCGCTTCGAGGATGAACTGGGACGCCAGGAGGTGTTCATCCATGCCGAAAGGGATCAGAACAATGTGGTCAAGCACGATGAGACGACGCAGATTGGGAACGACAGGTGTGAACGTGTAGCGCGGGATGAGCACATCGATATCGGTCATGACCGACACGAGGACGTGGGCAACGATCAACGTTTGAACGTTGGGAAAGATCATCACTGCCAGATCGGCCAGGATGATGTACTTGAGATCGGACGTCATCGCGTGCTCAACGTGGCACAAGATCGTACGGAGCAAGTCGGTAACAATCGCTATGACAAGACCACAGCCAATCATTCGATAGAAATTGGCGGCCACCTGGAGCAACACGTCGCCGGTCATGTCGAGCTACGGGCAGGGCAAGCGATTCGCCAAGGGACGCAAGTCTTGGAGCTCCAGGCATCAGAAAGCCTGACCATCAGGGCACCCGGCGCAACATTAAGGCTCGACGGCAGCGGCCTTACCATTGACGCCATTGCAATCAACATCAAAGGCCCGGTCGCACAAACCCCAACAGGGCGTTCACATGACCTGGCCATCCGTGCCACGCCAACGCCTGGTGAAGCCATCTGCATCAGCTGTTTATTGAAAGCAATCACAGAAGGTCGGAATGTCGTTCGCCTGGAGGGGAACCCGTCATGACAAACACCTTGTCCAAAAAACTTTTTCTTCCTCTGCGACAAGCAGAACGCTACCAACTTAGCGCCGTTCTCGAACTTTCCACATTAGGCCCTGAACAGTTAAAACGCCTTGTCCCACGTGATCACAGAATACTGCACCCCCTGATGCAACAAGCCGAATTTAGCAACGTGCGTCAGTGCGGCATCGGTTTGTATGCCGTCAAAGGCAAGGCTACAGTACAAAGCCAATCCAACCTTTTCTGGCAATTGAACGAGTTAGCAGCCGATGCCATATGCGGCTGGATCGTCAGCGCATTGCCCACTGCTGCCTTGGCCTCGCACCTGGCGCAAGCCAATACCGTGCTGGGACCTGACGGGCAACGTTATTTACTGCGTTATCACACCGAACACTGCCTGCGCGTGCTGCATGGCCGTAAGGATCTGCCTGAACTCGTCGAATGGTTCGCTCCGATCCACAGTTGGTGGGTGCCTTATCCGGACGCCAATGAAGAAATTTGGGGCTGCCTGATGGGCGGCGACAGGCCGGCCACCCAAGCGCTCAAAGACCTCACGCTGGACGCTGCGTGCTGGGAAGCGCTGGCAGTAGACCCCACCGAACATCGCCTTGCCGATCAATTGAAAACCTCGCTGACCGTCAGTGGGCAAGCCAAACAGTGCCACAGCGTCCGCCTGGGGAGAGTACGTAAATACCTCAAGGCTGCGCGAGAAGCTGGGTTCATCGAGCAGCAAGACCTGATCACCTACGTCACCCATTTCGCCCTGCTTGGCGACAGATTGACACTCGAGCCCATCTGGCAGACCGCCGTCAAGGAGTCGCTCGAGCAAAGCTTGCCCCTTGATCAACGCCTTCAAACACACCTGCACCGTCTAATTCGCCAGGGGCCCTCATGTTCGATCTGAAGATGCTGATGGAAATCAATCGGCAGAACTGCGAAGCCTTGCAAGACCCTTTATCCATAGGGCCCGCCGTCTCATGCACCCGCACCTTCACCGTTCTGCCATTACGCTATGCCGCCGTGGGCGGTAATCCCCACCAGCGTCAGCAGCTCCCTACTCTGCCTCAACACCTGCGCCACCCGCATCGCACCGCCGCGCTGCATCAGGCGGACTATGCCATTCGCCCGCTGCGTGAAGGTTTCCTGTATGTCATGGAAAAGCGCAGGCTCAGTGGGCAATACAGCCTTCACCCTCCCTACCGAATCGCCGCGAACGGCGCCCTGTCGCTCTTCGACCCTGAACATCCAGAGCCAAAACCGCCTGGCATCTCCACATTCCAGGATGTCGTGCGCGCTATGACCTGGGCATTCACGGTTCATGATCTCGACGACTTGCTCGAGCTTCGCCTGTTCTACAGCCCCGATCCGTTGACCATCGCGGCGCAGCGGCAATTGCTGCGTCGACGCGACCTGCTGCCTGCCGTAGACATAGCGCCCTTCGCCAGCCCCAGCTGCCCAATGCCCAGGCCCTACACGATACGTCATGACCAGTTGAACCTTGTCGCCGACTTTGCCGCGGAATCCAACGACGTGTTGCGCACGCTGTTGGACGCTCAGGTCTTCAGTACACCAAGCATCAGCTCGCTGGCGGCGGCCCGCCAAGCCTTGGGCCCCTTGGGCAGTAAACCTGAAGCACGGGGCGTTGCCGTGGTGGTGGAGGATGCCATCGGCATTACCCAGGAACTCAATGCCTGGCGCAACGCTGGCATGGAACACCTCAAGCATTGGCTGGAAGCCAGCACTGAGAGCGGTGGCCCTAGTAACGAGCGAAAGGTGTTGGTTGCGCAAACATTCACCGAACTGCATCAGCAATTCACGGAGCGGAAGGTTGCCGCAATGGTCGATCGCCGCAGAGAGGCGATGCGCGGCTATCTCGGCAGCGACGAGGCGGTTCCACGGTACATGGCCGAGTGGTGGGCAACAGCTAAAGAGCACATTCTGGACAGCGCCGCTGAACTTGAAAGGCAGAAACTCGAAACGCGCGCTAAAAATGGAGAATTTGCCAAGCAATTCGAAGAGCGCTATCTGTCACTCGTTAACCTAAAAGGTATGTACCAGCACCTTGATGTGTTTGAGGCGCAGAGCGCCGAAGCCCAACGTCTCGCCGAGTCCAGAGCGGCAGATCACCTCGCATGGTTGAAGTCGTCCGCGCTGGTGGACGCACTTGCCCACTACGACGAAAACGACCCTGCCAATGGCCTGTGCTTTGCGCACCAGACAGGGCTGTGCGTAGCCGGCCTCGAAGGCGTGCCATCCGGCGCAGCGCTGCTTGCTCAATGGTGGCGCGCCGACGCTATCACCCCCGACAACCTGGCGCTGCGCTCGTTTGTCCATAATCAGCGCGAGATCGCAGAGGTGCTTGCGCAGACACGCACAGCGCTGGACGCACTGGCACCGGGCAGCGACCCTATTCTTCAACTGGAGGCGGCCCTCAAACAAGCCAAAGAGCTCGCCGCACACTTCAGCCGGCTGGACAGCCACCTGGACCAGCTCACGCAACACAGCCCCACCAACACTGCTGGCGCGCTGGCCTGGCTCGGGCAGCTGGGGCGCCAGAGCCTGTCAGTAGGTGCGCCCGGTAGCACTGACCGGTTGCTGTATCGACGCCTGAGCACCTACCTCATTGCCTCACTGGGTAAGCAAGCCGTGGAACTGCGCTTGAGTGAGCAGGCGCTGGACGGTAAAACGCCCTCGCCCGGTCGCGTCGCGGCCCCCATCGTGCGCCGGCTTGATCGAGCTTATGCCGAGACGTTGAACGGGGTGCACGGGAATCAGTTCTATCGCTTGCGGGTCGCCAGCGGATTGCTGCTGTTGGAGGCCGGGCTGCTGTTGTTACAAGGCAGACGGGATGACAAGGACCGACGCTTCTGGAGCGAAGTGACTGCGGCCGCATTTACCAGTGCGGCTGCGGGGATGGAGCTGCTTGCAGTGGGCACTGAACTGACACTCAGGGGTGTTGGTGGGAACAGCGTCACTGCGCGGGGCGCGCAAGTTAGCCTGGGACGGTATCGGTTGTGGGGGGCTGGTTTGGCGGCGGTGGGGGGAATCATAAGCATTAGGTGGGACTATTCCGATGCCCTTGATGCACAAGCTAAATCTGAACAGTTATCAGTAGCAGCTTATGGCGCCAGGATAGGCGCTACTCTTGCCTTACTCACGGGACAAGGAGGAATAGCGTTTTCCCAGGCTAGTGCGCTTCTAAGTTGGCTATCCATCAGCGTCAAAAGCACATACACAAGTAGCTTAAGCACTACGCTGTCACTATTATCAGCACGACTGGCCGCGAACAATGCTGCCATGCTTTGGCTTAGTCGCCTGAGCTGGTTCGGAGGCGCCATCGTGCTCATTAGCAGTACCGTCTTACTTATTATCGACAAAGACGCCCTTGAAAAATGGTGCAACAAATGCTGCTTTCGCATTCAACTATCTGACAAAGGTTATGCCGAAGACTCAGAAGAACTCAAAGACCTGTTCAGCGCAATCTGGGAGACCACCTAGTGTACCTTTTTGAGTGGCTTACATGGCTTGCCTACACCGATCCGAAGGACGAGCGCGAAGCTTTCGAAAAGCGACATAAAAAAACCAGAAAAAAAATCGTGTATGAAAGCGACGATCAGGAAATGATTGAGGCCGCGAAGAAATCAGCCAGCAATATCCCTAAAAGTCGCGGACCAATTTATATTTATAACGAGCACGTTCTGGAAATACGCAGTGGCATGTGGGAGGATAAACGCGGACTTATCAGCCTGATTTCCGCTACTGTCATAGGTACGGCCGCATCTTTCTTATACATGGCGGCAATATCGTTGATGCGACTGTTGGAAATGGATAAAAGCGTTCAGGATGAGTCATACGGACCCCAGCTATTCATAGCGCTATTTAGTACCAGCTTGGCGCTATTGATTTTCATACCTTACGTAAAATATGGCTTACGTATTTCACGTTTGGAAATGTTCACATCCCGCCATTTGCTAGTACGCTTCAACCGAATTACCCAACAGGTCTACCTGCATCGTCCGACGTCCTGTGGGGGTATCGCCACACTTCCCTGGCACGGCGTCACCTCCAGTGGCTCAGATAAAAAATACGCTACAGCCGCAGGCGTAGGCCTTCCATTGGAACTCCTATGGCCGCCTTCATTCACCGGCACACTTCATCCAGAACTCGTCCACGTCGGCAAAGCCTCCAACAACTTTGCGGAGCAGCAATCCGAGTGGGAGTTCATCCGCCGCTTCATGGACGAGGGCCCTGAGGGCCTGCCGCGCCCGTCTATCACCTCGCATTTTCCCTGGCCCTGGCAAGCCTTCACGCCTCAATTCGAAGGCCTGACCCACTACTTTCGAAAATCCTCTCGAATCACCAAACTCGGCCTGGTCTTGATCTCGCCCGCCTTCCTGATCATCGGCACCGGCCATTGGCTAAGCCTGATGCTGTGCTGGAAACCGCGCTGGCCCAGGATCATTCGTGAAGCCGGTTTGCCCGGAAAACCCGTCCCGCCGCTGACCACACTTGATGATTATCCACCCGCTATCCAAGCACGGTTGCGTGAAAACGCTTACCTATGGGCTACTCGCCCAGGCAAACGCCCGCAGAGAAAGAAACGCACCTCTACCCGTAAGCCAAAGACCGAAATTGCCACCGCGTGCCTACAAAACGATATCTCCGGTGAAACACATCGTGCGGACGGCTCATCGGGCTGATATCAACTTGAAGTTTTTCTCTTGGCTATGATCACTCCACATGGGTTATTCACTGAACGCTGCTTCCAGCCATGTGTATTGTGCTGTTGATCTTCGCGACTTCAGCAGGCCGAACGCAGCCTGTGCGTAGGGCACGGCTCTGAAGCGGCAAGCTGCGGCGCCTGAACGATTGCGCGGTCAGCAACAACAGCAAAAAGATGCCGCCACGACGCTACCCTTTCATACGAGGCATCTCGATGCGATGCTCGTGCACGCGCCGATACAATGTCGCACGCGAAATGCCCAACGCCTGGGCAGCCTCGGCGGGCTTCCAACGATGCCGGATCAACGCATCCAACAACCGCTGCCGCGCCGGGCAGGACGCTTCGCTCGTGACTCGGCCAACCTCCTGCCCACGAACTTCCTCAGGCAGGTCAAGCAGGCGCAGCTGCCCACCCTCGTTCACAGCGCACGCATAACGCAACACCTGCCGCAACTGGCGCAGGTTCCCCGGCCAGCGGTACTCCAGCAACGCCTGCAAGGCATCGTCGGCTAGCGCCACGCTCACGCCACACGCGTCGGCCTCTTCGGCCAGCAACTGGTGAATGAGCCCCAGCCGGTCTTCGCGCTCGCGCAGCGCCGGCAACGCGAAGCGGGCGTTGGCCAGGCGAAAATACAAGTCCTCACGAAACTGTCCCTGCTCCACCCTCGCCGCGAGGTCGCGGTGCGTGGCGCAGATCACCTGAATGTCCACGCGCTGGCGCCGCGCAGCCCCCAAGGGGGCTACCTCACCTTCTGCCAGTACCCGCAACAGGCGGGTCTGCAGGCTCAGTGGCATGTCGCCAATCTCGTCCAGAAACAGCGTGCCGCCATCGGCCTGGTGTACAAGCCCTTGCATACCCTTGCTCGAAGCCCCGGTAAAGGCGCCCGCGACATAACCAAACAACTCGCTCTCGATCAGGTTCTCGGGGATGGCGGCGCAGTTGAGCGTGACGAACGGGCCGGTGCCGCGCTTGCTTTGCTGGTGCACCTGGCGAGCAAAAACTTCCTTGCCTGTACCCGTCTCACCCTGCACCAGTACTGCTAGGTTACAGTCCTTGACCCGTGTGGCCAGGCGCAAGTGTTGTTCGATGCGCCGGTCCAAGCCTTGCAGCAAGGGCTCGACCGGCTGCTTGCGCTGGGGGGCGCTGACCCGGCCATACAGCTCGCCCAACCCTGGCAGACGTTGCGCAGACGCGTTGCTGACCCGTCGCAATTGCTCTTGGTCGAACAGCTCACCAATGTGAGCAGGCAAGCGTCCCAGGCGCTGCATCAGGCGTTGCCGTGTCAGGCTGTTCATCGCCTGCAGGCGACCGTCGGCGTCCCAGGCCAGTAGATAGTCAGGCTGGCTTTCCACGTAGCCTGGGGTGCCGTGGGCACGCATCACCCAGTGGCCTTGGGCGCTGTGCATGAAAAAGGCGTTTTCGATTTCGCGTGCGGTCTGCTCGACCAATTGCCGGATCAGGTGCTGGCTGCGGCGGTCGTCGGGCGAGCGCAGCGCAGAGACGTCCAGCACCCCCAGCAACTCGCCAAAGGGGTCGAAAACAGGCGCCGCGCTACAGGTCAGGCCGATGAAGGCAGCGCGAAAGTGATCGCGCTTGTGCACGGTGACCGGTGCCTTGGTGGTCAGCACCGCCGCCACCCCGCAGGTACCCTCTTCTCCTTCCGACCAGCAGGTGCCCAGGTACAGGCCGGCCTTGCGGCAGTCAGTGCGAATGGCCGACTCGACCCGGTAATCGATGGTGCGGCCCTGGGCATCGGTCAGCAGCACGCAGTAGTCGGCCTCGCGCACCTGTTCGTGCAAGCGTGCCACGGCATCCCCGGCAATGCGCAGGAACAGCTCCGAGCGCTCTCGGCATTCGTTGAGCAGGGCCTGGGAAAGGATACGCGGCCCTTGCTCGGAGGCGGGATCGAGACGGTACAGCTCCATGGAGCGACGCCAGGAATCGAGGATCAACGGCGGTACTGGCGCCTGGGGCAGACGGTCGGCGTTCTTCAGTACCCTGCTGACGCAGTCGACATGAGCGCGGGAGTTCGCGGCAAGCATTCGGGCCCTCCGGTTCTCGTTGCTGTTCTTGTGGTTGTGCAGCCATTAAGCGCCTGCGCGCAGGCATGGACAAGCACGGTGTGATCAAAGGTGTGATTGAGACGCAGCGTCTCAGCGTCTCGCCGCACAACGCCCAGAGCGGCACCTGGCGTCTCAGCACGGCGACCCGCCTGGCAGCAGGCAAGACGATCCCAGGCCTCTGCGGCGGGCCTTTGCGGGATTTCATTCAAAGCTGGCACCGCGCTTGCTCTTGTCCTTGCAAACAAGAACACGAGGTGCGCCATGCCGCTACCCGCCCCACTGGTCGGCATCATTGCCAACCCTGCTTCAGGCCGAGACCTGCGTCGCCTGACAGCCACTGCCGGCTTGTACTCCAGCACTGACAAAGCCGCTGCCATCGCGCGCCTGCTCGCCGCATTCGGCGCAACAGGTGTCGGCCACGTGCTGATGCCCAGCGACATGACTGGCATCGCCGCCGCCGTGGTCAAAGCCTGCGCCGGGCCGATGGCGCGCGATCAACACTGGCCTGCCCTCGAGATACTCGACCTGCCGCTGACCCAGACCGTCAGCGACACACGGCTTGCCACGCGCAACATGGTGGCGCGGGGGGTGTCGATGATCGCTGTGCTGGGGGGCGACGGTACGCACAAGGCCGTCGCGGCAGAAGCTGGCGACGTACCCTTGCTGACCTTGTCCACCGGCACCAACAACGCCTTCCCGGAGCTGCGCGAAGCCACCAGTGCGGGCCTTGCAGGCGGCCTGGTGGTCAGCGGCAAGGTGCCAACCTCCATCGGCCTGCGCCGCAACAAACGCTTGCTGGTCAGGGTGCCCCAACAGCAACTGAGCGAATGGGCGCTGGTGGAGGTCGCGGTATCGCCTCAGCGTTTCATCGGTGCGCGGGCCCTGAGCCGCAGCGAGGACCTGAGCGAAATCTTCGCCTGCTTTGCCGAGCCCCACGCCATCGGCTTGTCGGCACTGTGCGGCCTGTGGAGCCCGGTCTCGCGGCAAGCGCCTCACGGGGCCTGGGTGCGCCTGGGCGAAGACGCCGGGCAGGCGCTGCTGGCCCCCGTGACACCCGGCGTGCTGCAAGCCTGCGGCATTACTGCCTCGGGCTACATGGCGCCTGACGCGCCGTACCGCCCGGTCCTCGTCCAGGGCACCTTGGCGCTGGACGGCGAGCGGGAAATCGAATTCTGCGCCCATGACACCCCCACCATCACCCTCGATCACCTGGGCCCTTTGAGTGTGGACGTGCAGGCGGTGCTCACGCATGCCGCCCAGCATCGTCTGCTGGCTGTACCCCTGGGCCACCCGCTGCACCCCGCGACCCGTTGAGACAACCCCGGAGAACAACAAGATGTCCAATCAACCGAGTTCCGCACAACTGCTGCATGCCTATGAAGTGATGCGCACCATTCGTGCCTTCGAAGAACGCCTGCACGTCGAGTTCGCCACAGGCGAAATACCCGGCTTCGTCCACCTTTACGCGGGTGAAGAGGCCAGCGCGGCGGGGGTGATGGCCCACCTGCGCGACAGCGACTGCATCGCCTCCAACCATCGCGGCCATGGCCACTGCATCGCCAAGGGCGTGGATGTGTACGGCATGATGGCCGAGATCTACGGCAAGAAGACCGGGGTCTGCGGCGGCAAGGGCGGCTCGATGCACATTGCCGACCTGGGCAAGGGCATGCTCGGCGCCAACGGTATCGTCGGCGCCGGCGCACCGTTGGTGGTGGGCGCTGCGCTGGCAGCCAAGCTCAAGGGCCGCGACGATGTGTCCGTGGTCTTCTTCGGAGATGGCGCCTCCAATGAAGGCGCGGTGTTCGAAGCCATGAACATGGCCGCGATCATGAACCTGCCGTGCATCTTCGTCGCCGAGAACAATGGTTATGCCGAAGCCACGGCGTCCAACTGGTCAGTGGCCTGCGATCACATAGCCGACCGCGCCGCCGGCTTCGGCATGCCAGGGGTCACCATCGACGGTTTCGATTTCTTCGCGGTTCACGAAGCCGCTGGTGCCGCCATCGAGCGCGCACGTTCCGGCCAGGGGCCGTCGCTGATCGAGGTCAAGCTCAGCCGCTACTACGGTCACTTCGAAGGCGATGCGCAAACCTACCGCGCGCCCGATGAGGTGAAGAACTTGCGCGAAACCCGTGACTGCCTGCTGCAGTTCCGCGACAAGACCGTGCGCGCGGGGCTGCTCGAAGCAGGGCAGCTGGACAGCATCGACGCCCGCGTCGAGGACCTGATCGAGGACGCCGTGCAACGCGCCAAGTCCGACCCCAAGCCACAACCTGCCGACCTGCTCACCGACGTCTACGTCGCCTATCCCTGAGCCGCTCAGAACAAGAACAACAGGAGAACCACCATGGCAAGAAAGATCAGTTACCAGCAGGCCATCAACGAAGCCCTGGCTCAGGAGATGCGTCGTGACGATACCGTGTTCATCATTGGCGAAGATGTGGCCGGCGGTGCAGGCGCGCCAGGCGAAGACGATGCCTGGGGTGGCGTGCTGGGCGTGACCAAGGGCTTGTACCACCAGTTTCCAGGCCGCGTGCTGGATGCGCCCCTCTCGGAGATCGGCTACGTAGGCGCTGCCGTTGGTGCGGCCACCCAGGGCTTGCGCCCGGTCTGCGAACTGATGTTCGTCGACTTCGCCGGCTGCTGCCTGGACCAGATCCTCAACCAGGCGGCCAAGTTTCGCTACATGTTCGGCGGTAAGGCCGTGACGCCGCTGGTCATGCGCACCATGTACGGTGCCGGGCTGCGCGCCGCGGCCCAGCATTCGCAAATGCTCACCTCGCTGTGGACGCATATCCCAGGCCTGAAGGTGGTGTGCCCGTCCTCACCGTATGACGCCAAGGGCCTGCTGATCCAGGCCATCCGCGACAACGACCCGGTGATCTTCTGCGAGCACAAGCTGCTGTACAGCATGCAGGGCGACGTACCGGAAGAGGTGTACACGGTGCCGTTCGGCGAAGCCAACTACCTGCGCGACGGCAGCGATGTCACCTTGGTGACGTATGGCCGCATGGTGCATGTGGCCATGGAAGCCGCCAACAACCTGGCCCGCCAGGGCATCGACTGCGAAGTCCTGGACCTGCGCACCACCAGTCCACTGGATGAAGACAGCATCCTTGAGAGTGTCGAGAAGACCGGGCGCCTGGTGGTGATCGACGAGGCCAACCCCCGTTGTTCGATGGCCACGGACATCAGCGCCCTGGTTGCGCAGAAGGCATTCGGCGCGCTGAAAGGGCCCATCGAAATGGTGACGGCGCCGCACACGCCCGTTCCGTTTTCCGACGCCCTGGAAGACCTGTACATCCCCGACGCTGCCAAAATCGAAGCAGCCGTGCGCACCGTCCTCGACGCTACAAGGAGCGCCGCATGAGCCAGATCCATACCCTGACCATGCCCAAATGGGGCTTGTCGATGACCGAAGGCCGGGTAGACACCTGGCTCAAACAGGAAGGCGACGTCATCACCAAGGGCGACGAAGTGCTGGACGTGGAGACGGACAAGATCAGCAGCAGCGTCGAGGCGCCGTTCAGTGGCGTGCTGCGCCGCCTGGTGGCCAGGCCGGATGAGACCCTGCCTGTAGGTGCGCTGTTGGCCGTGGTGGTTGAAGGCGAAGCCGACGACGCCGACATCGACGCTGTGGTACAGCGCTTCCAGGCCGAGTTCGTGGCCGAAGGTAGTACCGACCAGGCCCAAGGCCCGGCGCCCCAGAAAGCCGAGGTGAAGGGTCGCTTGTTGCGTTGGTTCGAACTGGGCGAAGGCGGGACGCCCTTGGTGCTGGTACATGGCTTTGGCGGCGACCTCAACAACTGGTTGTTCAACCACCCTGCCCTGGCCACCGAGCGACGCGTGATCGCCCTCGACTTGCCGGGCCATGGCGAGTCGGCGAAAGCCTTGCAGCGCGGTGACCTGGAGGAACTGAGCGAAACGGTGCTGGCCCTGCTCGATCACCTGGACCTTCCCCGGGCGCACCTGGTCGGCCACTCCATGGGCGGCGCGGTTTGCCTGGGCCTTGCGCGCCTGGCACCGCACCGGGTGGCCAGCCTTGGTCTGATCGCCAGCGCGGGTCTGGGCGAGGCGATCAATGGGCAATACCTGCAAGGGTTCGTCGCGGCAAGTAGCCGCAACGCCCTCAAGCCGCAGATGGTGCAACTGTTCGCCGATCCGGCCTTGGTCACGCGGCAGCTGCTCGAAGACATGCTCAAGTTCAAGCGTCTTGAGGGCGTAGACCAGGCGCTGCAGGTGCTGGCCTCGGCCCTGGCCGAGGGCGATCGGCAACGGCACGACCTGCGCGGCGTCCTGGACCAGCACCCCGCCCTGGTGATCTGGGGCGGCAAGGACGCGATCATTCCGGCCAGTCACGCCCAGGGCCTGGAAGCCCAGGTGGTGGTCATGCCGGACGCTGGCCACATGGTGCAGATGGAGGCCGCCGACGCGGTCAACCAGCACCTGCTCGCTTTCCTGCGCAGCCATTGACCCTTCCTGGCTTCTGGAGATTCCTATGAACGACTTGAGCAACCCACACATGCGCGCGGCGGTCTGGCACGGGCGCAACGACATCCGCGTCGAGCAGGTACCTCTGCCGGCCGATCCTGCACCTGGGTGGGTGCAGATCCAGGTGGACTGGTGCGGCATCTGCGGCTCGGACCTGCACGAATACGTGGCCGGGCCGGTCTTCATCCCGGTAGACGCGCCACATCCTCTTACCGGTATTCAGGGCCAGTGCATCCTTGGCCACGAGTTCTGCGGCCGGATCGCCAAGCTCGGCGCAGGGGTCGAGGGCTATGCGGTGGGCGATCCGGTGGCGGCGGACGCCTGCCAGCACTGCGGGACCTGTTATTACTGTACCCATGGGATGTACAACATCTGTGAGCGACTGGCGTTCACAGGGCTGATGAACAATGGCGCCTTCGCCGAGCGGGTCAATGTGCCGGCCAATCTGCTCTACCGGCTGCCGCCCGGTTTTCCAGCGGAGGCAGGGGCGCTGATCGAACCGCTGGCGGTCGGCATGCACGCGGTGAAAAAAGCGGGCAGCCTGCTGGGCCAGACCGTGGTGGTGGTGGGCGCCGGTACCATCGGGCTGTGCACCATCATGTGCGCCAAGGCGGCAGGCGCGGCGCGGGTGATCGCCTTGGAGATGTCTTCGGCGCGCAAGGCCAAGGCATTGGAAGTGGGCGCCAGCGTGGTCCTGGACCCTAACCAGTGCGATGTGTTGGCCGAGGTTCGCGTGCTCACCGCCGGGCTGGGGGCTGACGTGAGCTTCGAGTGCATCGGCAACAAGCACACGGCCAAGCTGGCCATCGACACCCTTCGCAAGGCCGGCAAGTGTGTGATGGTGGGGATTTTCGAAGAGCCGAGCGAATTCAACTTCTTCGAACTGGTGTCCACCGAGAAGCAGGTGATCGGCGCCCTGGCCTACAACGGCGAGTTCGCCGACGTGATCGCCTTCATCGCCGATGGTCGGCTGGACATACGCCCGCTGGTGACCGGCCGCATCGGGCTGGAGCAAATCGTCGAGCTGGGGTTCGAGGAACTGGTGAACAACAAGGAGGAAAACGTGAAGATCATTGTGTCGCCGGGATTGGGTCGCTAAGCGCACGGTATCGAAGCTCCCTCTAGAGCGGCCTTGCCGGTCCGGCGCCCCGGCAAGGCCGCTTCTACCCAAGGCCCCCACAGCTTGCAAACGTGGCGCAAAGCCCCCTCGCCCCGCCCGCACCACTCGCTGTTTCAGGCGCCCGATCTGAGTCATAATCGGCGCACTCACTGCCCGGTCCTCGCCATGCGTCCACTGCTTCCCCTGACCCTGCTCCTGTTGCTCGCTGCCTGTGGGGATGGCGAATCCCTGAGCCCACCCGATGCACGCCTGCCGGACGGCGGCCGCTACCGTGGCCAGGTGGTCGACGGCTTGCTGCAGGGCCAAGGACGTATCGATTACCCCAATGGCAGCTGGTATGCCGGCGGCTTCAAGGACGGCTTGTGGCACGGTCAGGGGGAATGGCATGGGCAGAACGGCGAAGTCTACCGCGGCCAGTTCGCCGCTGGCCTGTTCGAAGGGCTTGGCGACCTGACCACTCCGGGTAGCCACTATGCGGGTACCTTCCGCCATGGCAGGCGCGATGGCGAAGGCACCCTCAAGCAGACCGGGCAAACCTACCGCGGGCAGTTCAAGGACGACCTCTACGACGGCGCAGGCGAACTGGAGCTGGCCGACGGCAGTCGCTACCGGGGCCTGTTCGCCAAGGGCAAGCCCAACGGCGCCGGCGTGCGCAGCGACGCCAGCGGTAATCAGTTCAGCGGCAGGTTCGTGGATGGCCAATTGCAAGGCACTGGCACCTACGACAGCGTCGAAGGCGAGCAGTACATCGGCGAGTTCAAGGACAACCGCCTCGAAGGCCGCGGGCGCTATGAAAACGCCGAAGGCGACGTGTGGATCGGTCAGTTCAAGGACGGTTCGCTCAGCGGCGAGGGTGAAATGCTGGGCAGCGATGGCAGCCATTACAAAGGCACTTTCCTCGACTGGCGCATGTCGGGCCAGGGCAGCCTGCAACTGGCAGATGGCAGTCAATATGTGGGCCACATGCTCGATGATGCCTACCACGGGCAGGGGCGCCTGACGCTGGCTGACGGCAAGGTACAAGCCGGTATCTGGGCCAATGGCGTTCGGGTCCGCGATGAACACGGCACCTTGCTGCCGGACCCGCTCGACATGGCACTGCTCAATCAAGGGCGCTTGCTGAAGGAAGCCTTGGCCGCCGTGCCCCGGTCCCAGCCGGCGGTCGAGCTGTACAGCCTGGTGGTGGGTGGCGACGGGCAGCAGAGCGTTTTTCTGCGCGAAGCCGATTACGTGAGCAACCTGCTGAAGGTACGCTTTGGTGCCAAAGGGCAGGTGACGCTGGTCAACCATCGCGACTTCATGGCGACGCGCCCCATGGCCACGCGGCAGAGCATCACCCGCGCAGCCAGCACCCTGGCCGAGCGCAGCGGCCCGGAAGACCTGCTGTTTATCTACCTCACCAGCCACGGCAGTCAGGACCACCAACTGGTCCTCGATCAACCACGCCTGCAACTGGCCGATATTTCCGCCGACGAGTTGGCCGATGCACTGGCCCCCTTGAAAAATCGTGACAAGGTCATCGTCATTTCCGCGTGTTATTCCGGTGGTTACATCGATGCCCTGAAGGACTCGCGCACACTTCTGATGACAGCAGCCCGAGCCGACCGGGTTTCCTTCGGTTGCTCGGAAGAAGCCGACTTCACCTATTTTGGCGATGCCCTTTTCGCGCAGGCGCTGAACCAGACGGACGATCTGAAACAGGCGTTTGAACTGGCGCGCACCCGCGTTGCCGAACGTGAACGAAACGAAGGCTTCGAAGCGTCCGAGCCGCAGCTGTGGGCACCGCCAAACGTACTGGAGCACTGGCAGCGCCTACGCCGGCATCAAGCCGAAGAGGCCTTGCGCAATACGACACAGGCCGCGGTGGGGGCACAGGCGAAAACGCCGCGCACCCACTAAGCTTGTGTGTAACAAGGGAGAGACATCATGTACTTGACGCCTCAGCATGTCTTGCTTGCCGGAGCGACCGGCCTGACTGGCGAGCACCTGCTCGACCGCCTGCTCAACGAGCCCACCATCACCCGGGTGCTGGCGCCTACACGCCGGCCTTTGGCAGAACATCCACACTTGGAAAACCCCGTGGGCGATCCGGCTGTCTTTTTACCCCAGCTGGAGGGCCGCGTGGACATTGCCTACTGCTGCCTGGGCACGACATTGAAGCAGGCAGGCTCGGAGTCTGCATTCAAGGCCGTGGACCTGGACATGGTGGTGGCCTTCAGCAAGCGGGCCCGTGAGATGGGGGCCAGGCACTTGCTGGTAATCAGTGCCGTGGGTGCCGACCCGACTTCCTCGATCTTCTACAACCGCGTCAAAGGTGAGATGGAAGAAGCCCTCAAAGCCCAGGACTGGCCTCAGCTGACCATCGTCCGCCCGTCGCTGTTGCTCGGGGAACGCACCGAGCCAAGGCTCACTGAAACCCTGGCCGCTCCCTTTTCCAAACTGATTCCTGGCAAGTACCGGGGCATAGAGGCCTGCACCCTGGCGCGAGCGCTGTGGCGCCTGGCGCTGGAGGAAGAGGACGGTATCCGGATCGTGGAGTCGGACGAGTTGCGCAAGTTGGGGAAAAACTGAGCCGCTGCCTGCTCGCAAGCGGCTAGGTGCAGCACTCAGAAGCCGCCGCTGCCGTGATAGTAGATGCCGGCGGCAGCTGGCAGGGTCAACGGCAGTAACAAGGTATCGAGCAGAAAACTCGCCGGCAGATCGAGGGAGGCGAACCGAGGCGCCTCGACGCCGAAGCGGGCCTGGGGGCAACAGCCACCGCTGATCGCATACCAATCCAGCCGGGTGCCTGCATAGACCACGGGCGCCCCTGGCTTGGTGCCATCCAGGGTGCGTACCGTGGCGCACCCACCAAGCATCAACACAGCCAATGTCCCGGCCAGCCCTCTTTTCAATCATCCACCCCATAGTGATGTTCACCCCAACGCGGCAGCATGTCCTGAGGGATGTTCAGCAGGTTGAGGATGCGCGCCACCACGAAGTCGACCAGATCGTCGATGGTCTGCGGCTGATGATAGAAGCCAGGCGAGGCCGGTAGCATCACCGCACCCATCTGCGACAGCTTGAGCATGTTCTCGAGGTGAATGGTAGAAAACGGCGCCTCACGAGGCACCAGGATCAACTGCCGACGCTCCTTGAGGGTGACATCGGCAGCCCGCTCGATCAGGTTGTTGCACGCACCGGTGGCGATCGCCGACAGCGTGCCGGTGGAGCACGGCACCACCACCATGGCCGCCGGTGCGCCGGAACCCGAGGCCACGGGCGACATCCAGTCTTCCTTGCCGTACACCCGAATTTGCCCGTCGGCAGCCCCGGTGTACTCGGTCAGAAACGCCTGCATCGCCTGCGGCTTGGCAGGCAGCAGGACGTCGGTTTCGGTCGCCATGACCAGCTGTGCCGCCTTGGAAATCAGAAAGTGCACCTCCCGATCTTCGCGCACCAGGCAATCGAGCAGGCGCAGGCCGTACTGCGCACCCGACGCCCCGGTCATCGCCAGGGTAATGCGTTGCGGCCCGTTCACTTGAGCGCCTCGGCCAGCTTGCCGTGCAGGCCGCCAAAGCCGCCGTTGCTCATGATCACCACCTGGGTACCGGGTCGCGCCTGGCGCTTGACCTGCTCGATGATCGCCTCGAGGCTGTCGGCCACTACGCTGGGGACTTTGCATTGCGCGGCCGTGGCTGCCAGGTCCCAACCCAGGTTGGCCGGGGCATACCAGATCACCTGGTCAGCATCGTTGACGCTTTCAGGCAGGCCATCGCGGTGCGCGCCCAGTTTCATCGAATTGGAGCGCGGCTCGATGACGGCGATCACCGATGCATCACCCACGCGCTTGCGCAGGCCGTCCAGGGTGGTGGCGATGGCCGTGGGGTGATGGGCGAAATCATCGAAGATGGTCACGCCTTGCACTTCGGCGACCTTTTCCATGCGCCGCTTGACGCTCTTGAACGCACTGAGGCCCTCGATGCCCATCGCCGGTGCCACGCCAACGTGACGAGCGGCCGCCAGGGTCGCCAAGGCGTTGGCCACGTTGTGCTGACCGGTCAGGGCCCACTCCACCACGCCTTGCACGTGCCCGTCGAACAGCACCTCGAAACGCGATCCGTCCGGGCTGAGCAGGCGTGCCTGCCACTGACCGCCGTCACCGGTGGTCTGCACGGGCGTCCAGCAGCCCATCTCGATGACCCGGGCCAGCGCGTGTTCGGACGTGGGATGGATCACCAGCCCTTCGCTGGGGATGGTGCGCACCAAGTGATGGAATTGACGCTCGATGGCAGCAAGGTCAGGGAAAATGTCGGCGTGGTCGAATTCCAGGTTGTTCAGGATTGCCGTGCGCGGATGGTAATGCACGAACTTCGAGCGCTTGTCGAAGAAGGCGCTGTCGTACTCGTCCGCTTCGACCACGAAGAACGGCGTATCACCCAGCCGCGCCGATACGGAGAAATTCTGCGGCACCCCACCGATCAGGAACCCAGGGCTCATGCCGGCATGCTCGAGCACCCAGGCCAGCATGCTGCTGGTGGTGGTTTTGCCGTGGGTACCGGCGACTGCCAACACCCAGCGGCCCTGCAGCACATGGTCGGCCAACCACTGCGGGCCCGACACATAAGGCAGGCCCTTGTTGAGCACATGCTCCACCGCCGGGTTGCCACGGGACATGGCGTTGCCAATGACGACCAGATCGGGAGCCGGCTCCAGCTGGGCAGGGTCATATCCCTGAGTCAGCTCGATGCCCTGGGCTTGGAGCTGGGTGCTCATCGGCGGATAGACGTTGGCGTCCGATCCGGTGACGCGGTGGCCAAGTTCCTTGGCCAGCACCGCCAGCGAGCCCATGAAAGTGCCGCAAATACCGAGAATGTGAATGTGCATGGTCGACCTCGCAAAACTTCGAGGCAGGGTAGCCCAGGGCGCGACAAATCGCACCCGCTGTTTCGTTACAAGGGCCGACTGATGCCATGCTTGCGCAGTTTGCGATACAGCGTGTTACGGCTGATGCCCAGATGTTCAGCTACCCGGGTAAGCTGCCAATGCCGGGCCTCGAGAACGGCCAGCAGCGCATGGCGTTCGGCCGCCTCCAATGTGGTCTTGTTCCCAGGTACCGATGAACCCTCATTCGGCAAGCCCGACATGGCCACGGGCGCGGCGTCTTGCCCACGCGGCGTGCGCACCACGGCAGGCAAGTCTGCCAGCGTGACGCGACCCTCGTCGCACAAGGCTGCCAGGGTGCGCAGCACGTTGCGCATCTGCCGCACGTTACCAGGCCAGGGGTAGTCCAGCAGTGCCTGACGCGCCTTGGGTTCGAGCTCGATCAGCTGGCCCTGGGTTTCCTGGCGCAGCAGCACGTCCAGCAACTGCGCTTTGTCGCTGCGCTCGCGCACGGCAGGCAATGCGACTTCGAGCCCATTGAGGCGGTAGTAAAGATCTTCACGGAATGTACCCTGGGCCACTCGTTGCAACAGGTCCCGGTGGGTGGCACTGATGATGCGTACATCCACAGCCTGCGGCTCGCCGCCGATTGGCACCACCTGCCGCTCTTCGAGCACGCGCAGCAGCCGCGTTTGCAGATCCAAGGGCATGTCGCCGATCTCGTCGAGCAGCAAGGTGCCGCCGTCGGCCTGCAGCAGCTTGCCGCGCATGCCCTCCTTGCGCGCCCCGGTGAAGCTGCCGGCCCGATAGCCGAACAACTCGCTTTCGATCAGGCTTTCGGGGATGGATGCACAGTTGATGGCCACGAAGGGCTTGTCCCGGCGTTCGCTGGCCTGATGCACGGCCTGGGCGAAGGCTTCCTTGCCGCAGCCCGTCTCTCCACTCAGCAGCAGCGGTACATTGCGCTCGAACACCCGCACACTGCGGCGAAAATCGTGTTGCAGTGCCGGGTCCAGCAGGCAGACCTGCGCAGGCTGCCGGACGACGCGGCGCGCATGCCCGGCGGGCACGGTCCAGACCGGCGTACGTGCCTGGCCACGCAGGCTGGCGAACACCTGCCGCCCGTCCAGGGTCAGCAGCGGCCAGGCTGCGCTGCCATCGGGCATGGCACGGCTGAACAGCTCGTCATGGGTGCAGGCGAAAAACTGCTCCAGGGTCTGCCCTTCCACGCCGGCGCGCACGCGGCCCAGCAGGTTCAGCGCACTCTGGTTGGCCGCGCAGATACGGCCATCGCCGTCGACTGCCAGCAGCCCCTCGCTGAACAGCCCGACCGACTCGGCCTGCAGGTGAAAACGCAGCAGCCAGTGGTGCTCGAACTGGCGCATGAAATAGCAGCTTTCGATCATCTTGGCCGACAGGGTCACCATGGCCATGGTGTGGAATTCGCTTTGGCGCGAGACGTCGGGCCGCGCTGAAGACACATCCAGCACGGCCAGCAAGTGCCCGTGAGGGTCGAACACCGGGCTGGCCGAACAGGTCAGCCCCGTATGCCGCCCACGAAAGTGTTCGTGCTGGTGAATGGTCAACGCCTGGCGTTCGACCAGGCAGGTGCCGATGCCGTTGGTGCCCTCTCGCGCCTCGCTCCAGTCAGCGCCCAGCCACAGCCCGGCCTGCTCGAAGCTGCGCCGCTCGGTAGGAGCGGTGACGCAATTGAGGATCACACCACGGGCATCGGTGAGCAGCACCGCATGGCCGGCACCGGAAAGCTGCTGGTGCAGGCTGTTCATTTCCTGATCGGCGATTTGCAGCACCTGGCGCATGCGTTCGCGGCTTTCCAGCAGGCGGCCATGCTCGAGGACCACCGGGGCTTCGGCCAGCGCGGGATCCAGATGATAGTCCTCCAGGCAGCGCAGCCAGGAGCGGGCAATGGACGGGTCGCTGCCGCCTTCGACACCGCCGCCATGGGCGACCGTGTGCACTTGCCTGGCATGCCGGGTAAATGGATTGCTCTGCATTATTGTGGTTCTCCGCAGATAGAGGCTAAAGCCAGCATCCTCCACAGCAGGCCGGTTTGCAATGCACCCGCCACAAGGCGTGTCATCGACGGCACACAGTGTCACCCAAGCCTGTATCGAACACGGCACATCGCGGGTGGCCAGTGGGCGCTGTGCGGCGCCAACTGCTTGATTTCATTGAAGCGCAAAACGATGGCCCAACCTTTGCTCTACGCTTTGCACTCCACACAAACACAATAGCCAGGAGACACACCATGCGTTATGCACATCCCGGTACCGAAGGCGCGAAGGTTTCCTTCAAAAGCCGCTACGGCAACTACATCGGTGGTGAGTTCGTTCCTCCGGTAAAGGGTGAGTACTTCACCAACACATCGCCCGTGGACGGGCAGCCGATTGCCGAATTCCCCCGTTCCACCGCCGAAGACATCGACAAGGCCCTGGACGCTGCCCACGCCGCTGCCGATGCCTGGGGCCGCACGTCCGTCCAGGACCGCTCCAACGTGTTGCTGCGCATCGCCGACCGTATCGAACAGAACCTCGAAGTGCTGGCCATCACCGAAACCTGGGACAACGGCAAACCCGTGCGGGAAACCCTCAATGCCGACATCCCGCTGGCCGTCGACCACTTCCGCTACTTCGCCGGATGCATCCGCGCCCAGGAAGGCGGCGCTGCGGAAATCAACGAAAGCACCGTGGCCTACCATATCCATGAGCCGCTGGGGGTGGTCGGTCAGATCATCCCGTGGAACTTCCCGATCCTGATGGCCGCCTGGAAACTCGCGCCGGCGCTGGCAGCAGGCAACTGCGTGGTGCTCAAGCCCGCCGAACAGACGCCACTGGGCATTACCGTGCTGGTGGAGCTGATCGGCGACCTGCTGCCCAAGGGCGTGCTGAACGTGGTGCAAGGCTATGGCCGTGAAGCGGGCGAGGCGCTGGCCACCAGCAAGCGCATCGCCAAGATTGCCTTCACAGGCTCCACGCCCGTGGGCTCGCACATCATGAAGTGCGCGGCCGAGAACATCATCCCGTCGACGGTGGAACTGGGCGGTAAATCGCCGAACGTGTACTTCGAAGACATCATGCAGGCCGAACCGAGCTTCATCGACAAGGCTGCCGAAGGCATGGTCCTGGCATTTTTCAACCAGGGCGAGGTGTGCACCTGCCCATCCCGAGCCCTGGTCCAGGAGTCGATCTACCCGCAGTTCATGGAAGTGGTGATGAAGAAGGTGCTGCAGATCAAGCGCGGCGACCCGCTGGACACCGACACCATGGTCGGTGCACAGGCCTCGCAACAGCAGTTCGAGAAGATCTTGTCTTACCTCGAGATCGCCCAGCAGGAAGGCGCCGAGCTGCTGACCGGGGGCAAGGTCGAGAAACTCGAAGGCGCGCTGGCCACCGGTTACTACATCCAGCCGACCCTGCTCAAGGGCAACAACAAGATGCGCGTGTTCCAGGAGGAAATCTTCGGCCCGGTGGTGAGCGTCACCACCTTCAAGGACGAGGCCGAAGCCCTGGCCATTGCCAACGATACCGAGTTCGGCCTGGGCGCCGGGGTCTGGACCCGCGACATCAACCGTGCCTACCGCATGGGCCGCGGCATCAAGGCCGGGCGTGTGTGGACCAACTGCTACCACCTGTATCCGGCGCATGCGGCCTTCGGGGGTTACAAAAAGTCCGGTGTTGGCCGTGAGACCCACAAGATGATGCTCGATCACTACCAGCAGACCAAGAACCTGCTGGTGAGCTACGACATCAACCCACTGGGCTTCTTCTAAGCCCTGCGCCGGTCTTTCCACCGGTTACGGTGCAAAGACCGGCGTTGACTGGCCCTTTCCAGGGCGGTTGTCATGCACCAACCGCTCTGGCTCGCTTCCTGCAGTACAGATCACCATCGGCCCGAACCCCTTCCGGCCACCAAGAAAAAGAACAGGTGAAACCATGCCAAGCGAACAACCAGCCGGTAGTCCGGCAGGCTCTTCCGTAGATTTCGAGAAAGTCGGTTCCGACTATTTCCAACAGCGTGAACTCAAGAAAGGCGCCGCCGGCTGGGTCCTTCTGGTCGGCCTAGGCGTTGCCTACGTCATCTCCGGCGACTACGCCGGCTGGAACTTCGGCCTGGCCCAGGGTGGCTGGGGCGGCATGTTCCTCGCAACCCTGCTGATGGCCACCATGTACCTGTGCATGTGCTTCTCCCTGGCCGAACTGTCGTCGATGATCCCTACTGCCGGCGGTGGCTACGGGTTCGCCCGCAGCGCCTTCGGGCCCTGGGGCGGGTTCCTGACCGGCACCGCCATCCTGATCGAGTACGCCATCGCGCCGGCGGCCATTGCCACCTTCATCGGCGCCTATTGCCAGTCGTTGTTCGGCATCGGCGGCTGGATGATCTACCTGGCGTTCTACGTGGTGTTCATCGGCATCCACATCTTTGGCGTGGGCGAGGCGCTCAAGCTGATGTTCATCATCACCGCCATCGCCGCCGTTGCACTGGCCGTGTTCCTAGTGGCCATGGTGCCCCATTTTGATGCAGCCAACCTGTTCGACATCGCCGTCACCGATGCCGCAGGGGCCAGCAGCTTCCTGCCGTTTGGCTATGTAGGCGTGTGGGCAGCCATTCCCTACGCGATCTGGTTCTTCCTGGCGGTCGAGGGCGTGCCACTGGCTGCCGAAGAAACCAAGAACCCCAAGCGCGACCTGCCTCGCGGCCTGATTGGCGCGATGCTGGTGCTGGTGGCATTCGCCCTGCTGATCCTGATCGTCGGCCCCGGCGGCGCAGGCTCCGAAGCACTCAAGGCCTCCGGCAATCCGCTGGTCGAGGCGCTGGCCAAGGCTTACGGCGGTTCCACCTGGATGGGCAGCTTCGTCAACCTGGTGGGCCTGGCAGGCCTGATCGCCAGCTTCTTCTCGATCATCTATGCCTACTCGCGCCAGATCTTCGCGCTGTCGCGAGCCGGTTACCTGCCGCGCAAACTGTCCGAGACCAACAAGAGCAAGGCACCGGTCATGGCGTTGGTGATCCCAGGCATCATCGGTTTTGCCCTGTCGCTGACAGGTCAAGGCGACTTGCTCATCCTGGTTGCCGTGTTCGGGGCTACTTTGTCTTATGTACTGATGATGGCGGCGCACATCACCTTGCGCATCCGTCGCCCGAAAATGGAGCGCCCTTACCGCACCCCAGGCGGCATCTTCACCTCGGGCCTGGCCCTGGTGCTGGCCTGCATCGCCGTGGTCGCCGGCTTCCTGGTCGACCCGCGCGTGGTGATTGGCGCTGCCGTGATCTATGCGGTGCTGATTGCGTACTTTGCGTTCTACAGCCGTCACCACTTGGTAGCGGGCACGCCAGAAGAGGAATTCGCCGCGATCCAGAAGGCCGAAGAGGCCTTGCACTGATCGACGACACTCGCCGCGGGGCGCCCCGCGGCTTTGGAGAATCTGCATGGCAAGTTTCGTACACACCGTAGGCAACCTGGTCTATCGCTTCGACAGCCTCAGGGAAGTGATGGCCAAGGCCAGCCCGGCACGCTCCGGCGACTACCTCGCCGAGGTCGCGGCTTCAAGCGATGGCGAGCGTGTGGCTGCGCAAATGGCATTGGCCAACATTCCGCTCTCGCATTTTCTGAGCGAAGCGCTGATCCCCTACGAAGACGACGAAGTCACCCGCTTGATCATCGATACTCACGATGCACAGGCGTTCGCACCGGTCAGCCACCTGACCGTGGGCGGCTTGCGTGACTGGCTGTTGAGCGAGCAGGCCGACGAAAACAGCCTGCGCGCATTGGCGCCGGGCCTGACACCGGAAATGGCCGCCGCCGTATCGAAGATCATGCGCGTCCAGGACCTGGTGCTGGTGGCCCAGAAGATCCGTGTCGTCACCCAGTTTCGCGGCACCATGGGCCTGCGCGGGCGCTTGTCGACGCGACTGCAGCCCAACCACCCTACCGACGAACCGGCCGGTATCGCGGCGAGCATTCTCGACGGCCTGCTGTACGGCAATGGCGATGCCATGATCGGCATCAACCCGGCCACGGACAGCACCGCCTCCATCTGCGCGCTGCTGGAAATGCTCGATGCCATCATCCAGCGCTACGACATTCCGACCCAGTCCTGCGTGCTCACCCATGTCACCACCTCGATCGAGGCGGTCAACCGGGGCGTGCCACTGGACCTGGTCTTCCAGTCCATCGCCGGCACCGAGGCGGCCAATGCAGGGTTTGGCATCAACCTGAACGTGTTGCAGGAAGGGTATGAAGCAGGGCTGTCGCTCAAGCGCGGTACTCTGGGGCAGAACCTGATGTATTTCGAAACCGGCCAAGGCAGTGCGCTGTCGGCCAATGCCCACCATGGTGTCGACCAGCAGACGTGCGAAACCCGCGCCTATGCCGTCGCCCGCCACTTCAAGCCGTTTCTGGTCAATACCGTGGTCGGCTTCATTGGCCCGGAGTACCTCTACAACGGCAAGCAGATCATTCGCGCGGGCCTTGAAGACCACTTCTGCGGCAAGTTGCTGGGCGTGCCGATGGGCTGCGACATCTGCTACACCAACCACGCCGAAGCCGATCAGGACGACATGGACACGCTGCTGACGCTGCTGGGGGTCGCCGGGATCAACTTCATCATGGGCATTCCCGGCTCGGACGACATCATGCTCAACTACCAGACCACGTCGTTCCATGACGCCCTGTATGCCCGCCAAACCCTGGGCCTCAAGCCTGGGCCTGAGTTCGAAGCATGGCTGGCACGGACCGGCATCTTCACCCAGGCCGACGGCCGGATACGCTTTGGTGACAACCTGCCGCCAGCCTTCCGGCAGGCCTTGGCACAGCTTGCATAGGAATCGCCGATCATGGACAACCGCACCCCCACCCCCGAAAACCCTTGGCTGGCCCTGCGCAACCTCACCCCCGCGCGTATCGCCTTGGGGCGCGTGGGCACCAGCCTTCCGACCAGTGCGCAACTGGACTTCCAGTTCGCCCATGCCCAGGCTCGGGACGCCGTGCACCTTCCATTCGACGTGGCTGAGCTGACCGCACAGCTCGATCAACGCGGGCGCGACAGCCTCGTGTTGCACAGCGCCGCAAGCGACCGTCATCAATACCTGCAGCGGCCCGACCTGGGCCGGCGCCTGAACGAGGATTCGGTCGCCACCTTGCGCCAGCATGCCCAGGCCAACCCCGGCGGGGTCGACTTGGCAATCGTGGTTGCCGACGGGCTGTCTGCCTTGGCGGTACACCGTCATACACTCCCGTTTCTGACGCGCCTTGAGGAGCAGGTCAATGCCGAAGGCTGGACCTGCGCGCCCATCTCCTTGGTTCAGCAAGGACGCGTGGCGGTGGCAGACGAGGTCGGCGAGCTGCTCGGGGCTCGCATGACCGTGATGCTGATCGGTGAGCGGCCAGGGCTCAGTTCACCGGACAGCCTGGGGCTTTACTTCACCTACGCCCCGAGGGTCGGGCTGACCGATGCCTACCGCAACTGCATTTCCAATGTTCGCCTGGAGGGGTTGAGCTACGGCATGGCCGCGCATCGGCTGCTGTACCTGATGCGTGAAGCCTGTCGGCGCCAGCTGTCAGGCGTGAACCTCAAGGATGAGGCTGAAGTTCACAGCCTGGAAAGTGACGAACTGGCCAGCCAGAAAGGTAATTTTCTGCTGGGCAAGGGCTGAGCACCTGCGCAGGAGGATGGCGGTGCCCCCGCTGCCCTGCTGCGCGCTACAGACGGGCGACTGAACACGCTCGTCGAAGCCTCCGTGCGTCGAACGTGGACGATGAACGATGCCCATGGCCTCAGTGTCTGTCTGCCTTACTACAACGCGGCTCACGCCTTCCTACTGCCGTAATCCCTCGCTACAAACTGTGCGGGCGTGATCCTCACTTCGCCGTATAATGGCCCACTTGTCATGTGTGAAATTTCACTCCTCCAGGTAACCGAGCCTTCGACCCAGACCACAGGTGCTGTACATGGATTTCAACCCGCTGGACCTCATCCTGCATCTCGATGCGTACCTTGATCTGTTGGTCACCAATTACGGGCCCTGGATCTATGCCATTTTGTTTGCTGTCATATTTTGCGAAACCGGCCTGGTGGTGATGCCCTTCCTGCCAGGCGATTCCTTGCTGTTCATCGCCGGTGCAGTCGCTGCCGGCGGCGGCATGGACCCTGTCCTGCTGGCCGGGTTGCTCATGATCGCTGCCATCCTGGGCGACAGCACCAACTACGTGATCGGGCGAACGGCCGGCGAGCGCCTGTTCAGCAACCCGAACTCGAAGATTTTCCGCCGCGACTACCTGCAGCGCACTCACGACTTCTACGAGCGTCACGGCGGCAAGACGGTCACCATGGCGCGTTTTCTGCCCATCCTGCGCACGTTCGCGCCGTTCGTGGCCGGTATTGCCCGCATGCACTACCCGCGCTTTCTCGGTTTCAGCATTGCCGGTACGTTGCTCTGGGTAGGTGGCCTGGTCACGCTGGGGTACTTCTTCGGCAACGTGCCATTCATCAAGCAGCACCTGTCGCTGATGGTAGTGGGCATCATCCTGCTGTCGCTGGTCCCGATGATTCTCGGCCTGCTGCGCACCCGCCTGGGCCGCACGGCCAAAGCGCACTGAGGCGCTTGAGCGGGCATGTGGTCGTTCAGCGCCTGGCGGCGCAAGCGCACGTTGGCGCGCTTCCCGATCAGCGTCCAGCAGTGGCAAGCCGTACGCGAGCGCTTGCCCATACTGGACGGTATCGACGAGGCCGAAGACCAATGGTTGCGCGAGGCCAGCATCCTGTTCCTGAACGAAAAGCACCTGACGTGCCTGCCAGGCGTCGAGCTCGACGATGAGCAACGCCTGGTACTGGCAGCGCAAGCTCAACTGCCGTTACTCCACCTGGGCGACCTGAACTGGTACCAGGGCTTTCACGAAATCATCCTCTACCCCGACGACTTCAAAAGCCCGCAGCGCCACCGGGACGCCAGCGGCGTGGAGCACGCCTGGGACGGCGAACACAGTGGCGAGGCCTGGCAGCAGGGCCCGATCATCCTGGCCTGCAATGGCGTATTCGGCAGCGGCGGCTGGGAAGCCTACAACCTGGTCATCCATGAGCTGGCGCACAAGCTGGACATGCTCAATGGCGATGCCAATGGCCTGCCTCCCCTGCACAGCGACATGCCTGTGCAACGCTGGGCGAATGCCATGCAACACGCCTTCGACGACCTCAACCGGCAACTCGATCGGGACCCGGAAGCCGACACGCCGATCGACCCTTATGCCGCCGAAAACCCCGCCGAGTTCTTCGCCGTAACCAGCGAGTACTTCTTCAGCGCCCCCGACCTGCTGCACCAGGCCTACCCCGAGGTCTACCAGCAACTGTCGCTGTTCTACCGGCAGAACCCGCTTGCACGCCTGACCCGGTTGCAAAGCGAGCATCCCGACAATCGCCATCCCCCCGTCTAGCGCCCGGTTCATTGGGCCAGACGTGGCATGCCCCGTCGGAATATGCCTATAATCGCCGCCACTTTTTTGGTCAAACACGGGGGCACTGCCCAATGAGCTACAGCAAGATTCCGGCGGGCAAAGACCTGCCGAACGACATCTACGTCGCCATCGAGATCCCGGCCAACCACGCGCCGATCAAATACGAGATCGACAAGGACAGCGACACGCTGTTCGTCGACCGTTTCATGGCCACCCCTATGTTCTACCCGGCCAACTACGGCTTCATCCCTAACACCCTGGCTGACGACGGTGATCCGCTGGACGTGCTGGTGGTTACCCCTTACCCAGTGGCCCCAGGTTCGGTCATCCGCGCCCGCCCGGTGGGTGTCTTGAACATGACCGACGATGGCGGCGGCGACGCCAAGGTCATCGCGGTCCCCCACGACAAGCTGTCGCAGCTGTACGTGGACGTGAAGGAGTACACCGACCTGCCTGCCCTGCTGATCCAGCAGATCGAGCATTTCTTTGCCAACTACAAAGATCTCGAGAAAGGCAAGTGGGTCAAGATCGAAGGCTGGGACGGCGCTGACGCCGCCCGCGCTGCGATCACCAAATCGGTCGAAGCCTACAAAGGCTGATCCTGATTGCACGAAAAACCCGCTTCGGCGGGTTTTTTTTGGCGCGCAATACGCTTCACAGCCAATCGCGGCGCAAGCGTCCTACAACGTCCTACACCCGCGTCTGACTGCCCTACGTTTCCCCTTTGCCCATCAACATCTTGTTCATACCCTTGGTGGCACCGTGCCGCTAAACTTTCCCCATGAACACATCTGGTGAACGTTTAAGAGCCCTTCTTCAGGAATGCGGACTGACCCCTGCCGACTTCGCCGCACAGCGCGGCGTGACGCCTCAGCACGTCAACAACTGGTTCAATCGCGGGGTCCCGCTGGCTCGCCTGGACGAGCTTGCCGACCTGTTCTGCGTGCACCGTCGCTGGCTGCGCACGGGTGAAGGCGCCAAGCATCCCAATGCCATCCTGCGCACCTGTCCGCCACGCCCTGTGCCGATAGATGCTCCCATTCCGCGTGCGGTTCATCGCGGGCGCGTAGTGCACGTGCCGTTCCACGAGGTGCGCAATGGCCTGCTGTGCAAGGTGTCGGGGCGTGCCTTGCGCCTGCCGGCCAACGCCCTGCGAATGCTGGGTGTCAAACACGACACGTCCATCTGCATGGCCATGCCAGGCGGCAACATGGCCCCCTTGATCCCCGTCGAAGCGACCCTGGCCATCGACATGAGCATGACCCAGATCGTGGAGGGCGAAACCTATGCCCTGCTGATCAATGGTGCGTTGCGCGTGCACAACCTGACCATGGGTGAGCACGGCACGCTTTACCTACACAGCCATGACCGGCACAACTATGCCGTCGAGCGCTTGACCCCCAGCCAGCGCCAGGCGCAAGGGCTAGAGATCCTGGGATGGGTCTATCACTGGTCCCATTTTCGACGGCAGCGGCCTGGCTGAAACACCCTGTGCCATTTTTTGCTGGGCATCAGGTGCATGCCCTTGTATGCTACGCGCACATCAGCCCCGACCGGCCCAAGCCGCAGTCCAGAGGGCTCGGCGATACCCCATACGGGCATCAGCCATCTCTTTCAGGCCTCTTTTGGCCACACCGTTAAGGCGATTGCGGCTTACCATAAATTAGTCGGAAGCGTCCCCGAGAAGCCGGCCACAAGCCGGCTTTTTAATGCCTGTTTTTCAGCCAGGAAAATGCGGCGAGACGCTCAGGCGGCGCCGCATTACCCGTCGGTACACGCCTCTAGAAATCGTAACGCGCACCCACCAGCACGCTGCGCGACGGGCCGTAGAAGTTGAACGTGGAAGTCGAACCCACCCGCGACAGGTAATCGCGATCGAACAGGTTGTTGACGTTGACGGTGGCAGTCAGCCTGGAGGTCACCGGGTAGGAAAGCATGGCGTCCACGGTGGCATAACCCGGCGCGTCGATGCGTACCCCGCCGTTTTCCGAGTGGAAATTGCTCATTGCCGAAACGCCGCCACCGATGGCCAGCCCGGTGAGCGCGCCACGGCTGATGGTGTATTTGCTCCACAGCGACGCCTGGTGGCGCGGCATGATGAAGAACGTGGTTTCGGCATCGCCCTTCACGGTTTCGGTGTCCATCCAGGTGTAGCCGCCTAGCAGCTCCCAGTTATCGGTCAGCTTGCCGCTGACTTCCACTTCCGCGCCCTTAACCCGTGTCTTGCCCGCAGCCACCGAGTCATTGGTCGCAACGCCTTCGCTGTCGTAACGGGTGGTGGCGCGGTTTTCGTCGGTCAGGCGAAACGCCGACAGGCGCGTGTTGAGCGCGCCACCAAAGTAGCTGCTCTTGATGCCCACTTCGTACTGCTCGCCTTCGCGTGGCTTGAGTACCCGGCCGTCGCCATCGGTTGCCGATTGCGGCTTGAACACCTGGGAATAGCTGGCATACAGCGCATGGTTTTCGGAAAGGTCATAGACTGCCCCCGCATAGGGTGTGAAATGACCATCGACCTGCTTGCTGTCGTCCGCAGTGACACCGCTCTTGAGGGTCGTGGTGTAGAAATCGCCGCGGTACCAACTGAACCGCCCACCGGCAATCAACGCCAGGCGCTCGACCGGGCGGAAGGTCACCTTGGAATACAAGCCGTACTCCTCTTCCTGCATGCCCGTCTCGGTCGTGTAGTTCGCAGCTGGTTTAGCGAACTGCTTGGGCGAGTAGGTGTTGACGTTGATGTTGCCCAGCGTCGTGGCCCCGTTCAGGTACTCGGTATCGTAGTTCTTGTAATCGCTGCCGACGACGAACTCGCTGACCTGGCCAAAGGTTTCGAAGGGCTGGCTGTAGCTGGCATCGACCGCGTAGGTGTCCTGGGTGAAATCACGTGCACTGGCGCGTTCGGAGTTTTTGCCCGTGGTAGGGTTCGTGGCCGTGAAGGCGTAGAGATAGTTGGTATCGCGGTGCGACCCGCGGGCAGCAATGCGGCCATAACCACCGTTGTCGAATCGATGAGTCAGCTCAGCGACCAGATCGGTGGTCTTGCCGTCGAACGCGTTCCAGTCTGCGCCCAGAAAGCGGGAATGGCTGAAGTCAGGGACCTTGCCGTCCAACGTTGCCGGGTAGCCGTTGTGCGGCGTGATGTTCTTGACCTCGTGGATCAGGCCGAACGACAAGGTGGTGGCCTCGTCCAGGTCGACATCGAGCGCGCCGTAGTAGCTGTTGCTGGTGTTGGCGTTGTAGTCGACTTCGCCATTGGTGTCGTCGCGCGAGGCGATGAAGCGACCGCGCACCCGTCCGTTTTCGTCCAGCGGCCCGCTCAGGTCCAGTTCCTGGTGATTGGTATCCCAAGTGCCGTAGTAACCCTCGACATGCCCCTGAAAGTCCGCCGTCGGCCGCTTGCGCACCATATTGACGATACCGCCCAGTTCGCTGGTGCTGCTGAATAGTCCGGCCGGGCCACGCATGATCTCGACACGGTCGAAGGCCACAAGCGATGGCACGGTCCCGAAGATGCTCGCCATCGGTGCTGGCAGGCCGTCGATGTTGAATTCGCTGTACTCATAGCCACGGGCGTAGATCGACGACCGACCACTGTCGTTGGTCAGGGTACGCAAGCCGGCCGTGTACTTGGCCAGGTCATCGAGGTGGACAAACTGCCGATCCTTGACGTAATCCTGGGTATAGACGGTGATCGACTGCGGGATGTCCTTCAAGGCGGCTGGCGTCTTGGTGCCCACGGTGGCGGCGTCCACGCTGTACCCGCCAGTGGCTTCGGAGGGCAGCATGTCGTATAGCCGATTGCCTTCGATGGTCAATGCAGGCAGGTCAAGGGGGTCATCGGCATTGACCACCACGGCTACGTCTTGCGCCAACGCCGAAAGTGAAAACGGCGCCACCAGCCCTGCCACCAGCCATCCCCGCACGCGCCGCGCGCGCCCTGCCCCACTGAAAACATTCATGCCGCACCCTTCGCCCATATGATAGTAATTCGCAAACGAAACATATTGCTTTTTGCGAACGATACCGGAGCAGGTACAGGGCATGCAGCAGCATTAACCTTCTTAACACATTGGGGCCATTGCCTAGGGCCGAGTCCGGTGGGATGATTTGCAACTGATATAAATTCTCATTCAAGGCTCGCCGTGCCCACCTCCTTGCTGCTGGTCGAAGACGACCCACGCTTACGCCACGACCTTTACCGCCATTTCATCGACCGTGGCTTCGAGGTACATGCATGCGCGACGGGAGAAGCGGCGCTGGCCAATGCCCGGCGATGCGCATTCGACCTAGCGCTGCTGGACATCATGCTGCCAGGTCTCGATGGCCTGAGCCTGCTCGATGCACTGCGGCGCAAGCAGGCCGTACCGGTGATCCTCATGTCGGCATTGGGTGCCGAGCAGGACCGCATCACCGGATTCACCCGCGGCGCCGACGATTACCTGCCCAAGCCCTTCAGCCTGGCGGAACTGGATGCGCGGGTAGACGCACTGTTGCGCCGGGTCGCCTTCCACAGCACGCCGCCCCTGGCAACGCGCGCTGATGAGCCCGTATTCGACCACGCGGCCCAGGACGTCATGCACAACGGCATGCCGGCGGGGTTGACTGGCTCGGAGTTCCGCCTGTTGATCACGCTGCACGCCCATGCCGGGGAGCCGCTGAGCAAGCCTTTCCTGTACCAGACCGTCCTGCACCGTGGCTACACGCGCCTGGATCGGGGCCTGGATGTGCATGTGTGCAACGTGCGCCGCAAGCTGGCGGACATTGGCATACAGCATCTGCTCATCCAGGCTGTGCGTGGTCAGGGCTATGTCCTGGTCGTGCAGAGCCCGGCCTGATGCGGCGTCATCCGCTGCTGTGGAAGCTGGCCCTGCTGCAGGTCAGCTTCTGCCTGCTGCTCACCTGGTTGATCTGGACCTGGGGCCTGACGGTGGAACGCAGCACCTATTTCCTGGCTCAGGCCGACCAGGACTACCTGGCCCGCTATGCCCGGCAGGCCGAGCTCGCCTGGGAGCAAGGAGGCGCCGTGGGGGTCGAGACCTGGCGTAAGCAGGTGCAAAGGGCCGAGGACACCTGGGCAGCCGTCGTCGGCCCTTACCTGCAAAGCCTGGGGACCACACAGCTCACAGCCGAGGAAGCGGGTCACCTGACCTTCATGCGCAAGCTGAACTGGCCCATGAGCCGCCGCCTGCAAGGCGAACTGCCTTACGTCAGCATTACCTTCCCGCGCCATCCCGAGCACGGTCGCCTGGTGATGCAACTGCCCGAGCGGCTGCTGCCCACCGGGCTGACGCCTTGGACTCACCTGGTTACCCACGGTGTGGCGCCGGCCTTGCTGGCCCTGCTGATGGGGCTGGCACTGTACCGTCACCTTGTCGCCCCGTTGAACCGCCTGCGTGACCGCGCCGATGCGCTGCGGGCCAACGACCTGGACAGCCCAGGCCTGCCCCTGCAAGACCGGCGCGATGAGCTGGGCGAACTGGCGCAGGCCTTCGATCATATGGCCAATCGCTTGCGCCAGAGCCTGGAACAGCAGCGGCTGCTGCTGCGCACACTGTCCCACGAACTGCGCACGCCGCTGGCACGCCTGCGTATTGCCCATGACAGCAACTTGCCCGCCGCCCAGTTACGCGCGCGCATGGATTATGAAACGAGCCATATGCAGAAACTGCTGGAAGACACCCTCGACCTGGCCTGGATGGATACCGAGCAGCCCGTCCTGGCCACCGAACCGGTACTGATGGCATCACTGTGGGAGGCGCTGTGCCAGGACATCTGCTTCGAAAGCGGCTGGAGCCCCGCACGCCTGCCGTGCACACTCGGGCAGGACTGCGTGGTCCAGGTGCACCTGGACAGCGTGGCCCAGGCGCTGGAGAACCTGCTGCGAAACGCCATCCGGCACTCTCCGCCCGAGGGAACCGTCTGCCTGGAGGGCTGGCGCGAGGGTACGCATTGGCACCTGTGCGTGCGCGATCAAGGCCCCGGCGTGCCTGAGGCCGCGCTTGAGCGCATTTTCCAACCGTACCAGCGGCTGACCGCCAGCGGCGCAGGCTTCGGACTGGGCCTGGCCATTGCCCGCCGCGCCGTCCAATTGCAGGGTGGCAGACTCTGGGCCTGCAATGCTCACCCAGGCTTGCGCCTGCACCTTACCCTGCCGGCCAGCGTCAACGGTTTAGAAAGTTAAGGCGCTTTACGCATGTCAAAGGCTGATTATCATCTGGCTGCTTGAGTTGCAGCGCCTGCAATGCCGTGAAGAGATGCCTGATGAACAGAATGATCCGGGGCCTGGCGCTTGTGCTGGCCTTTGTGACCGGTGCCGCCACGGCCCAGCCCGAGCATGACCAGCCGATGGATACGACGCTGCTGGCTCGCCAGGACCTGGCCTATCGATTCACCCACCTGAACCTCGACTCGGCAGACGGCGCGCGTCACTACCGGCTGTGGATAGGACTGCCCAAGCGCGCCGCCCCCGCAACCGGCTACCCTGTGTTGTGGATGCTCGACGGCAATGCAGCCCTGAGCGCACTGGACCCACAACGACTCGATGCCTTGGCCGCCGGCCAGGCCCCCGTACTGGTCGCCGTGGGTTACCAGACCCGCCAGCGCATCGACAGAACCAGCCGAACCTACGACTACACGCCGGCGCTGGCCGGGCAGACAGAGCAACGCGACCCACTCACCGGGTTACCCAGCGGCGGGGTGGATGCCTTTCTTGACCTGCTGGAGACCCGCATGCGCTCGGGGCTGGCAGCACTGGTGAGCATCGACCCCCAGCAGCAGACGCTGTGGGGGCACTCGTATGGCGGCCTGGCCGTGCTCCATGCCCTCTTCACCCGGCCCAAGTCATTCGCCGTCTATGCGGCGGCCAGCCCATCGCTGTGGTGGCATGACGGCGCGATCCTGCGCGAAGCGGCAAGCCTGCCGGCGCGGTTGGGGGATACCCAACCGCAGGTGCTGTTGATGCGCGGCTCACTGGAGCCGGCCAGCCCCCGCGAACCGGCCCAGCCCCACGCCGATCAGACGGCACGGAGCCTCGCCGCTAGCCTGACCCAGCTCAAGGGCGTGCAGGTGTCTTTCAAGCAGTTCGACGGCCTTGGGCATGGGCCGATGCTTCCGGCGTCGCTGCACTGGGTGATCGACACCTTGAGCAAAGCAGCACCGCAGGGCACCTCGCCCAGCCGCTGACAGCGGTCTAGATCATAACGGCGGGTTGCCAACCCAGGCACAGGGTGCGGTATGCTTGCCCGGTCTTCAGGGCGGGGTGAAAGTCCCCACCGGCGGTAAATCGAAAGATGAGCCCGCGAGCGCTCCGGTCATGCCGGAGGTCAGCAGACCTGGTGAGATTCCAGGGCCGACGGTCATAGTCCGGATGAAAGAAGGCGTCAGGCAGGGGCCCCACGGGCACCCTTGCGCACGCATTTTGCTCGCCCCGAGACGTTCATCGATCACTTACGAGGAGCGTTTCATGTCTACCTTGCACCCTGTGCACTTTCCCAATGTCACCGCCGCCATCGCCGCGTTCAAGGCCGGTCGCCCCGTGCTGCTGCTTGACGATGACGACCGTGAAGATGAAGCGGACATCATTGCCGCTGCCGAGAACATTTCGTTGCAGACCATGGCCATGATGATCCGCGATTGCAGCGGTATCGTCTGCCTGTGCCTGGACGAGGCAACGGTCGATGAGCTGCAACTGGCACCCATGGTCCAGAACAACCAGGCCCGCCACGGCACCGGGTTCACGGTCACCATCGAAGCTGCCGAGGGCATCAGCACTGGCGTAAGCGCCCAGGACCGGGTCACCACGATTGCCGCTGCACTGCGCTCTTCGGCCGAGCAACGGCATATCGTCAGCCCTGGGCATGTGTTTCCGCTGCGCGCGCGCAATGGCGGTGTGCTCACGCGTCGCGGTCACACCGAAGGGTCGGTTGACCTGGCCCGCCTGGCCGGACTGCGGCCGGCAGCCGTCTTGTGCGAATTGATGAACCCTGACGGCACGATGGCTCGCGGTGAGGAAGTGGCCGTCTACGCACGCCAGTACAACCTTCCCATGCTGACCATCGACGAGTTGGCGCAGTATCGACTGGCGCTGCAGGCGCAAACGGCTGCGGCGATCTGATCGACCTGGCCACGCCAGGGCCTGAACGGTAGCGCCAACCCGGCGCTGCCGTGCCAATGGCGGTTTGCTCACCCCGCCCCGCTCTGCTAGTGTCGCGGCGTTCAGACTACCGCCGAGACTGCCGCCATGGCCCGCAAAAAAGCTTCCCTTGATTTCGAGCAATCCCTTGCCGAGTTGCAGGCACTGGTCGAGCGCCTGGAGAACGGCGAGTTGTCCCTGGAGGACTCGCTTGCCGCTTTCGAACAAGGCATTGCCCTGACGCGTGATTGCCAAGGCGCACTGGCTCAGGCCGAACAGAAGGTGCAGGTTCTGCTGGAGCGCGATGGCGAGCTGACTGCCCAGCCCTTCGACGTGGAGCCCGAGGCATGATCGGTGCCTATCAGTCCGCCTGCCAGGCACGCGTCGATGGCGCACTCGAGCCGCTGTTCATCGCCCCCACGGCCGAGCTTGAACGCCTGTACGCCGCAATGCGCTACAGCGTGATGAACGGCGGCAAACGCGTACGCCCGCTGCTCGCCTACGCGGCCTGCGAGGCCTTGGGCGCTCCGGCGGAGCACGCCAACGGCGCCGCTTGCGCCGTCGAGCTCATCCACGCTTACTCGCTGGTCCACGACGACTTGCCGGCCATGGATGACGACGACCTGCGCCGCGGCCAGCCGACCACGCACAAGGCGTTCGACGAGGCCTGTGCCATTCTTGCCGGTGACGGCCTGCAAAGCCTGGCCTTCAGCGCACTGCTCGACCCCCACCTGAGCCCCCAGACCGACGCACTTCGCCTGGCCATGGTGCAGGCCTTGGCCTCGGCCGCCGGCCCCGCTGGCATGGTGGGCGGGCAAGCCATCGACCTGGGCTCGGTGGGCATGAAGCTGGACCAGCAAGCCTTGGCGTTCATGCACCGGCACAAGACCGGTGCACTGATCGAGGCCAGCGTCCGCCTTGGCGGGCTGGCCAGTGCCCGCGCCGACCAGGCGCAGCTCGATGCCTTGCAGGTGTATGCGCAGGCCATCGGCCTGGCCTTCCAGGTTCAGGACGACATCCTCGATGTGGAAAGCGATACGGCTACACTGGGTAAACGCCAGGGCGCCGACATCGCCCGCGACAAGCCGACCTACCCCGCCCTGCTGGGCATGGAGGCGGCCAAGGCCTACGCGATCGAACTGCGCGACCAGGCATTGGTCGCATTGGAAAGGTTCGACGAAAAGGCCGAGCCACTGCGAGCCCTGGCGTGCTACATCGTCGAACGCCGCAACTGACCTGGCGAGTAGCGCGTGATGGCTGTTAAGCCGCCAGCGCGTCACCCGTCTGAATGGGCAGCTTTTCCTACAATGGGGTAAACTGCCGCGTCTTAATACACCTATAACGACTCGCCTGATGCCCACGACGTTTCAAGAGATCCCCCGCGAACGCCCGGTCACGCCGCTGCTCGACCGCGCTGACACGCCAGATGGCTTGCGCCGTCTGGCCGAAGCCGACCTGGAGACCCTGGCCGACGAGTTGCGCCAGGAACTTCTGTATACCGTGGGCCAGACCGGTGGGCACTTCGGTGCCGGCCTGGGCGTCATCGAGCTGACCATCGCCCTGCACTACGTCTTCGATACCCCCGATGACCGGTTGGTATGGGACGTGGGCCACCAGGCCTACCCGCACAAGATTCTGACCGGGCGCCGCAACCGCATGCTCAGCCTCCGCCAGAAGGACGGCGTAGCCGCCTTCCCGCGCCGCAGCGAAAGCGTGTACGACACCTTCGGCGTCGGTCACTCCAGCACATCGATCAGCGCAGCCCTTGGCATGGCCATCGCGGCGCGCCTGCAAAACAGCGCTCGCAAGTCGATTGCGGTCATCGGCGACGGCGCCCTCACCGCAGGCATGGCGTTCGAGGCGTTGAACCACGCCCAGGAAGTCAACGCCGACATGCTGGTGATCCTCAACGACAATGACATGTCGATCTCGCGCAATGTGGGGGGCTTGTCCAACTACCTGGCCAAGATCCTCTCCAGCCGCACCTACTCCAGCATGCGCGAAGGCAGCAAGAAAGTGCTGTCGCGCCTGCCAGGTGCGTGGGAAATAGCGCGGCGTACCGAAGAATATGCCAAGGGCATGCTGGTACCCGGCACGCTGTTCGAAGAGCTGGGCTGGAACTACATCGGTCCCATCGATGGTCACGACCTGCCCACGATGATCGCCACCCTGCGCAACATGCGCGACCTCAAGGGCCCGCAGTTCCTGCACGTGGTGACAAAAAAGGGCAAGGGGTTCGCCCCGGCCGAGATCGACCCGATCGGCTACCACGCCATCACCAAGCTCGAGCCTGTGGACAAGCCGGTTGCGCCGAAACAGGCCAGCGGACCGAAATATTCCGCCGTGTTCGGCCAGTGGCTCTGCGACATGGCCGCTGCCGACGATCGCCTGGTGGGCATTACGCCGGCCATGAAGGAAGGCTCCGACCTGGTGGCGTTCAGCGAGCGCTACCCTGAACGTTATTTCGACGTGGCAATTGCCGAACAGCATGCCGTCACGCTCGCGGCGGGCATGGCTTGCGAAGGTAGCAAACCGGTAGTGGCTATCTACTCGACCTTCCTGCAGAGGGCCTATGACCAGTTGATTCATGACGTGGCCGTGCAGAACCTGGACGTGCTGTTCGCCATCGACCGCGCCGGTCTGGTGGGTGAAGATGGCCCGACCCATGCCGGTAGCTATGACCTGTCCTACCTGCGCTGCATCCCTGGCATGCTGGTGATGACCCCCAGCGACGAAAGCGAGTTGCGCCAGATGCTCAGCACGGGCCACCTCTACAACGGCCCGGCTGCCGTGCGCTATCCGCGCGGTACAGGCCCTGGCGCTGCTGTCGGCGAGGGCTTGGAACCGCTGGAGATTGGCAAGGGCGTGGTGCGTCGCCAAGGTGAAAAGGTCGCGCTGCTGGTCTTTGGCGTGCAGCTGGCCGAAGCCCTGCAAGTAGCCGAACAGATCAACGCCACGGTCGTCGACATGCGCTTCGTCAAGCCGCTGGATGATGCCCTGGTGCTGGAAATGGCAGGTAGCCACGAACTGCTGGTGACCCTCGAAGAAAATGCCATCATGGGCGGCGCCGGTGCTGCCGTTGGCGAGTGCCTGGCCAGGGAAGCGGTGGTCAAGCCGTTGCTGCACCTGGGCTTGCCGGACCTTTATGTGGAACACGCCAAGCCCGCGCAGATGCTGGCAGAGTGTGGGCTGGATGCAGCGGGCATCGAAGCTAGCGTCAAGGCCCGCATGGTCAAGCTGGGACTTTGATGTGCAGGGCTGCGCTGCAGCCCGGGTGCTCAGCCAAACGAGCAGGCAGTCATTTACCCAACGGGGTCTGTGATTGCCGGCTTCTTTTTCGTTCATGGCGACTCTGAGGGCAAGGGCCTTTCTGCGCTGGGCTCCGCTGTGTTGGAGTGCGCAGACTTCGCAGATATGTACCGCCCGTGAAAAACCCGACCCTTGCCACCCTGCTTTGCCTCCCTCTGCCCCTGCTGGCGTCCGAACGAGATGACGCCCTGAAACTGCCTGACGTGCTCATCAGCGCCAGCCGACAGGTCGAATCGCGCACCGCCACCAGTGCTGCGAACACCGTGTTTACCCGGGCCGATATCGACCGCCTGCAACCGAGTAGCGTCATGGACCTGCTCAGCCGCGTGCCGGGCGTGCAAGTGGCACCGACCGGCGGGCGCGGCAGCTTGCCAGGCCTTTTCATTCGCGGCACCAAGACCGCGCAAACGCTGGTGCTGGTCGATGGTGTACGCATCGCCAACGCGACCTCAGGCGACAGCGGCCTGCAGTTTCTCAACGTCGACCAGATCGAGCGTGTCGAAGTGCTTCGCGGCTCTCGGTCGGCGGTATATGGCAGCGATGCCATTGGCGGGGTCATCCAAGTGTTCACCCGACGGAGCCTCGGTGACGGCCTGCACCCGCGCGTGCGCCTGGCTGCCGGTAGCCGAAAAACCTTCCAGCGCAGCCTGGGTGTGTCGGGCGCCGATGGCTCAACGCGCTTCAACCTGGGCGCAAGCCTGGACGAAACGGCAGGCATCGATTCAACCGGACCGTCGTTCAGCAGTGACGCCGACCATGACGCTTACCGCAACAAATCGCTCAACTTCAGCCTGAGCCAGACGCTCGGCGAGCGCATCGAAGTCGGCCTGAACCTGCTGCACAGTCAGGGCCGCAGTCAATACGACAATCCATTCGGCGGCTTCGACCCTGTCACCTTCCAAAGCGTCGGCCAACAGCCGTACACCGACTTCACCGTCGCCAGCCTGGGCAGTTACCTCGACGCCCAGCTCACCGACAACTGGCACACGCGGATGGAGGTGGCGCACAGCGAAAACCGTGACGACAAGCGCGACACGTTGAGCTCAGAACGCTTTGTGTTCAACACCTACCGCGACCAGATGACCTGGCAGAACGACCTGGCCCTGAACGATCAGCACAGCCTGCTCGCCGGCGCCGACTGGTATCAGGACCGCGTGCACGCCAGTACCGACTTCGAGAAGGACAGCCGCTGGAACCGGGCGGTGTTTCTTCAGCACCGCTATCAAGGCCCGCTGTTCTCCACCGAAGCGGGCGTACGCCAGGACCGCAACGAGCAGTTCGGCACTCACACCACCTGGAGTGGCAGCGTGAGCGTTGCGCTCGATGATCGCAATGATGTGGTGCTGTCCTACAGCGAAGGCTTCCGGGCCCCGACGTTCAACGACCTGTATTACCCGCAGTTCAGCAACCCTGACCTTGACCCCGAGCACGCCAGGACCTATGAAGTGCAGTGGCGCAGCCAGCTGTCTACCGACACCCGCCTGGAGGCTTCCCTGTACCGCACCGACCTGCGCGATGCGATCGTGTTCGGTCAGGACGCCATTCCCCGCAACGTGGCCTCGGCGCGCGTCGACGGTGTAGAGCTGGCCCTGGCCCAACAGTGGGGCGAATGGAGCAGCCAGCTGGGCCTGGCGATGATCGACCCCCGTGACCGCGACAGTGGCCATACATTGGCCCGACGGGCACGCCGCACCCTGAGCCTGGACCTGGACCGCCGTGTGGGACCCTTCGGCATCGGTGCCAGCGTACAGGCTGTCAGCAGCAGCTACGATGACGAAGCCAACCGCAACCGTTTGGGTGGATATGGGTTGCTGGGCCTGCGCGGCAGTTGGGCAGCCACCGAGGCGCTGACCGTGGAGGCGAAGCTGGACAACCTGTTCGACCGTGGCTACAGCCGCGCCCTGTACAGCTACGAGGGCAGCCCCCATGCCTACCAGGAAGAAGGGCGCACGCTGTTGTTCAGCGTGACGTGGGCACCGGCGCTCTAGCGGCCAGCAGTTCGCACAGGCGAGCCGTCGCTTCGATCATCTGCCCACTGGGGCGCTCGATGCCGTTGTCCGGCACCACCAGTAACCCGTCTTGCGCCACCGCGCGCAGCGCCGGCCAGGCCTTCCAACTGGCCAACTGTTGCGCATCGGCGGCCAGGATGATGTCGGGGTCGCGCGCAATGACCGACTCTACGCTCACCTGGGGCGCTGCCGGGTTCAAATCCGCAAAGACATTACGCGCACCACAGACGGCCAGTGCATCGCTGATCACTTGCTGACCACCCAAGGTGTACAAGGGGCGATCCCAGACCTGGTAGAAGACCTGCAGGGGCCTGTCGCGACGGTACTGCTGGCGCAGTGTTTTCAATCGTGCACGCAGGGCGCGAGCGTAGCGGCGGCCTTGGTCAGCGTGGCCTACGTGTTCAGCGATTTCTTCGATCTGGCCAATCAACTGCTCGATGCTGTGCGGCTCTGCGCTGAAGGCAGGGATGCCCAGACGTTTGAGCTGGTCGCGCTGCGCGGGCGGTACACTGCCCGGCCACAGCAGCAGCAGATCAGGGCGCAGACTGAGCAAACGCTCCATGTCCAGCTGGCCATAGCGCCCCACCGAGGGCAACGCTCGCAACGCCGGTGGCCGTTCACCCCCATCGAGCACCCCCACCAGCAGGTCGCCTGCCTGCAGTTCGAGCATGATTTCCGTCAACGACGGTGCCAGGCTGACGACGCGTAGCGGCCCAGCGCTCGCCAGGCTGCAGGCCAGTAGCGCCAGCCCCGCTATGAGCCGGCGCATCAGCCGAGCTGAGACGGCAGACGGTACAAGTAGAGCAAGCCCACGGTGGACAAGGCCAGCAGCACCTGTGGGACGGTTTCCAGGCCCACCAGTACCGACACGGCGGCTACCCAGGCGGGGAAGCAGGCATAGGTCATGGCCAGGCGCCGCACGCGAGCCAGTTCGATCCACGCAGCAGGCTCGGCTTCGGTACCGAGCGCCTTGGAGGTGGCAATCAGCGCGCGCTTGTAGGCACCGAAGCGCGGCAAGGTGAGAAACAACGTGGCTGCGCCAGCGATGAACAGCGGCATGGCCAACATGGGAATCATCGCCTCGCCACCGCCAAAGGCCCAGGCCATGACCGGCAGCGGCACAAGCCCCACCGCCAGGTACTGCCACCAAGCCAGGGCGAGGCGCCGCTTGACCTCGGCGCGGGTCATGCCTGGGGCACCTCGCCCTGGTGTTCATTGCCCAGCATGTGGCCCAGCTTGCCGGCCTTGGTTGCCAGGTAATGGCTGTTGTGCGGGTTGTGCCCGGTGTGTAGCGGCACACGCTCGGCCACCACGATATCCATGTCGGTCAAGGCCTTGACCTTGCGCGGGTTGTTGGTCATCAAGCGCAACGCCTTGACACCCAGGTGCTCGAGCATCGGCAGGCAGATGGCATAGTCGCGCTGATCCGCAGCAAACCCGAGGCGCTCGTTGGCTTCGACCGTGTCCGCCCCTCCGTCCTGCAGTTCGTAGGCGCGGATCTTGTTCAGCAGGCCAATGCCACGGCCTTCCTGGCGCAGGTAAAGCAGCACGCCACGACCTTCTCGGGCGATCGCCTGGAGGGCAGCTTCGAGTTGCGACCCGCAATCACAGCGTTGACTGAACAAGGCATCGCCGGTCAGGCATTCGGAATGCAGGCGCCCCAGTACCGGCTGCCCATCGGCGATATCACCCAGGCTGAGCACCACATGCTCGCGGCCAGTGGCTTCATCCAGAAAGCCGTGCATGGTGAAAGTCGCGAAAGGCGTCGGGAGTTTAGAGGCGGCAACAAAGACGACGGGCACGTTGTGCTCCTGGGATAAGTGGGAATTTCAATGGACCGATTGTATCAGCAGCTTACAGGCAGTGCTCCCGCAGTATACCGCCGGTTATTATCGAAAACCTCGATGCGTAGCGGTTGCGGGCATGTACCACGCGCTACGGTTTGGTACTGGCATCGAAAGGATAAGGCTGTTTCCAACGTTCGAATATCGGCTTGAGTTCGCCGCTGCGCACCAGTTCGGCCATGCGTTTGTCGAACACATCACGCAGTGCCTCACCCCGCTCACTGCGGGCAAACGCCAGGTACATGGGCAGCTCGACCACATGGGTGCGCCGGAATCGATCGGGTTGCGAGCTTTGCCCGATGACGTAGTCCACTTCGGTCATGGCGTCGACATAGAAGTCCACCCGGTCATGCTCCAGCATGGGCAGAATGCCTTCGCGTCGCTGAATTTCACGGTACTCCCGCACGCGGGGCAGGTATTTGCCATAGGCATAGCCACGCACCCAAGCCAGGCGATAGTCGCCTATGGTTGCCAGTGTAGGGGCCGGCTTGCTGGCAAGCCCCAGGGCGTAGATATGGTCGACGTCGAAATGCCAGCGAGGGTAGAGGTTGTCTTCACTTTCGTCCTTGTACGAGCCAACCCAGGCGTCAGCCTCGCCACGTTTGACCAGGCCAATGGCACGGCTATACGGCGCACTCTGCGGCACGACCTCGATCCCTGCGGGCTGGAACACCTTGCGCATCACGTCCCAGGCCACACCGGTGCCATCTGCGTTGGTGTAGTCGGCCCACTCCTCGCTGACCAGGCGAATCTGGCCAGGCTGGCTGTCGCCGGCAGCCGCCCATGGGGCAGCGGCCATCAACAATGCCAGTAGCATACCCTTCAGCACCATGGCAGCCCCCGTTCTACGCGACAGCCCATACCAGAACCTGCATGCCCAACCAGGCGAAGACGCCGGCCAGCACGTCATCGAGCATGATGCCGACGCCGCCATGCACGTGACGATCGATCCAGCGAATGGGCCAAGGCTTGAGGATGTCGAAGAAACGGAACATCAAAAAACCCGCCAACAGCCACTGCCAGCCATCGGGCACCAACCACAGCGTGATCCACATGCCGACCATTTCGTCCCAGACGATGCCTTCGTGGTCATGCACGCGCAAGTCATTGGCCACCTTGCCGCACAGCCAGAAGCCGAACAGCATGGTGATCCCCAGTACCAGCCAGTACCCCCAATCGGGCAGCATCTGCCAGAGCGGAATGAAGGGTATCGCCACCAGCGAGCCCCAGGTGCCGGGCGCTTTGGGCAAGGTGCCGGAGCCGAACCCGAACGCGATGAAGTGCCAAGGGTTGCGCCAGACCGATGGCGGAACGAACTCCGCAGGCACCTGATTGGGGTGGTCGGTCACGGTATCTCCCTAAAGTGTTGATAGCCCCGCTGCCGAGGCGTGATGTCCTGACCGTGCGCATCGCGCAGGGACACGCCCTGCCCTTGCAGCACGCGGCCAATGGGGTAGACCTGGATGAAGCCAAAGTGCGCAAGGTGCGTCAAGGCGTCCGGAGGTGCCGTGAACGCCAGTATGTAGTCGTCGCCACCGGCGAGCGCTGCTTGCACGGCTGCCTCGCGGCCCAGGAACGCCTCCACTTCGGGTGACACTGGCACCTGCGCCAGGTTCACCTCGAGCGCCACGCCAGAGGCCTTGGCGATATGACCGCAATCGGCCAGCAACCCATCGGAAATATCCAGTGCCGCCGTGGCGTGCCCTCTGAGCAAGGCACCGAGGGTGAGCTGCGGCATGGGCGCCCAATAGTGGGCCAGCAGCGGCTCTGCCACGTCCGGCGGCGCCTGGCGCTCCCCGAGCACCAGAGGCAAGGCGCCAGCGGCCTTGCCCAGCACGCCACCGACATACAGCAGGTCGCCCGGCTGGGCGCCAGTGCGGCGTAATGCCTGCCCGGCCGGCACACGGCCGAACACCGTCACGGTGATGCTCAGCGGACCCCGGGTCGTGTCCCCGCCAATCAGGCTCATGCGGCAACGGTGAGCCATGCGGCTCAACCCTGCCGAGTATTCCTCCAACCACGCGTGGCTGACGTCAGGCAGGGTGAGGGCCAGCGTGAAACCGATCGCGGTAGCGCCCATGGCGGCCAGGTCACTGACGGCGACTGCCAGGCAGCGCTGACCCAGCAGCTTCGGGTCGCAGACGGCAGGGAAATGCACCCCAGCTACCAGAGTATCGGTCGAGACGGCCAACTGCTCACCGGGAGGCAGATCCAGCAGAGCACAGTCGTCACCGATGCCCAGCGCCACCCCTTCGCCCTCGCCGTGCACTGCACAGTGCGCGGAGGCGAAGTAACGGTTGATCAGCTCGAACTCACCCATGGCCAGGCTGCGCCGCAATCAGCGCTTGTTCGCCTTGACTTCGGCTTCGCGCAGCGTCGGTGCCAGTTTGTCGAGCACGCCGTTGACGAACTTGTGACCGTCGGTGGCGCCGAAGACCTTGGCCAGCTCGACGCCTTCGTTGATCACAACGCGGTAAGGCACGTCGATGCGCTTGATGAACTCCCAGGTGGACAGACGCAACACGGCCAGTTCGACCGGGTCGAGTTCGTCAAGGCTCAGGTCCAGGCAGGGCTCGAGCGCACCGTCGATTTCGCCCTTGATGGCCGGAACGCCATGCAGGATTTCACGGAAGTAGGCGCCGTCGACATCTGCAAAATCGTTATCGACCCGAAACTGCGCTTCGATCTCGTTCAACGAATGCTGCGCCATGTGCCATTGATACAGTGCCTGGGTCGCGAGCTTGCGGGCTTCACGGCGTTTGGCGCTTTTCGATGGCTTGCCGGCATCCGCAGGCTTGGGATCGCGCGGGTTGAAACGATCGCTTTCGTCGCTAATCACTTGGCCTCCAACTGCGCCAGCAGGCTTACCATTTCCAGGGCAGACAGGGCAGCTTCTGCACCTTTGTTGCCGGCCTTGGTGCCGGAACGTTCGATGGCCTGTTCGATGGAGTCGACGGTCAGTACGCCGAACGCCACAGGAACACCGAACTCCATGGACACCTGAGCCAGGCCCTTGGTGCACTCGCCCGCCACGTATTCAAAGTGCGGGGTACCGCCACGGATTACAGCGCCCAGCGCGATGATCGCGTCGTAAGCACCTTGCTGGGCGACCTTCTGGGCAACCAGCGGAATCTCGAACGCACCAGGCGCACGGATGATGGTGATGTCGTTTTCGCTGACACCATGGCGTACCAGGGCATCAACGGCACCACTTACCAGGCTTTCGACGACGAAGCTGTTGAAGCGGCCAACCACCAAAGCATAGCGACCTTTGGGGGCAATGAAGGTACCTTCGATGGTCTTCAGGGTCATTGCGATATTCTCATCTTCAAACGCAAGGCCGCTTGCTGGCGGCCTCGACAGGGGTATGGACTCGAGCTGCAGGGCGTCATTGCCGCCTCAAGTCACTCGGAGGGCACGTATTCTACAACTTCCAGGTCGAATCCGGATATCGCATTGAACTTCATCGGCGAACTCATCAGGCGCATCTTGCGCACGCCGAGGTCACGCAGGATCTGCGAACCGGCACCCACGGTGCTGTAGGTGGTCGGGGTCTTGGCCGGTGCATCGCCTGCACTTTCGCGAATATGCGCAAGCAGCACATCGCCATCGAGCGGGTGCCCCAGCAGCAGCACCACACCGCTTCCGGCTTCGGCCACGGCGGCCATGGCGGCGCGCAGGCTCCAGCGACCCGGCTGCTTGACCAGCAGCAGGTCGCGCAGCGGGTCCATGTTGTGCACGCGCACCAGGGTGGGCTCTTCGGCGCAGATGGCGCCCAGGGTCAAGGCCATGTGCACGTCACCTTCAACCGCATCGCGGTAGGTGACCAGGTTGAACTCGCCCAGCTCGCTTTCCACCGACTGCTCGGAAACCCGCTGCACGGTGCGCTCGTGGATCATGCGGTAGTGAATGAGATCGGCGATGGTGCCGATCTTCAGGCCGTGCTCGGCAGCGAACACTTCCAGTTCGGCGCGGCGCGACATGGTGCCGTCGTCGTTCATCACCTCGCAGATCACGCCGCTGGGCTCGAACCCGGCCATGCGTGCCAGGTCGCAGGCTGCCTCGGTGTGCCCGGCGCGAGCCAGCGTACCGCCTGGCTGAGCCATGAGCGGGAAGATATGCCCAGGGCTGACGATGTCTTCGGCCTTGGCGTCCTTGGCGGCAGCCGCTTGCACGGTGCGGGCACGGTCGGCGGCGGAAATGCCGGTGGTGACACCCTCGGCAGCCTCGATCGAAACGGTGAACTTGGTGCCGAAGCCTGAACCATTGCGCGGCGCCATCAGGGGCAGCTTGAGGGTTTCGCAACGTTCGCGGGTCATCGGCATGCAGATCAGGCCACGGGCGTGCTTGGCCATGAAGTTGATGTGCTCGGGCTGGCAGCATTCGGCTGCCATGATGATATCGCCTTCGTTCTCACGGTCTTCGTCATCCATCAGGATGACCATTTTGCCCTGGCGGATGTCTTCGACCAGTTCTTCGATGCTGTTGAGCGCCACGCGGCACCCCCTTCTCAATCAGGATTTCAAGAAGCCGTTGGCGGCCAGGAAACTTTCGGTGATGCCACTGCCCTTGCTCGGCTCGGCCGCCTTGTCGCCCAGCAGCAAGCGCTCCAGGTAACGGGCCAGCAGGTCGACCTCAAGGTTTACCCGACGCCCTGCGCGGTAGTCGGCCATGATGGTTTCGGACAGGGTGTGCGGGACGATGGTCAGCTCGAATTCGGCGCCATTGACCTCGTTGACCGTCAGGCTGGTGCCATCGACGGTAATCGAACCCTTGTGGGCGATGTACTTGGCCAGTTCTCGCGGCGCACGCACGCGAAACTGGATGGCGCGGGCGTTATCGCTGCGCGAGATGATTTCGCCGACACCGTCGACGTGACCGCTGACCAGGTGTCCCCCCAGCCGGGTGGTTGGCGTCAGCGCTTTTTCAAGGTTGACCTTGCTGCCACTTTTCAAGTCGACGAAAGCCGTGCGCTTGAGGGTCTCCACGCTCACATCGGCCCAGAAGCCGTTGCCAGGCAATTCCACCGCCGTCAGGCAAACGCCATTGACGGCGATGCTGTCGCCGAGCTTGACGTCACCCAGGTCAAGCTTGCCGGTGTCGACGTGCACGCGCACGTCGCCACCTTTGGGCGTCAGACTGCGGATAGTGCCGATGGATTCGATGATGCCGGTGAACATGGGTCTTCCTCAAAACGGTGTGCGCGGGGCAAGCCGCGCATTATACGCCGGGCGCAGGCAGCGGTACGGCTGTGACCCGCCAGTCATCGCCTACTGCGCGCATGTCGGTGATCTTCAGCCGCGGTGCCTCGCTCATGCGGTTCAGTGGCCAGTCCAGCAGTGGGCGTGCGCTTGAGCCCAGGAAGGTGCCTGCCATGAACAGCTGGTACTCGTCGACAAGGCCTTGCTGGGCGAAGGCCCCGACCAGGCCGGCGCCGGCTTCCAGCAGGATTTCGTTGACGCCACGGGCGGCCAGAGCTTGAAGCAGGGCACGCAGGTCCACATGGCCATTGTCGCCCGGCAGGCTGAGCAGTTCATGGCCGGCAGCGGCATAACGTGGGTCATCTGCGACGGCGGTCACCACCAGCGCGGGGCCGGCCTGAAAGAAGGGCGCCTGCAAGGGCAAGCGCAAACGGCCATCGACCAGCACCCGCAGCGGTGCCCGGCTCAGGGCAAGCGCGGTGGTTTCGGCGTCCAGGCCCAACTCGGCGCCACGCACCGTCATGCGGGCACCGTCAGCCAGTACGCTGCTTGCACTGGTCAGCACCACGCTGGAGCGCGCGCGCAGACGCTGCACGGCAGAACGCGCCGCAGGGCCGGTGATCCACTGGCTTTCGCCGCTGGCCATGGCGGTACGACCATCCAGGCTCATGGCCAGCTTGGCGCGCACGAACGGCAACCCCTGTTCCATGCGCTTGAGGAACCCGGGGTTGAGTGCCCGCGCCTGCTCTTCGAGCACCCCGCTGGCCACGTCGATACCGGCCTGGGCAAGTCGCTGCAGGCCCCGCCCAGCCACCTGGGGATTGGGGTCCTGCATGGCGGCCACTACGCGCGCCACACCGGCCTTGACCAAGGCTTCGGCACACGGCGGCGTACGGCCATGGTGGCTGCAGGGTTCGAGGGTGACATAGGCACAGCCGCCCCGCGCACGCTCGCCTGCCTGGGCAAGCGCATGCACCTCGGCATGGGGCTCCCCGGCGCGCACATGCCAGCCCTCGCCCACCACCTCGCCATCACGGACGATGACGCAACCCACACGCGGGTTGGGGTGGGTGGTGTAGAGCCCCTTGCGCGCTAACTCAAGGGCACGGGCCATGTAATGGGCGTCAAGCACAGCTGCGGGGGTTTGCATGCTCACTCTTTGGCCGGCTCACGGGCCAGGCGGTCGATTTCTTCGCGGAATTCGTCAAGGTCCTGGAAGCGCCGATAAACCGAGGCGAAGCGGATGTAGGCGACTTCATCGAGTTTGCGCAACTCGCCCATCACCAGCTCGCCCACCACCAGCGACTTGACCTCGCGCTCGCCGGTGGCGCGCAGCCGACTCTTGATGTGGGCCAGGGCGGCCTCGAGGCGCTCGACACTGACAGGGCGTTTTTCCAGCGCACGCTGCATGCCGGCCCGCAACTTGTCTTCGTCGAAGGGCTGGCGAGTACCGTCCTGTTTGATCAGCCGGGGCAGTACCAGCTCGGCGGTCTCGAAGGTGGTGAAGCGCTCGCCGCAGGCGACGCATTCGCGACGGCGCCGCACTTGCTCGCCCTCGGCAACCAGGCGCGAGTCGATGACCTTGGTGTCGTTGGCACCGCAAAAGGGACAGTGCATGGTGGCAGGCAACAAAAAAAGGGAGGGCCATGGTAGCGCATCCCACTGGCAAGACAAGCCAAAGGGGTTAACATCCATGCAATTCTGCCCCTGAAGGACTACCCCATGCCACTTCGAGCGCTTGCCGTGCTGTGCTGCGCCGCCCTGCTCACCGCCTGCGGCAGTGACCAGCCCAAGACCGAACAACCGCCTGCTCCGGCGCCCGCCAAAGTGTCCAAAAAGGCCCAGCCGCTTGGCCCCTTGCCGGCCTATCAGCGCGAGCTGAGCGGCACGTTGCTGGGCATCCCCGCCGGCGCAGAGGTAGAACTTGCCCTGCTGGTGATCGATGACCGCGACAGGCCGCAACAGCTACTGGCCAGTAGCACCTTGCCGGGTACCGGCCAGGCCTTGCCCTACCAGCTGCGTTTCAACCCCGAGGCATTTCCGGCCGACGCCAGGGTAGAGCTGCGTGGACGAGCCAGCCGCTCAGGCCAGTTGATCATGCACTTGCCGCCGCTGCGCATCACCCAGGCACAGACCCAGGCCACCGGCCCGCTGCAGTTCGAAAAGGCACCGTAAGTGGCGCCAGTGGCGTTGCAACAGGCCTTGAGCGGCCTGATTGGCGAGGCACGGCTGGTGATCAGCGACCTGCCTGACTGTGCGTTGAAATTATGGCTGATCGATGATCAGAACATGGACCGCGCTTTTAGCAGCGAAGAAACCCGGCGCATTCTCGAAGATCCGCCGTACTGGAGCTTCTGCTGGGCCAGTGGCCTGGCCATGGCGCGCTACCTGGCCGAGCACCGGGAGTGGGTAGCCGGCAAGCGGGTGCTCGATTTTGGCGCCGGTTCCGGTATCGCCGGCATCGCCGCTGCCCGTGCAGGTGCGCTGGAGGTCGTGGCCTGCGACCTTGATCCGCTGGCCTTGGACGCCTGCCGTGCCAACGCCGCCTTGAACCAGGTGGAACTGGGCTACAGCAGCGACTTTTTTGCCGAGGATGACCGTTTCGACCTGATCCTGGTGGCCGATGTACTCTACGACCGCGCCAACCTGCCGCTGCTCGATACCTTCCTCGACCGGGGCCGACAGGCACTGGTGGCCGACTCTCGCGTACGGGACTTCAGCCACCCGTTGTACCGACCACTTGGGGTGCTCGACGCCTTGACCCTGCCGGACTTGGCCGAGCCGCACGAATTCCGCCGGGTCAGCCTGTACCACGCCAGCCGCGAGCCTTTATAGTGGTGCCATTCACGGATTTGCGAGAGTCGCGATGACCCAGGACACCCCCTATATCTTCGATGCCACCGATGCCACCTTCCAGCAGCTGGTGATCGAGAATTCATTCCACAAGCCAGTGCTGGTCGATTTCTGGGCCGAATGGTGCGCGCCTTGCAAAGCGCTGATGCCGCTTCTGGCAAAAATTGCCGAGGAGTACCAGGGCGAACTGCTGCTGGCCAAGATCAACTGCGACGTCGAGCAACAGGTCGTGGCGCAATTCGGCATCCGCAGTCTGCCAACCGTGGTGCTGTTCAAGGATGGCCAGCCGGTCGACGGTTTTGCCGGTGCTCAGCCGGAATCGGCGATCCGCACCATGCTCGAGCCACATGTGCAACTGCCGGCGCCACCCACCGCCTCGCCGCTGGAACAGGCTCAGGCGCTGTTCGCCGAAAGCCGTTTTGGCGAAGCCGAAGCGGTGCTGCAGCAATTGCTTGCAGAAGACAATAGCAACGCCGAAGGCCTGATCCTGTACGCCCGCTGCCTGGCCGAGCGCGGCGAGCTGGGCGAGGCCCAGGTGGTGCTAGACGCGGTCAAGACCGAGGACCATAAGGCCGCCCTGGCCGGCGCCAAGGCGCAACTGACTTTCCTGCGCCAGGCCGCCAGCCTGCCGGAGGTTGCAGACCTGAAAAGCCGTCTGGCACAGAACCCACAAGATGACGAGGCCACGTACCAACTGTGCATCCAGCAGCTGGCACGCCAGCAGTACGAGCCCGCGCTTGAAAGCCTGCTCAAGTTGTTCCAGCGCAATCGCGGTTACGAAAATGGGCTACCGCACAAGGCATTGCTGCAGGTGTTCGAGTTGCTCGGCAGTGCCCATCCGCTGGTGGGTACGTATCGCCGTAAGCTGTTCGCTGCGATGTACTGACGCTTATCAGGCGTGAAGGGCACGAGTGAGGCACGCCGCCTTGCTCATGCCCTTGCTCAGGCTTCGCCGAGGGCTAGCTGGAGGCTGATGAGGGCTACAGCTTGACGATGACTGCACAGCACCCGTTGCCTGGGCTGTTCATCCATGACCCGCGAGCCGGCCACAGGTACACCTGTCACGTCTTTTGAAGGTCATCTACACCTTTTCGTCGGTCTGCCATACATACACCGGCGTTTCGCCCTCACTGAACACCCGTACCTGCCCATGGTGCCGCAACCGCACCAGCAACCGCTTGGCTGCGCCAAAGTCCCCCGTGACGCCCTGCAGTTGCTCAAGCAGCTCTGGCCCCTCCATACGGCCAGCCGTGCGCAACAACTCGCAGGCTACCCGCCATGGCCCGTCATCCTTCGTCGCTGCGGGAAGCATCGCGGCAGCTGGCTGGGGTGTCGAAGCGGGGAGTTGTTCGGTTGGCCGCGCCAACTGCGCCCATTCCTGGGGATCAAGCTCAATGGTCAAGTCCACCGGCCACTCACCGATCGTTCCACGAATTCTCACTGTAGGTCCTCACTCAAGTCATTGCCGCCATGCTACCGCAACATGAAACCTGAGCCACGAGGCTGGCGGCCCGCCAAACAATCGTTATAACATAACCACTCCTATTGACCTGCTCCTGGAGTCATCCATGCGTCGTCTGCTGCTAGCCCTGCCCTTCGCCTGCTTGCCCCTGGCCATGATGGCCCATGCCCACGATGAACATGAGCATGATCACGGCCATGGCACGCTTGCCGCCCATGAGCATGGTGTGGCCAAGCTCAATGCCGTGCTCGACGGCAAAACCCTGGAGCTTGAGCTGGACAGCCCGGCGATGAACCTGGTCGGCTTCGAGCACATGGCCAGCAGCGATGCCGACAAGGCCAAGGTAGCCGCCGTGCGTCAGCAATTGGAACAGCCCCTGAAGTTGTTCGCCCTGACGGCGGCCGCTGGTTGCACGCCAGACCAGCAAGAACTGCAAAGCCCACTGTTCGGGGATGCGGCCAAGGCTGACGACGATGGCGACGAGCACGAGAAAGGCCACGTCCACAGCGACATCAACGCCCATTACCAATTCACCTGCGCAGCGCCCGAAAAGCTCACCCAGATCGACCTGTCGCCGCTGTTCAAGGCCTTCCCCGCCACGCAGAAAATCAATGTGCAATTGATCGGCCCGAACGGCCAGAAGGGAGTGGAAACCGCGCCAACCAAGGCCGTGGTCACACTCTGAATGAACCAGCCGCTGATTCACCTGCAAGGCGTGGAGTTCGCCTGGCCGGGACAACCGCCATTGCTGGATATCCCGGCCTTTGACCTGCAAGCCGGTGAGGCTGTGTTTCTCAAGGGCCCCAGCGGCAGTGGCAAGACCACCCTGCTGGGCTTGCTCGGCGGGGTCAACCGGCCAGCCCGTGGGCGAATCCAACTGCTTGGGCAGGACCTGGCCTTACTCGGCCAAGGTGCCCGTGACCGTTTCCGTGTGGACCACACCGGATACATCTTCCAGCAATTCAACCTGCTGCCGTTTCTCTCGGTACGGGAAAATGTCGAGCTGCCCTGTCGTTTCTCCCGCAGCCGCGCCCAGCGTGCCATCGAGCGCCACGGTAGCGTCGACCAGGCCGCCAGCGAATTGCTCGCCCATCTGGGCCTGCGCGATAGGCAGTTGCTGGCGCGGCGAGCCGACAGCCTGTCGATCGGCCAGCAGCAACGCGTCGCCGCCGCCCGCGCTTTGATCGGCCAGCCCGAGCTGGTGATCGCCGATGAGCCCACATCAGCGCTGGATGCCGATACCCGCGAAGCGTTCATCGCCTTGCTGTTCAACGAATGCCGCGCGGCAGGCTCGAGCTTGCTGTTCGTCAGTCATGACCAAAGCCTGGCCCCGCTGTTCGACCGTCACCTGTCCCTGGCCGAGCTCAATCGCGCCGCCAAACCCCGGGAGGCATGATGTACCTGCTTCGTCTTGCCTTGGCCAGCCTGGCCAACCGCCGCTTCACCGCCTTTCTCACCGCGTTCGCCATCGCCTTGTCGGTGTGCCTGCTGCTGGCCGTCGAGCGGGTGCGCACCGAAGCCCGCGCCAGCTTTGCCAGCACCATCAGTGGTACTGACCTGATTGTCGGGGCGCGGTCAGGCTCGGTGAACCTGTTGCTGTACTCGGTGTTTCGCATCGGCAATGCCACCAACAACATCCGCTGGGACAGCTACCAGCACTACGCCCAGGACCCACGGGTGAAGTGGGCGATCCCCATCTCCTTGGGCGACTCGCACCGCGGCTACCGGGTGATGGGCACCACCGGCGCCTATTTCGACCACTATCAGTACGGGCGCAAGCAGCACCTGACGTTGCGCCAGGGTCGGGAATTTGCCGACGATCCTTTCGAGGTGGTACTGGGTGCAGAGGTTGCCGATGCCTTGCACTACAAGCTGGGCGACAAACTGGTGCTGGCCCATGGCGTGGCGGCGATCAGCCTGGTCAAGCACGACGACAAACCCTTTACCGTGGTCGGTGTACTCAAGCGCACCGGCACGCCGGTTGACCGCACCTTGCACATCAGCCTGGCCGGCATGGAGGCCATCCATATCGACTGGCACAACGGCGTGCCGGCCCGAGGTGCGGGACGCATCAGTGCAGAACAGGCGCGTGGCATGGACCTGCAACCCGCTGCGATCACGGCGTTCATGTTGGGTTTGAACAACAAGATCGCCACCTTCAGCCTGCAGCGCGAAATCAATGAGTACCGGAACGAGCCGCTGTTGGCGATTTTGCCAGGGGTGGCGTTGCAGGAGTTGTGGAGCCTGATGGGCACTGCCGAACAGGCCCTGTTCGTGGTGTCGCTGTTCGTCGTGCTCACTGGCCTGATTGGCATGCTCACGGCGATCCTCACCAGCCTGAACGAGCGCCGCCGGGAAATGGCGATCCTGCGCTCGGTCGGTGCACGGCCATGGCACATCGCCGGGCTGCTAGTGCTTGAGGCCCTGGCACTGGCAACTGCCGGGATCGTTGCCGGGCTTGGCCTGCTGTACGCCGGTATCGCCCTGGCCCAGGGTTACGTGCAGGCCAACTATGGCTTGTACCTGCCACTGGCCTGGCCCAGCACGCATGAATGGTCCTTGCTGGCTATCATCCTTGGCGCAGCGCTGTTGATGGGCAGCGTTCCGGCATGGCGAGCCTATCGACAGTCGTTGGCAGATGGCTTGTCGATCCACCTTTGAGAGCCTGTGATGATGCGATTTCTCACCGCCTGCTTCGTGGCTCGCGACGCGCTAGCAAGCGCATGGACTGGCCGTTTTGGCGCCGGCCTGTCAATCAGCAGCCCCGCCCGGCGTCTGCTTTGTTCGCTGCTCGTGATGCTCGCGGTGCCTGCATGGGCATCGCAGCCCCGGGAGCTCGACTGGCCCGCCCTGATCCCAGAGGGCGCACCGGTCGTCGCACCGCAACTGGCACCCCTGCATGACATGTCGCAGCTCAGCGATGCGCTGTCTGCCGAGTCCGCCCCAGCCGCGCGCCAGCAGGCGCCCGGTGCACCGGTGGTGAACAGCCTCGATGGCCAGCAGATCAAGCTGCCGGGCTACATCGTGCCGCTGGAAGTCAATGAGCAAGGCCGCACCACCGAATTTCTGCTGGTGCCGTACTACGGCGCGTGCATCCATGTGCCCCCGCCCCCGTCGAACCAGATTGTGCACATCGTCAGTGAAATGGGCGTACGGGTAGAGGATCTGTACCAGCCCTACTGGATAGAGGGCACGATGCACGTCAAACCTTCGAGCAGCGAACTGGCTGAGGCGGGTTACCAGATGGAAGCCGAGAAGATCTACGCCTACGAACTCAGATGAGCCTTCCGAAGGCCGGTGCAGACGCTTCGTTGAGCTGGGTCAAACTTTCTGTTTAATCGCATCCGTACCATTGGACTACACGATTATCAACGTCCTTTGGGAGCTTCCATGAACAAGTCCTTGCTCGGTGCCTCACTCGTGGCCCTGGCACTCGCCGCCCCGGCTGCGCACGCGTATCAGCCCGGTGATTTCATCGTACGTGCAGGCGCCATCACCACTGCGCCCAACGAGAGCAGCAGCGACCTGAAGTTCGACGGCAACAAGGTGGCAGGCACCAAGGCGACCCTGGACAGCGATACCCAGCTGGGTCTGGCATTCGCCTACATGCTCACCGACCACGTTGGCCTGGAACTGCTGGCAGCCACGCCGTTCAAGCACACGGTAGGCGTGAAAGGGCTGGGCGGCGGGCTGGATGGCAAGCTGGCCGACATCAAGCAGCTGCCGCCGACCCTTTCGTTGCAGTACTACCCGATGGAGGCGTCGTCGAAGTTCCAACCTTATGCGGGCGTGGGCATCAACTACACCTTGTTCTTCGATGAAGACCTGAGCAGCAACCGCAAGCAGCAAGGGTTCAGCAATCTGAAACTGCAAGATTCGGTCGGGTTCGCCGGCCAGCTGGGCATGGATTACATGATCACCGACAACCTGCTGGTCAACGCCGCCGTCTGGTACGTGGACATCGACACCAAGGCCAGCGTGAACGGCCCGAGCGCCTTGGGTTATAGCAAGACCAAGGTCGACGTGGACGTTGACCCTTGGGTCTACATGGTCGGCCTGGGCTACAAGTTCTGATCGACCGCTGCAAAACGCACGGGGCGGCCAAGGCCGCCCCTTTTTCGTTACCGTCTTGCTGAACGCCCAATAGAGCGCCCCTCGATTGCTAACGGAGCTTGCCCAGCAACCGGGCCAGCCCCTCCACCATCGAGGTGGCCCGCTGGAAGTCGAAACGAGCCAGCAACCGCCTGTTGTCCGCACGCGAATGGCGGATGTCGCCCGACCGCGGCGTGGTGTAGCTGACTGCTGGCAAGCTGCCCACCACCTGCTGGAGCGCAGCGAGCATCTGGTTCAGCGACGTGGCCTGGTTGAGACCGATGTTCACGGCCCCCTCCTCGACCTGCGCTTGTTCGAGCGCCTGGACCATGACCTGCACCAGGTCACCTACATACAGGAAATCCCGCGTCTGCTCGCCGTCACCGAACACGGTGATTGGCTGGCCTTGCACTGCACGCTCGCTGAAGATGCTGATGACGCCCGAATAAGGCGAGGAAGGATCCTGCCGCGGCCCGAAGATATTGAAGAACCGGAAGATTACAGGCTCAAGGCCATGCTGGCGCCGATAGAACTCCAGGTACTGCTCGCTGGCCAGCTTGTCCACGGCGTACGGTGTCAGCGGCGCCTTGGGTGTGTCTTCGGCGATGGACTGGCCTTCACCGTTATTGCCGTAGACCGCTGCACTGGACGCGAACAACACGCGGCGCACCCCGTGAACACGCATGGCTTCGCACACGTTGAGCGTGCCGATGAAATTGCTCTGGTGCGTGCGCACCGGGTCGTCGACCGAAGCCTGCACCGAGGCCACCGCAGCCAGGTGCACCACGGCCTGGCAGCCCGCCGCAGCGCGCTGGACCAGCTTGGCGTCGGCAACGTCCCCCTCGACAAACTCAAGCAGGGGGTGGTCCAGTTGCAGGTTGTCGCGCTTGCCCGTGGAGAGGTCGTCGACGATGCGCACGGCGTAGCCACGCGCCAGCAAGGCGTCACTCAGGTGGGAGCCGATGAAGCCGGCACCGCCGGTGATCAGGATGGGGGCATCAGCCATGGCGATAGAACCGGTCCAGAAGAGGCGGCAAGCCTGCACGCCAGGCACGGGGCTTGATACCGAAGGTGTGAAGGATTTTCTTGCAGGCCAGCACGGCGTTCTGCGGCTCTTCGCTGGCATCCGGGCGCGCGGCATGAGCCTGCGGCGTTGGCGTCTGTACCGCGAGCTGACGATGCTGGCCGGCCTCGGCGAGAATCGCCTGGCCTAGCGCCACGGGGGTGGTCGCTTCGTTCCCGGCGTAGTGGTAGGTCCCCCACAGCGGCGAATTGCAGTCCAGCTGCTTGAGCACCGAGAGAATGACCCTGGCCGCATCGTCGACGGGTGTCGGGTTGCCACGGCGATCATCGGCCAGCAGCAATTCCTGGGGGAGCTCGGCGCGCGTCAGGAAACGGCCAAGCAGGCCATCGATGCTTTCGTCCAGCACCCAACCGAAGCGCAACAGCACATGTTGCGGGCAGGCCGCACGCACGCTTTGTTCGATACGCCAGAGGGCCTGCCCACGCAGGCCAAGCGGCAATGGCTCGTCCTTCTCGCTGTAGGCGGTGGCACGCGAGCCATCGAACACACGGTAGCTCGAGGGCTGGACCAGTGTGATCTGGTGGTGCTGGCACAACTCTGCCAGCCGCTCCACCGCGCGCTCCTGAAGCGCCAGACGCTGCTCGCTGACCGACTCGGCCTGGAACCAGTCGAAGTAATACGCCAGGTTGACCACGGCGTCGGGGCGATGATCGTCGAGCAACTGGGTGAGGCTGGCAGGCGCCCAGCCCTCCTCTGGAGGGCGCGGCGCCATGAAAGCGATGTCCTCCTCGGCCCCAAGACGAATCAGCGCTTGCCCGAGGGCATTGCCACCACCCAACAGCATTAGGCGCATACGCATAGAGTCAGCAGATCCGGAGGTTGTAAGGGAAAGCGGCCATTTTGCGGTTTCCGGGCAGGGAAGTCCAACGTGGGGCCGTATGATCATTGCGGCGGAGGAGGTTGCGCCGTGGCCGACCTCATCCTCTACCACGCATGACGCGGCTCCCCCTACTCGACTTCAAACAACCCATTCCTGAGCGGGCCCACATCCAGCCGCTCGCGGATGTCTTCATCTATGCGTGGATCATCAGGCCGGTACAGTTTCACCTGGCGGTACGCGTTGATGCGATTGATCTCTTGCCCCAGGTACTCCCACACCACTCGGGTACAGGCAGGATTGCGCCGGTCCCCGCTGGACACGCCGGCCTTGAGGCCATTGAGGCGGGTGATACGGCTCTTGAAGCTTGGGATGAGAATGGTCTGGCTCATTTCGTTGAAGGTAAGCGATTCGTAGTCGATCAGGAACACCCGGTCCTGCAACTGGAAGGCAGCCCCCAGGTAACGACAGCGCACTTCGGCGTGCTGGTCTGTCGCGGTAGACCGCTCCTGACGCTCCTGGCGCTCGAACAGGAAGCGACCGCCCTCCTCCCACAGATGCACCAGCGACACCAGGACCGTACCCGGCACCGACATGCAGTTGGAGTACTCGAAGTAATACCCGCAGTAACGCGACAGGTTGCCCGCGTGATCATGCAAAGGCCGAAACAGCTCGCTGATCGGATCGCCGGTTTGCTCGACCGAAGACGGCACTCGCGCGCCGATCAAGCGTGAAAACTGATCGGCGGGCAGGTCGAGCTCGTATTCCTCCACCCCGAAGAAATCGCCAATGCGTTTGAGGTTGTAAGCCGTCGGACGGCTTTGGCCGCTCAGGTATTTGTTGAACTGGGCGCGATTGATCGACAGTTGGCGGCAAACTTCGGAGATAGAGCGGTAGTGGCTGCAAGCCAGCTTGAGATTGGTAGCGAAATGCTCGCTCATGACAAAGGCCTACGTGACGCGAATGACGCCAGTTTAGCATCAAGTTGCATCAATTAAGACCAAACCGCGAAATTGTAACGACTCTTGTCATGGCCAACCATGCGCCCCAACGAATAGCGGTACGCCTGCCGGCCGCTGGTCTTTCCACACGAAGAATAAGAATCGAGGTCATTTTCCAATGCTCGAAGTACTCAACGATTTCCTCTCGGGGAAACTGCTCATCGTGCTGATCGTGGGGCTGGGTAGCTACTTCACCCTCCGTTCCCGGTTCGTCCAGTTCCGCCACTTCGTACACATGTTCAGCGTATTCAAGGAATCGCTGCGTGGCCAGGCAGGCCAACTGAGTTCATTCCAGGCCCTGATGCTGAGCCTGGCCGGCCGCGTGGGCGCCGGTAACATTGCAGGTGTCGGCATCGCCGTGACGCTGGGCGGCCCAGGTGCCGTGTTCTGGATGTGGGTCACCGCGCTGGTGGGCATGTCGAGCAGCTTCTTCGAATGTACCCTGGCCCAGGTGTACAAGCGCGCCGACGGCGACGGCCTGTACCGTGGCGGCCCGGCCTACTACATTCAGCATGGCCTGAAGTACAAGGGCATGGCGATCGTCTTCTCGATTCTGCTGCTGGTCACCTATGGCTTCGCCTTCATCGGCCTGCAGTCGTACACCGTGACCCACTCGCTGCAAAACGCCTTCCACTTCGACCCACGCCATACCGGCATCGTGCTGGCAGTGCTGTTGGCCATCACCTTCATTGGAGGCATCAAGCGCATCGCGGCGGTGTCCGACCTGCTCGTACCGATCAAGACCCTGGCCTACATCGGCGTGACCCTGTACGTGATCGGTACCCAGATCGAACACGTGCCGGCCATGCTCGAAACCATCTTCAAGAGCGCTTTCGGTCTTGACCCGGCGTTTGGCGGCCTGCTGGGCAGCGCCATCGTCATGGGCGTGAAGCGTGGCGTATTCGCCAACGAAGCCGGCCTTGGCAGCGCACCGAACGTGGCCGCCGTCGCAGCCGTGAAGCACCCAGGTGCCCAGGGTGTGGTACAGGCGTTCAGCGTGTTCCTGGATACGTTCGTGATCTGCACCTGCACCGCGCTGCTGATCCTGCTGTCGGGCTTCTACACCCCTGGCTTCGAGGGCGATGGCATTGTCCTGACCCAGAACTCGCTGGCTGCCGTGGTAGGCGACTGGGGCCGTATCTTCGTCAGCGTGGCCCTGTCGCTGTTCGTGTTCACCTGCATCCTCTACAACTACTACCTGGGCGAGAACAGCCTGCAGTTCCTCACCCGTAACCGGGCAGTATTGATGGGCTTCCGTGCCTTGGTGCTGGCGCTGGTCGTGTGGGGCTCCATGCAGGACCTGACCACCGTGTTCGCCTTCGCCGACATCACCATGACGTGCCTGGCCTTCGTCAACCTGATGGCCTTGGCCCTGCTGTTCAAGGTCGGCCTGCGTGTGATGCGCGACTACGATGACCAGCGCAAGGCTGGCATCAAGCAGCCTGTGTTCGATTCGGCCAAGTTCGCCGACCTGGACCTGGACCGCACTGCATGGCCTGCCAACCCGCAGGTGGAAACAGCCGCTGACAAAGCTGTCGGCCAGGCTCAGCCGCTGCGCTGATAGGCTGACATCGCCAGCCGCCCCAGCGAGGGTTGTGCCAGTCGGTTGAGTCACCAGGGGCCGCATTGCGGCCCCACTAGCCTTCCCTGCAAAGCGCGGCTCTTCTTTCCCGTTCATCGCTACGGACGCTTTCCATGCGCGCAGTAAAGAACCTCCTCGTGCTCTACACCGGTGGCACCATCGGCATGCTCGAAACGCCGGAAGGCCTGGCCCCATCCGGCGGCTTCGAGTCCCGCATGCGCGATCACTTCGCCATGATGGCAGACGCCCCCGAAGTCACCTGGACACTCCAGGAACTGGACCCACTGCTCGACAGTGCCAACATGCAGCAGCACAACTGGCTGGCGATGCGTGATGCGATCGTCGATGCCGTGCGTGTCCGTGGCCATGATGCGGTACTGGTGCTGCATGGCACCGACACCCTGGCCTACAGTGCAGCGGCACTGTCGTTCCTGTTGCTGGGGCTGCCGGTTCCCATCCTGCTGACCGGCTCGATGCTGCCGGCAGGGGCACCTGGCAGCGACGCCTGGGACAACCTGTGCGGCGCACTGCGCCAGTTCGATCATCCCCTCGAAGCGGGTGTGCAACTGTACTTCGCGGGCAAGCTGCTGCACGGTTGCCGCGCCTCGAAGCTGCGCAGCGAAGCGTTCGATGCCTTTGCGGCCTTGCCGCGCCATCGCCAGAGTGAGCACGTAGCCCCCTTGCCGGCGCACTTGGGTTACCAGCAGCCCCGTCAGCGCGTGAACCTTGCGGTAGTGCCGGTGTTCCCTGGCTTGCAGGCAGGTCATCTGGAAGCCTTGCTCGGCAGCGGCGTGCAGGGCTTGTTGCTGGAATGCTATGGCAGCGGCACTGGGCCGTCAGATGATCAGGCGCTGCTCGACACCTTGCGTGCTGCACGCCAGCGTGGCGTCATGTTGGTGGCCATTTCCCAGTGCCCGGAAGGCGACGTGGTGTTCGATACCTATGCCGCCGGTAGCCGCCTGCGGGCAGCAGGCCTGGTCAGCGGGGGCGGCATGACGCGGGAGGCGGCCCTTGGCAAGATGTTCGCGCTGCTGGGTGCCGGGCTGGACGTGAAAGAGGCCGAGCACTGGTTTGCCCTGGACTTGTGCGGCGAACGCTAGAAGTGGCGGAAGGCAGCGGGAGTCGAACCTGCCCGGGAACGGATGCCGTCCCCAACCGGGTTTGAAGCCCGGCCGCGCCACCGGGCGCGATTGCCTTCCTTGAAATCGGTGCCTGGCCTGCTAGCGGGCCAGGGCACTGTCACTGCGAATGTACCGCTGATCGCCGACCCTGCGGGTCAGACCGATGCGGTCGAAATATTCCAGAATCTGCACACTGCGCTTGCGACCGATGCCCAACATATCGCGAAATGCAGCAACCTGCACTACCGGCGTGTCACCTATGTGATGCTGTAGCAGCTCTGCCATGCGGCGTAGGGTCGACTCTGGGTAGAACAGGTCCCGCACCACCTGATGCACCAACCCCAGTCGCGCCAGCTTGCGCAGCAGCAGGCGTACATCGGCCTCGGCGCATTTTTCCTCGCTCGCCAATGTCCTTACCCAAGGCGGATCGTAAGCGCCAGCCTGCAACCTTGGCTGCAGGCGCGCCCAGAGCGCCTCATCCGCGGCACTGAGCTGAACCTGATGATCAGGCAAATGCAGCCAGGGGCCGCTGCCGGCTACGGCGCCTTCGGCCAGCAACTGCTCGAGCAAACTGACGAACCCCGGCCTGTCCAGTGGCAACGCCGCGAAACGGCGCAGCCTGTCACGGTCCGGGCCCAATTGATCGGGCTCCTGCTCGTGAAAGGCCGCCAACTGGGCCAGCACACGTTGCTTGAGCGCCTGCCACTGGCTTGCAGCGAACAACAACTGGCCTTGGCGGGTGGCGATCACGCGTACGTCGTCGGGTAACTGCCAGCTGTCACGCAGGCGATTGAACTGCCGCTCCAGGCGCTGTGGATCTAGCCCACCCGGTGCGCTGGCCAGCAAACCCGGCAAGGCCTGCTCAAGACCTGTACAGTCGCGCAGCACCTGCAACTGTTGCAGCCTTTCGACGCTGCGGCGTTGACGACTGGGGGCGAACGGGTCCAGGACCGTGCCGCCGCCCAGCGTGTACTGAGCGCGCTGATCGCGCAGCACCAGACGGTCGCCATGCACCGCTTGCAACGGCGCGTTGAGCAGCAACTGTGCGAACATGCGCTGCCCCGCCGCCAAGCTCTGCCCCTCGAGCAAAGCCACCCTGGCTGTCACGTCCTGAGTACCCAGGTGCACGTGCACTGCACTGAAATGCTCGAAGGCACGGGCTTGGCCGGGCAGCAGGCTCAAGGTGATATCGATGCGTGTGCTGGGCGCGTGCAACCACTGCGGCACCAGCCAATCGCCCCGGCGTATCTGGTCCACCGCCAGGCGCTCGGCGACGATGTTGAGCGCCACACGTTGCCCTGCCTCGGCCACCAGCGCGGGCTGATTCTGGGCATGCAACCCACGCACCCTCACCGGTTTGCCGGCCTTGCCAAGCAGCAACGTGTCGCCCGCAGTTACACGCCCCGCCAGCGCCGTGCCGGTCACCACTACCCCCGCGCCCGTAACGGCGAACGCCCGGTCCACGGCAAGACGAAAGCCTCCGGCCACACTGCGACGGCGGGCATGGGGCGCTGCCGCCAGCAGGGCCTGGCGCAAGGCGTCGATGCCGGTACCAACGGTACTGGATACGGGAAAGTGCAGCGCATCGGCATACGGGCCAGGCGCCAGCAGTTGGCTGACTTGCTGCTTCACCGCTTCCACGCGTGCGGGCTCGACCCGGTCGCACTTGCTGATGGCCACCAGCGCCTGGGGAATGCCCAACAGTTCGATGATCGCCAGGTGCTCGCGGGTCTGCGGCATGACGCCATCGTCTGCCGCCACCACCAGCAATACCAGGTCGATGCCGTGGGCACCGGCCAGCATGTTGTGGACAAACCGCTCGTGGCCCGGCACGTCGATGAAGCCAGTCAGTGGCGCCTCCTCGGCCAGCGACGCGTAGCGATAACCCAGGTCGATGGTCATGCCGCGGGCCTGTTCCTCCTGACGCTGGTCCCCGGCTTGGCCGGTGAGCGCCTGCAGCAGCGCCGTCTTGCCGTGATCGATGTGCCCGGCGGTACCGACGATCACTGCAAGGCCCCCAACTGCAGGCTTGGCAGCTGCGCCAGCCATTGGGGTTCATCGTCCAGCTGGCGCAAGTCCAGCCACAACGCATCGTCGTCGATGCGCCCAAGCACAGGCACCGGTAATTCACGCAGCGCTCGCTCCAAAGCATGCAAGCTGCGCCCGCGCAGCCGCTTGGACACCTGTGGACGCAGGCACAAGGCGGCGCTGGGCAAGCGGGCGACAGGCTGGCTGCCGCTGCCGATCATGCCCAGCGTCGGCTCTACGCTGACGCGCCACTGCTCGCCCAGGCAGGCTTGCATCGCGGGCGCCACGCGCAGGGCCTGGGTGTGAATCTCCGCCTGGGCACGCGTGAGCAGGCGCAGGCTGGGCAGGCGCTCGGCCAGGCGATCAGGGTTGCGGTACAGCGCCAACACGGCCTCCAGGGCGGCCAAGGTGATCTTGTCCACGCGCAGGGCGCGCTTGAGCGGGTTCTTCTTGATCCTGGCGATCAAGTCCTTACGCCCGACGATGATCCCTGCCTGCGGACCGCCCAGCAGTTTGTCACCACTGAAGGTGACAATGTCGGCGCCATCGCTCAGTGCCTGGCGCACCGTCGGTTCGGCGGGTAGCCCCCAGCGCGTGAGGTCCAGCAGGCTGCCACTGCCCAGGTCCTCGAGTAGCGGCAGGTTGTGCTGACGGGCAATGCGGGCCAGCTCCGGGGTGGGTACCTGGGTGGTAAAGCCCTGGATGCTGTAGTTGCTGCAGTGCACGCGCATCAGCAACCCAGTGCGCGGGCTGATGGCCGCCTCGTAGTCGCGGGCGTGGGTGCGGTTGGTGGTGCCGATCTCGTGCAGCCTGACGCCGGCCCGGGCCATGATGTCGGGTATCCGGAAGGCGCCCCCGATCTCGATCAGCTCGCCACGGGAGATAATGCCTTCCTTGCGGGCGCCCAAGCTGTTGAGCGCCAGCAACACAGCGGCTGCATTGTTGTTCACCACGGTAACGGCCTCGGCGCCTGTCAGTTCGCGAATCAACCCTTCGATCAGGTCATCGCGATCACCGCGCTTGCCCGTGCTCAAGTCGAACTCGAGGTTCAGCGGGTAGCGCGCTGCGCACTCCATGGCCTCGATGGCTTCTTCGGGCAGCAAGGCGCGGCCCAGATTGGTGTGCAACACCGTGCCGGTGAGGTTGAACACGCGGCGAACCTGGCTGCGTTGCTGGACGTCGAGTCGTTCGCCGGCGCGGCCCAGCAGTACCTCCGGCGCCACCTCCGCGGCACTCAGCTGGCCATTGCGGACAAGGTCGCGCAGATCATTCAGCAAGTGGCGCAAGGTCGACAGAACAGCTTCACGGCCGTAACGCTCGATGAGCGCAAGACAGGCGGTATGGCGCAGGAGTGTATCGATGGAAGGCAGGCGAGGCGTGACGCTGGCTAAGCTGGAGGGCATGCGGTACTACCTTGGACGGGTCCATTGTCTGCTGGCCTTGTGGCAGGCAAGCGACGGCAACGCAGGCATCCGCAGGTCCGGGAACCTTCGAAACCCGTGTCAAGGACGCTTGCCTGGGCAAGGCAACTCGGTCTCACAGTGTAGACAATCAACCGCTAGCCGGGCGAGACCATCAGGTTGGGTGCCAGACGATGGTACCCCTCCTCGTCCAGGCGCATGTCCAGGGCCAGGCTGGCCAAGTCGTCGGCCAACGCTTCGGCTGCTGCGTCGTTTTCCAGGTAGTGCTGCTTGAGGTAGCTGTTGCACCCTGGGCAACACTCGGCACGCAGCGGTGCCTTGCCGGGTCCGTGACGGTCATCGTCGAGCGCGCTGTAGCGCAGGTCTTTGCTGGAGTCGCAGTACACGCACTTGACCCGCACCACGTGCCACTCACAGGCGCACAACGAACAGGCAAGGTAACGCAAGCCGTTGTGCTTGCCACGGTTGCGTACCACGCCCGCCATGGCCGGCGAGCCGCATGCCGGGCATTGGGCAAGGCTGGCAGCGGGCTTGAGTTCGGTGCTTGGCAGCGCCAGCAACCAGCTTGACCAGGCCGCCTGCAAGGCTGCGCCCACGAACGGCACCAGTGCAGGGGGCACGGCATCGTACTGGCCGCTGAGCAGGGCAATTGCCCAACCTTTGCGCTGGGTATCGTCACTGATGCGCAGCCTGTGCAGTGCATCTTGCAGGGGCCCTTGGCCCGACTCATCGAAATGATCGAGCAGCGCCTGCAACCACGCCAGCCATGCGCCTTCGCGCACAAGGCTGTCAGCAGCCAGGGGCGGCAGCCCGTGACTTATGCACAGACGCTGACGGTCCTCGGCAACAGGCAGCGCACTCGGCGGGTTATCCACAAGCTGCTGTTGGATGTGGCAAAGCCGCGCGATCAACTGCAGGTAGTCGCCCATGGCATGGCCCTGGGCCAGGCGCTCCAGGCGAGCCGCCCGCACGTCGAAGAGGTTGCCTGGTGGCAGGTGCAGAAACGGCGGCATGACGGCCGACGCTTCGATCTGCCCAGGTTCAAGTACGGTACTCAAGCGTTCATCCTTCTTTTCGTCGGTGCTCGGTCGGCGTTTTGTCACCGGTCACGTCGCGATACCACAGTTCATGGTGCTTGCGCGCCCAGGCCCGGCTGACCCAGCCATGCAGCATGGCGCCTACCGACCCCTTGATCCAGATGCCGGCGTAGATGTGCACGATGATGCTGAGCACCAGCACGAACGCCGCGAAGGCGTGTAGCAAGGTGGCCAGGCGTATGGCGCCGATGTCGAAGTAGTGACTGAAGTAAGCACGCCAGATCACCACGCCACTGACCATCAGGATCAGCATGCACACTAGCAGCGTCCAGAACAGCAGTTTCTGGCCGGCATTGTACTTGCCGATGGCAGGCACACCGTCCTCCTGATTGCGCATGACCCGATCGATTCTGCGCAACCACAGGCGGTCGTTGGCGGTAATGAAGTTGGCACGCCAGAAACGCACCACTAGGCCCAGGAAGAAAACGAACATCGCCACACCTAGGAACGGGTGCAGGATGCGTGCCCATGGACCGCCGCCGAACAGATTGCTTAGCCAGAACAAGGCGGGATGAAACAGCGCCAGCCCCGACAGGCCCGCCAGAAAGAACAGGATCGCCACTATCCAGTGGTTGCTGCGCTCGTTGGCGTTGTAACGCAGGATAGGCTTGTTGTCGTTCATGGCCGCTGCTCCCCTTGCCCATCAGGCTTGTTCGGATCGAACACATGCACTGCCGGGTCGACTTGGTGCACGCTGGTGTCGGACGCTACAGGCTGCTCGTCCTCCTCGACACGTTGCGGCCCGACCCGTACGTAGTGGAAGAAGCCGGCCAGCACCGCCGCCCCCATGGCCAGCAAGGCCAGCGGCTTGGTGAAGCCCTTCCACAGCCCCACCAGCGGGCTGATCACCGGCTGGTCCGGGAGCCCGGCATACAGCTTAGGTGTGTCGGCATGGTGCAATACGTACATCACATGGGTGCCCCCTACCCCGTCGGGGTCATACAGCCCAGCGTTCTCGTAGCCTCGGGACTTGAGGTCGACGATGCGTTCATCGGCATGCACCTTCATCTCGTCCTTGCTGCCGAAAACGATGGCGCCGGTCGGGCAGGTTTTAACGCAAGCTGGCTCCAGCCCTACGCTGACACGGTCGGAACACAGCGTGCACTTGTAGGCCTTGTGATCCTTCTGGGAAATGCGCGGGATATTGAACGGGCAGCCGGTGATGCAGTAGCCGCAGCCTATGCAATGGTCCTGGTTGAAGTCGACGATGCCGTTGGCGTGCTTGATGATCGCACCTGGGCTTGGGCACGCCTTCAGGCAACCGGGATCTGCGCAGTGCATGCAGCCATCCTTGCGGATGAGCCACTCCAGGTTGCCGTCGTCGCGCTCGTGCTCGGTGAAGCGCATCAATGTCCAGGTTTCGGCGCTCAGGTCCTGAGGGTTGTCGTAGGTCCCGTGGTTGTGCCCAACCTCGTCACGCAACTCGTTCCATTCCGAACACGCCACCTGGCAGGCCTTGCAGCCGATACACTTGGTGGTGTCGATCAGCTTGGCCACCTGCTCCTGCTCGCGTACCGAAGGCGGCACTGTGGTGGTGGCCGACCGGGCGATGATGTCTTGGCTGGCCATCAGAGTTTCTCCACTTTGACGAGGAACGACTTGGACTCCGGTGTCTGGGTATTACCATCACCCAGGAACGGAACCAGGGTGTTGGTCAGGTACCCGTGCCGCGTGGACCCGGTAAAGCCCCAGTGCAGCGGGATGCCGATCTGATGCACCGTCTGGTTGTTGACCTGCAGCGGACGTATCCGCTTGGTCACTACCGCAACCGCATCGATATGCCCGCGCTTGCTCGATACACGCACCCTGTCGCCTGCCTTGATGCCTTTTTCATTGGCCAGGACTTCACCAATCTCGACGAACTGCTCAGGCTGGGCAATGGCGTTGAGCCGGCAATGCTTGCTCCAGAAGTGGAAATGCTCGGTCAGGCGATAGGTGGTGGCCGCGTAGGGGAATTCATCATGTGTGCCCAAGGTTTCCCACACCGAATCGAAGATGCGGCCTGCCGGGTTGCTGACGACCTTCTTGTTGTTCGGGTGCAGGGGGTTGATGCCAATCGGTGTTTCGAAAGGCTCGTAATGCTCGGGGAACGGCCCTTCGGCCATCTTGTCGATGGCGAAGAAACGCGCCACACCCTCGGGGTTCATGATGAATGGGTTCATGCCCGCTTCCGGCGGCGAATCGACCTTGAAATCAGGCACGTCGGTCCCGCCCCACGCCTTGCCGTTCCACCAGACCAGACGCTTCTTCTCCGGATCCCAAGGCTTGCCCTGCGGGTCGCTGGAAGCACGGTTATAGAGAATGCGTCGGTTGGCCGGCCACGCCCACGCCCAGTTCTGGACCTGGTGCATGCCGTAGGGGTCGCTGTTGTCGCGGCGCGCCATCTGGTTGCCCTGCTCGGTCCAGCAACCGGCGAAGATCCAGCAGCCCGAAGCCGTGCTGCCGTCATCCTTGAGCTGGCCGAAGCCCGACAGTTGCTGACCGGACTTGACGGTCGCACCGGTCGGGTCGGTGAAGTCCGTCACGGCCCAGCCGTTCATCTCCTTCGCCAGCTCCTCAGGTGACGGCTCTTCGGCGATCTTGTAGGGCCAGTGAATGTTCAGCAGAGGATCGGGGTAGGTACCCCCTTCCTTCTGGTAACGCTGACGCAAGCGCAGGAACAACTCGCTCATGATCTGCACGTCAGTGCGGGTTTCACCCGGGCCGTCGGCGCCTTTCCAGTGCCATTGCAGCCAGCGGCTGCTGTTGACCAGCGAGCCGTCCTCTTCAGCGAAGCAGGTGGTGGGCAGGCGGATCACCTCGGTCTGGATACCGGCCGTGTTCACATCGTTGAACGGCCCCACGTTGCGCCAGAACTCGGACGTCTCGGTGGCCAGCGGGTCCATGACTACCAACCACTTGAGCTTGGCCAGTGCCGCGGTCACGCGGTTCTTGTCAGGGAGGGCGGCAATCGGGTTGAAACCTTGGCACATGTAGCCGTTGACCTTGCCTTGGCTCATCATCTCGAACATGCGCAGCACGTCGTAGGCAGGCACGTCGAGCTTGGGCAGCCAATCGTAGCCCCAGTTGTTGTCGGCAGTGGCGTTGGGGCCGTACCAGGCTTTCATGAGGCTGACGTGGAACTTGCCGTAGTTCTGCCAGTAGGACAGCTGCCCCGGGCGCAGCGGCTTGGACGCACGCTTGTCGATGAACGCGGCGTAGTCCTGCTCGGCGTCGCCGGCAAGTGTCAGGTAACCCGGCAGCGAGTTGGACAGCAACCCCAGGTCGGTCAGGCCCTGAATGTTGGAGTGTCCCCGCAAGGCATTCACGCCCCCACCTGGCATGCCCACGTTGCCCAACAACAGCTGCACCATCGCCGCGCTGCGGATGATCTGCGCGCCGATCGAATGTTGCGTCCACCCCAGCGCATACAGGATCGTCATGGTCTTGCCCGGCGCCGAGCAGGTGGCGATCTCTTCCCACACCTTCATCATGGCGTCCTGCGGCATGCCACAGGTCATGCTCGCCAATTCTGGGGTGTAGCGGCTGTAGTGCTGCTTCATCAGCTGGAACACACAGCGTGGGTGCTGAAGTGTCGGGTCTATCTTGGCAAAACCGTCCTCGCCCAGCTCGTAACCCCAGCCCGACTTGTCGGCATAAATGCGCTTGCTCTCGTCATAGCCGCTGAACAGGCCATCCTCGAAGCCATAGGTGTCCTTGACGATGAAGGATACGTCGGTGTAATTGCGCACATATTCGTGCTGGATCTTGTCATTGCTCAGCAGGTAATTGATCAACCCGCCCATGAACGCGATGTCGGTACCGGTGCGGATGGGCGCGTAGTAATCGGCCACCGAAGCGGTACGGGTAAACCTTGGGTCGACCACGATCAGCCGCGCCTTGTTGTGCGCCTTGGCCTCGGTCACCCATTTGAAGCCGCACGGATGCGCTTCTGCTGCGTTGCCACCCATCACAAGGACCAGATTCGCGTTGGCGATATCGGACCAGTGGTTGGTCATGGCGCCACGGCCGTACGTCGGGGCAAGACTTGCCACCGTCGGGCCATGTCAGACACGTGCTTGGTTATCGAACCCCAGCATGCCTGTTGCGCGAACAACCTTGTGAGTCAGGTAGCCGGCCTCGCTGGAGGCGGCGGAAGCGGCAAGAAAACCGGTGGTGAGCCAGCGGTTGACCGTCTGCCCCTGGGCATTTTTCTCGATGAAGTTCGCGTCGCGATCTTCCTTCATCAAGGCGGCCACGCGATCGAGCGCTTCGTCCCAGCTGACGCGTACCCACTCGTTGCTACCCGGCTTGCGCACCTCGGGGTACTTGAGACGGCTTGGACTGTGGATGAAGTCGAGCAAACCTGCGCCTTTGGGGCAAAGGGTGCCGCGGTTCACCGGATGGTCGGCGTCACCTTCGATGTGGATGATGTTCTGCTTGACGTTCTTGCCTGCATCACCCTGGCTGTACAGGATCAAGCCGCAGCCGACCGAGCAGTAGGGGCAGGTGTTACGGGTTTCTTTGGTATGCGCCAGCTTGAAGTGGCGCACTTGCTCGGCGAACGCAGGCGTTGGGGCCATGCCCAGCGCCGCAAGGCTCGAGCCTCCAAGGCCGACGGCGGCGACCTTGAAGAATTGCCGACGGTTGAGATCCATCGTGCACTCCTGATCAGATTTGGACGCACGGAACATGGCCGGCGCCTCTTGGTAGTCACGGTGACGGCGGTTTGATGACCGCCAACAGGTAAGACTAGCAAGGAATCGAAAAGGTGCGATGACGTGGGTCAGGTAGGCTGAAGATAGATCATACATCTCAGCACGTGGCTGCTCGCCGACAAAGGCTATGACGCGCAAGCGTTGCGTCAGTACTTCGACCGGTGCCGCATACAGCCCGTCATTCCGAAGCGCTCGATGAAGCGCAAGCCTAAGCCGGGTTTGCCCAGGTTGTTCGACCGGCGCAAATACCGACAACACCATGTCCATCGAGCGCATGTTCGGCTGGCTGAAAAAAGATCGCCCCCTTGGAACGGGTCTCGACAAGCTCGCAGAAGTCATGCCGTGATGGTCTCACTGACTTGCTCCATGCGGTGTTTACGTTGCCTTTCTCCGTACCCTACCTAGCGCTCAGATATTGAGACGGACAGTAGCCCCCGCAGTGGCCGCGTGGTCAGTTGAAAGATCATTGAGTAGTTATAGAAAAATTGTCATCTCCCAAGTAACTAAGTTTAACGTCGTCATTGACGTATGTGCCGTCCGGAGCAATGAACTTGTAACGTGACAGTAGAAACGCTTCCTGGCTGACCTCGCTGCTGGCGTGAAGTCGGGTACCAATTGCAAACAGGACGCCACCCACACTGAATATTGGCCCAGGGTACATCTGTATGTACTGCAGCAAGGTAGGGCCTGCCACTCTGTTGTACGTAATCGTTTCAGGGCCTAGAACGAGCGTACCGAAGCCCACCAAGGCGATGATGATACCTACCGCCATCACGAACCAGCCAGAATATTCAGCACCTCTATCGCGACCCTTGAGATATGCCGCGTAGTCTTCGCTGAACCCCGAAACGTGATAGTCCCCAGTCGACGCTGTCAGTTTTATCTCCCGCTGTTCAGTTCCTGATTGCATGAGCCTCTCCTTGTCAAAGCTGAGATACTAAGCAATATTGGCACTGCATAGTCGGTGTCATGCAAACTTGGGAAAGACCCTACGGCAGAAGGAGAAAGTTCATTGAGTACTGTTCTTACTCGCCAACAAACTTAATAGTTGACCATGCCCCAAGTATAAAAAACCCGGAGCAATTGCCCCGGGTTTTTACTGTAGCGCGATGCCCTACCGTTCAAATCAGAACGGAATATCATCATCAAAGCTGTCGAAGTCAGCCGCCGGTTGCGGCGCTGGCTGCTGCGGCGCCGGGCGCTGTTGCTGTTGCGGGCGCGGGGCCTGCTGGCGCGCAGGTTGCTGGTTGTACTGTTGCTGCTGACCGCCACCTTGGTTGTAGTTGTTACCGCCACCCTGGTTGTACGGGTCGCCGCCGCCTTGCTGGTTCTGCGGACGGCCGCCCAGCAGCTGCATGGTGCCGTTGATGTCAACGATGATTTCAGTGGTGTAGCGCTTGATGCCGTCTTTTTCCCACTCACGGGTCTGCAGCTTGCCTTCGATGTAGCACTGCGAACCTTTGCGCAGGTACTCGCCGGCAATCTCAGCAACCTTGCCGAACAGCGACACACGGTGCCATTCGGTACGCTCGACCTTCTGGCCCGACTGCTTGTCGGTCCATTGCTCGCTGGTTGCCAGGCTCAGGTTGGTCACGGCATTACCGTTGGGCAGGTAGCGGACTTCGGGATCCTGGCCACAGGTACCGACCAGAATGACTTTGTTAACCCCACGGGCCATAACGTTCTCCTAGGCTTCGCACGCCGCTGAGGCCGGATTGATCAGGCGCTCCAGGGTCGTACGGTCCAAAATTTTCGTATCCAGTTTGATATAGACGGCTGATTCTTCCGAGACCACAACGGCGTCGGTCACGCCGGGCACGGCCATCAACCGTGCAGCCAGGCCAGCATCCTTGGCGGCCTCCGGCGACAAAGGCATGCGCAAGCTGGTCACATACGGTGGCTCGTTCATGCTCAAGGCAACGGCCAACCAGATGGCACACAGTATCGCGCAGCCAAGGAACACGGTGTTCAGCCCACCATGCTGGAACAGCCAGCCACCCAGGATGCCCCCTAGCGCAGCACCGAGAAACTGGCTGGTGGAGTACACCCCCATCGCCGTTCCCTTGCCACCTGCTGGCGACACCTTGCTGACCAGCGAAGGCAACGAAGCCTCCAGCAGGTTGAATGCGGTGAAGAATACCACGGTGCCGATCACCAGTCCGCGCAAACCGTCAGCCCACTGCCAGAAGAATAGCTCGACCAACAGCAATACGCTGACGGCCCCTGCCAGCACACGTTTCATCTTGCGCTTTTTTTCGCCGTAGATGATGAACGGTACCATTGCAAAAAATGAGACGAACAGCGCGGTCAGGTAGACCCACCAGTGTTGTTCCTTGGGCAGTCCGCCGCGCTCGACGAAGGCCAGAGGCAGCGCGACGAAGCTGGCCATGAGAATGGCATGCAGGATGAAGATGCTCACATCCAGCCGTAGAAGGTCCGGGTGACGCAGGGTCGGGCCGATGGCCTGACGCGCAACGCCCGATTCGCGATGCTGCAGAATGTTGTGCGTGGCAGGTACCACGAAGGCAATCAACGCGATGCCAACCAAGGCCAAGCCGGCCGTTGCAAGGAACAATCCTGACAAGCCAAAGGCACTTGTCAGCAAAGGCCCGACGACCATTGCCACTGCAAAGGAAAGACCAATGCTCATCCCGATCATGGCCATGGCCTTGGTGCGGTGCTGTTCCCGGGTGAGGTCCGACAGCAGCGCCATCACCGCCGCCGAAATGGCGCCGGCCCCTTGCAGGATGCGCCCTGCGATGATGCCCCAGATGGAATCGGCCTGGGCTGCCAGGACGCTGCCCAGGGCAAACACGATCAAGCCCAGGTAGATGACGGGTCGACGGCCGATGCGGTCTGAAATCATCCCGAAGGGAATCTGCAACACGGCCTGGGTGAGGCCATAGGCGCCAATGGCCAGGCCAATCAGCGCGGGCGTGGCGCCGGCCAGGTCCATGCCATAGGTGGCCAGGACCGGCAAGACCATGAACATGCCCAGCATACGAAAAGCGAAGACCAGAGCCAGACCGCCGGCGGCGCGGGTTTCATTGCCGCTCATGCGCTCGTTGTGGGTGTCGTGCATGGATTAATCTCGTGTGAACCGGCGGCGATTCTATCAGTCCGACAGCTTGACGGCATCTACGCGACGCTTTGCCGCGTACTGGCAGGGCGCCGTATAATTCTTCGTTTATGCCCGCCGAGCGAGGCCGCAGTGGACAAGATCCTGATTCGTGGGGCACGTACCCACAACCTGAAGAACATCGACCTGACCCTGCCCCGGGACAAGCTCATCGTCATTACCGGCCTGTCGGGCTCGGGCAAGTCATCCCTGGCCTTCGATACGCTGTACGCCGAGGGCCAGCGTCGTTATGTGGAATCGCTGTCGGCGTATGCCCGCCAGTTCCTCTCGATGATGGAAAAGCCTGACGTCGATACCATCGAAGGGCTGTCACCGGCCATTTCCATCGAACAGAAATCCACCTCACACAACCCCCGCTCCACCGTCGGCACCATCACCGAGATCTACGACTACTTGCGCCTGCTGTACGCCAGGGTCGGGACACCCCGCTGCCCAGACCATGACATACCACTGGAAGCGCAAACGGTCAGCCAGATGGTCGACCTGGTACTGGAGCGCCCGGAAGGCAGCAAGTTGATGCTCCTGGCCCCGGTCATCCGTGAGCGCAAGGGTGAGCACCTGGCGGTGTTCGACGAGCTGCGCGCCCAAGGCTTCGTCCGCGCCCGCGTCAACGGCAAACTCTACGAACTGGACGAGTTGCCCAAGCTGGACAAGCAGAAAAAGCACAGTATCGATGTGGTGGTCGATCGTTTCAAAGTGCGTGCCGATCTTCAGCAGCGATTGGCCGAGTCGTTCGAGACCGCGTTGAAGCTGGCGGATGGTATCGCGCTGATCGCTCCCATGGACGACGAGAAAGGCGAAGAGACCATTTTTTCGGCGCGCTTTGCCTGCCCCATTTGCGGTCATGCGATCAGCGAACTGGAACCCAAGCTGTTCTCGTTCAACAACCCGGCCGGTGCCTGCCCGACCTGTGATGGCCTGGGCGTTAAGCAGTATTTCGATACCAAGCGCCTGGTCAATGCGGAACTGACCTTGGCCGAAGGCGCCATTCGCGGGTGGGATCGCCGTAACGTCTACTACTTCCAGATGCTGGGGTCGCTGGCTGCGCATTATGACTTCAGCCTGGACGAAGCATTCGGCGAGCTTGCGCCGGAGCATCAGAAGGTGATCCTGCAAGGCAGCGGCAAGCACAGCGTGGACTTCAAGTACCTCAACGACCGGGGTGACATCGTCAAGCGCTCGCACCCGTTCGAAGGGATCATCCCCAACCTGGAACGCCGCTACCGCGAAACCGAGTCCAATACCGTACGCGAGGAACTGGCCAAGTACCTGGGCACCCAGCCGTGCCCGGACTGCCGTGGCACGCGGCTGCGGCGCGAGGCGCGTCATGTGTGGGTCGGTGAGAAGACGCTGCCGGCGGTCGCCAATATGCCGATCGGTGACGCCAGTGGCTACTTCAGCACGCTGACCCTGACCGGTCGCCGTGGCGAAATCGCGGCCAAGATTCTCAAGGAAATCTGCGAACGGTTGCAGTTCCTGGTGAACGTGGGCCTGGATTACCTCACCCTTGACCGTAGCGCAGAAACCCTGTCCGGTGGTGAGGCTCAGCGCATCCGCCTCGCCAGCCAGATCGGGGCAGGCTTGGTGGGGGTGATGTATATCCTGGACGAGCCGTCCATTGGCCTTCATCAGCGCGACAACGATCGCTTGCTCGCCACCCTCAATCACCTGCGTGATCTGGGCAACACGGTAATCGTCGTCGAGCATGACGAGGATGCGATCCGCCTGGCCGACTACGTGGTGGACATTGGGCCAGGGGCCGGCGTGCATGGCGGCAAGATCGTCGCTGAGGGTACACCTCAGGAAGTCATGGACCACCCGGACTCCGTAACCGGCCAGTACCTGTCCGGCCGTAGAAAGATCGTGGTCCCTGCCAAGCGCACACCGCGCGACAAAAAGCTGCAGCTCAAGCTCAAGGGCGCACGTGGCAACAACCTTCAGAACGTCGATCTGGAAATCCCCATCGGGCTGCTGACCTGCGTGACCGGCGTCTCAGGCTCCGGCAAGTCCACGCTCATCAACAACACCCTGTTCCCGCTCGCAGCCACCGCCCTGAACGGCGCGAGCAGCCTGGAAGCGGCGCCCCATGCCAGCATGGACGGGTTGCAGCACCTGGACAAGGTGGTGGATATCGACCAGAGCCCCATCGGCCGCACCCCCCGGTCCAACCCTGCCACCTACACAGGGATCTTCACGCCGATCCGCGAGCTGTTCTCTGGGGTGCCTGAATCACGCTCGCGCGGGTATGGCCCAGGCCGGTTCTCGTTCAACGTGAAAGGCGGGCGCTGCGAAGCGTGCCAGGGCGACGGCCTGATCAAGGTGGAAATGCATTTCCTCCCGGACATCTACGTGCCTTGCGATGTGTGCAAGAGCAAGCGCTACAACCGCGAAACCCTGGAGATCAAGTACAAGGGCAAGAACATCCACGAGGTGCTGGAAATGACCATCGAGGATGCGCGTGAGTTCTTCGATGCGGTGCCTGCATTGGCGCGCAAGCTCCAAACCCTGATGGACGTAGGGCTTTCCTACATCAAGCTAGGTCAATCGGCGACGACGCTTTCGGGGGGCGAAGCCCAGCGCGTGAAGCTGTCACGGGAGCTGTCCAAGCGCGATACCGGTAAGACCTTGTATATCCTGGACGAGCCTACTACGGGCCTGCACTTCGCCGATATCCAGCAGCTGCTGGATGTTCTGCACCGGCTTCGTGACCATGGCAACACCGTGGTGGTCATCGAGCACAACCTGGACGTCATCAAGACAGCCGATTGGCTGGTGGACCTCGGGCCAGAGGGCGGCTCAAAGGGTGGGCAGATCATCGCATGCGGTACGCCCGAGGAACTGAGCAAGATGAAACAATCCTACACCGGGCACTACCTCAAGCCTCTGCTGGAGCGAGACCGAGCGTGATGAACGTGAAGGGGCGCCTAGGCGCCCCTTTCTTATCGGCTCATCGCTTTCATGCTAGAGCCACTACAAGGCCCAAGCACAATGCAATCGAAGCATTACATCTGTGATTGCAGGTAATTCTGCAGACCGATCGCCTTGATCAAGCCTTGCTGCTTCTCGAGCCAATAGGTGTGATCTTCCTCGGTATCGGCCAATTGCGCGCGCAGAATGTCACGGCTCACATAATCCTTGTGCAGTTCGCACAACTCGATCCCCTTGCAAAGCGCCGCTCGCACTTTGTATTCGAGCTTCAAATCCGCTTCGATCATTTCAGGGACAGTGGTTCCCACTTCGAGATCGTCCGCACGCATGTCCGGGGTGCCCTCGAGCATGAGAATGCGGCGCATCAAAGCGTCAGCGTGCTGCGCCTCTTCTTCCATCTCATGGTTGATGCGCTCGTAGAGCTTGGTCAGGCCCCAGTCTTCGTACATGCGCGAGTGAATGAAGTACTGGTCACGTGCAGCCAGTTCGCCCTTCAGCAGCATGACGAGGTAATTGATGACGTCTGGGTGGCCTTGCATCGCCGGGGTTCTCCATGTGAAAGCGTGTATGCCGCATAGTGTGAACCACGTTGTGCGCTTGGTCACTGAAAACCGCGCGACTCACTGGAAAAAATCGGGCAAACGGTAGTGATATTCATTGAAAAACCGCCCAAATGAGGGCGGTTATTCTTATCACTTCGACTTAGGCGATATTCATCCCAAGCGCCTTTGCGACACCTGCCCCGTAAGCGGGATCGGCTTTGAAGAAGTATTGCAATTGACGCTGGATGACATCGTCGGTAACTCCGGACATGGCCCCCGCAATGTTGTTGACCAGTAGCTCCTGCTGCGCCTGGCTCATCAGCCGGAACAGGGCGCCCGCGTGGCTGAAGTAATCGGTGTCCTCGCGATGATCATACCGGTCGGCCAAACCATTCAGCGCAAGCCCAGGCTCACCATGACGCGGCGATTGCTTGGGAGCATCCGCGTAGCTGTTGGGCTCATAATTGGGTGCCCCACCGTAGGTACCCAGCGCCATCGAGCCATCACGCTGGTAGCTGTTGACAGCACACCGGGGGGCATTCACCGGCAATTGCTGATGGTTGGTGCCTACCCGATAGCGGTGCGCATCGGCATAGGCGAACACGCGGCCTTGCAGCATGCGATCAGGTGACAGCCCCACCCCAGGCACCATGTTGCTCGGACCGAATGCAGCCTGCTCGACTTCGGCGAAGTAGTTCAGTGGGTTGCGGTTGAGCTCCAGTACACCCACTTCGATCAGCGGGTAATCTTTCTGCGACCAGGTCTTGGTCACGTCGAACGGATTTTCGGAACGGTTCGCGGCCTCTGCTTCAGCCATGACCTGAATGCACACCGTCCAGCGCGGGTGGTCGCCACGCTCGATGGCCTGGTACAGGTCGCGCTGGGCGTAATCCGGATCGGTGCCGGCCAGACGCGCAGCTTCAGCAGGCGCCAGGTTCTTGATGCCCTGCTGGGTCTTGAAGTGCCATTTGACCCACGTACGCTGACCGTCGGCGCTGATCAAGCTGTAGGTATGACTGCCGAAGCCGTGCATATGCCGATAACCGTCGGGGATACCGCGGTCCGAAAACAAGATCGTAACCTGGTGCAGCGCTTCCGGCGAATGAGACCAGAAGTCCCACATCATTTGGGCATTCTTCAGATTGGTCTGAGGATGGCGTTTTTGCGTGTGAATGAAGTCTGGAAACTTCAGTGGATCACGGATGAAGAACACCGGCGTGTTATTGCCGACGATGTCCCAGTTGCCTTCTTCCGTATAGAACTTGACCGCAAACCCTCGTGGGTCACGCTCTGTGTCGGCCGAGCCACGCTCCCCACCTACCGTGGAAAATCGCAGAAACGTTTCGGTCTGCTTGCCAATTTGCTCAAACAGTTTCGCACTGGTGAGGTGAGTAATGTCGCGCGTCACCGTGAACGTACCGTAGGCACCAGAGCCTTTGGCATGCACACGTCGCTCAGGAATGTTTTCGCGGTTGAAATGCGCCAGCTTCTCGATCAGGTGGAAGTCATCGAGCAGCAATGGACCGCGTTGACCTGCGGTACGGGAGTTCTGGTTATCCGCTACAGGGGCACCGCTGGCGGTAGTAAGCGTTTTGCTCATGGGCTCTCCTCGATCAGTCTCAAATGCCTGTTTATCGGCTTGAGAGGATTATCAGCAGAATTAGCCCTACCTGGAAATTTATTGAATTACTGACTGTGATAGATAGTTTTAATAACCTGAAATACAAAAAACCGGGCACTAGGCCCGGTTCTTTGTAGCAGACAAAACGTCTTACTCGGCAGCTTCTACAGCACCACCGACTGGACGATCAACCAGCTCGACGTACGCCATTGGCGCGTTGTCGCCAGCGCGGAAACCGCATTTCAGGATGCGCAGGTAACCGCCCTGACGGGTGGCGTAGCGCTTGCCCAGATCGTTGAACAGTTTACCAACAGCGGACTTCGAACGGGTACGGTCGAAGGCCAGACGACGGTTGGCAACGCTGTCTTCCTTGGCCAGGGTGATCAGCGGCTCGGCAACGCGACGCAGTTCCTTGGCTTTCGGCAGGGTGGTTTTGATCAGCTCGTGCTCGATCAACGACACTGCCATGTTCTGGAACATAGCCTTGCGGTGAGAGCTGGTGCGGCTCAGGTGACGTCCACTTTTACGATGACGCATGATTCATTCCTTACCAAACACTACGTTCGGTGATTACGACGATCAGGCGGTCGCCTTGTCGTCCTTCTTAAGACTTGCAGGCGGCCAGTTGTCGAGGCGCATGCCGAGAGACAGACCACGAGAGGCCAGGACGTCCTTGATTTCAGTCAGGGACTTCTTGCCAAGGTTAGGAGTCTTCAACAGCTCTACTTCGGTACGCTGAATCAGGTCGCCGATGTAGTAGATGTTCTCCGCCTTCAGGCAGTTGGCCGAACGTACAGTCAGTTCCAGGTCGTCAACCGGACGTAGCAGGATCGGATCGATCTCGTCTTCCTGCTCGACTACGACAGGCTCACTGTCACCTTTGAGGTCGACGAACGCGGCCAACTGCTGTTGCAGGATGGTCGCAGCGCGGCGGATAGCCTCTTCAGGATCCAGGGTGCCGTTGGTTTCCAGATCAATGACCAGCTTGTCCAAGTTGGTACGCTGTTCAACACGTGCGTTCTCGACCACATAGGCGATACGACGCACAGGGCTGAACGAAGCGTCCAACTGCAGACGGCCAATGCTACGGCTTTCGTCTTCGTCGGTCTGACGGGAGTCGGCCGGCTCGTAACCGCGACCACGAGCTACAGTGAGCTTCATGTTCAGGGCGCCATTCGACGCCAGGTTCGCGATTACGTGATCGGGGTTGACGATCTCGACATCGTGATCCAGCTGAATATCGGCAGCGGTAACCACCCCCGAACCCTTTTTCGACAAGGTCAGCGTAACTTCGTCACGACCGTGCAGTTTGATAGCCAGGCCTTTCAGGTTCAACAGGATTTCAATGACATCTTCCTGTACACCTTCGATCGCGGAGTACTCGTGGAGTACGCCATCGATCTCGGCCTCGACTACTGCACAGCCAGGCATGGAGGACAACAGGATGCGGCGCAGCGCGTTGCCCAGGGTATGGCCGAAGCCACGCTCGAGAGGCTCGAGCGTGATCTTGGCGCGGGTCGGACTGACTACCTGCACATCAATGTGGCGGGGAGTCAGGAACTCATTTACCGAAATCTGCATGGATGCACCTATTTTCTAGCCCTTACTTGGAGTAGAGCTCGACAATCAGGTTTTCGTTGATGTCGGCAGACAGGTCGCTGCGAGCAGGAACGTTCTTGAAAACGCCCGACTTTTTGGCAGCATCCACGTCAACCCACTCAACGCGGCCACGCTGGGCACACAGTTCAAGGGCTTGAACAATGCGCAGCTGGTTCAGCGACTTCTCACGAACCGCGACCACGTCACCCGGACGAACTTGGTAGGATGGAATGTTTACAGTCTTACCGTTGACGCTGATCGCTTTGTGCGAAACCAGCTGACGGGACTCGGAACGAGTCGAGCCGAAGCCCATACGGTAAACGACGTTATCCAGACGGCACTCGAGCAGTTGCAGCAGGTTCTCACCGGTTGCGCCTTTTTTCGAGGCAGCAGCTTGGTAGTAACCGCGGAACTGACGCTCCAGAACACCGTAGATACGACGGACTTTTTGTTTCTCGCGCAGCTGGGTACCGTAGTCGGACTGACGGCCACGGCGCTGGCCGTGGATACCTGGGGCTGCTTCGATGTTGCACTTCGATTCCAGAGCGCGAACGCCGCTCTTCAGGAACAGATCGGTGCCTTCACGACGAGACAGTTTGCATTTTGGACCAATGTAACGTGCCATTTATCTGTCTCCTGATTACACGCGACGCTTCTTCGGCGGACGGCACCCGTTATGCGGGATTGGCGTCACGTCGGTGATGCTGGCGATCTTGTAGCCGCAGCTGTTCAATGCACGAACGGCGGACTCACGACCTGGACCTGGACCCTTGACGTTTACGTCGAGGTTCTTCAGACCGTATTCCAGCGCAGCTTGACCAGCACGCTCAGCAGCGATCTGAGCTGCGAACGGGGTGGATTTGCGCGAACCACGGAAACCCGAACCACCGGAGGTCGCCCAGGACAAAGCATTGCCCTGACGGTCGGTGATGGTCACGATGGTGTTGTTAAAAGAAGCGTGGATGTGGGCGATGCCATCAACCACTGTCTTTTTGACTTTTTTACGAGGACGAGCAGCAGGTTTTGCCATGTCTATATTCCTGGGCGATTACTTGCGGATCGGCTTACGCGGGCCCTTACGGGTGCGTGCGTTGGTCTTGGTGCGCTGACCGCGAACCGGCAGACCTTTACGATGACGCAGGCCGCGGTAGCAACCCAGGTCCATCAAGCGCTTGATCTTCATGTTTACGTCACGGCGCAGGTCACCTTCGGTGGTGAACTTCGCGACTTCGCCACGCAGGGTTTCGATTTGCTCGTCGCTCAGATCCTTGATCTTAGCGGCTGGATTTACACCAGCATCTACACAGATTTTCTGTGCAGTAGTGCGACCGACACCATAGATGTAGGTCAGCGAGATAACAGTATGCTTGTTATCTGGAATGTTAACGCCTGCAATACGGGCCATTCAGTGGGACTCCAATTGACAGCTACCTACGCCCCGGAAGCCAAGAAATAGGGCGCGAGATAATATCGCTGTAGAAACAAATAATCAACCCAGCAGCACACTAGCTGCTGGGTTTGAAGCGCGAATCACACTCAGCCTTGGCGCTGTTTGTGACGCGGTTCCGCGCTGCAGATCACTCGTACGACGCCTTCGCGACGGATGATCTTGCAGTTGCGGCACAGCTTTTTCACCGATGCACGAACTTTCATTACCGACTCCTCGAACCTTAGGGGCTTATCAGCGCAGCAAACCGCTGCCACCGTAGCCTTTCAGGTTGGCTTTCTTCATCAGGGATTCGTACTGGTGCGAAACGAGGTGCGATTGTACTTGGGACATGAAGTCCATCACAACCACTACCACAATCAGCAACGAGGTCCCGCCAAGGTAGAACGGCACATTTGCTGCCACCACCAGGAACTGGGGCAGAAGGCAGACGGCCATCATGTAAAGAGCACCGAACATGGTCAGACGAGTCAGAACGCCATCAATGTAGCGCGCCGACTGCTCACCAGGACGGATACCCGGAATAAAGGCACCGGACTTCTTCAGGTTTTCCGCTACGTCTTTCGGATTGAACATCAATGCTGTGTAGAAGAAGCAGAAGAAAATGATCCCTGCACTAAACAGCAGAATGTTCAACGGCTGACCAGGAGCGATCGACTGCGAGATGTCCTGCAGCCAGCCCATACCTTCGGACTGACCGAACCAGGCACCCAGCGAAGCCGGGAACAGCAAGATGCTGCTCGCGAAGATGGCCGGGATAACCCCCGCCATGTTCACCTTCAGCGGCAAGTGGCTGGTCTGCGCAGCGAAGACCTTGCGGCCCTGCTGGCGCTTGGCGTAATGAACGGCAATACGCCGCTGACCACGCTCGATGAACACCACGAAACCGATGATCGCTACTGCCAGCAAACCGATAGCGACCAGGGCGAAAATGTTGATATCACCCGTGCGTGCAGACTCGAAAGACTGCCCGATTGCTCTCGGAAGACCGGCAACGATACCTGCGAAAATCAACATCGAGATACCGTTGCCCACACCGCGCTCGGTGATCTGCTCGCCCAGCCACATCATGAACATTGCGCCTGCCACAAAGGTGGAGACGGCAACGACATGGAAGCCGAGGCCTACAGAAAACGCCACGCCCTGGTTGGCCAGGCCAATGGACATGCCAATGGCTTGGACCAGCGCCAGGATAACGGTGCCGTAGCGGGTGTACTGGCTGATCTTGCGACGGCCAGCTTCACCTTCCTTCTTCAACTGCTCCAGTTGCGGGCTGACCGCGGTCATCAGCTGCATGATGATCGATGCCGAAATGTACGGCATGATCCCCAATGCAAAGATGCTCATGCGCTCAAGCGCGCCACCGGAAAACATGTTGAACAAGCTAAGAATGGTCCCCTCATTCTGCCGAAACAGATCCGCCAGACGGTCCGGATTGATGCCGGGAACCGGGATATGCGCACCTATCCGATAGACGATGATCGCCATGAACAGAAAGCGCAGACGAGCCCAGAGTTCCGACATCCCGCCCTTACCGAGCGAAGAGAGAGCACCTTGCTTAGCCATTTATTCCTCGAACTTGCCGCCAGCTGCTTCGATAGCCGCACGCGCACCCTTGGTGGCTGCGATACCCTTGATGGTGACTGCGCGAGTGACTTCGCCAGACAGCATGATTTTCACACGCTGTACGTTCTGGCCGATCACGTTGGCATCCTTCAGGGATTGCACGGAGATCACGTCGCCGTCCACTTTGGCCAACTCGGACAGACGCACTTCTGCGCGGTCCATGGCTTTCAGGGAAACGAAGCCGAACTTCGGCAGACGACGGTGCAGCGGCTGTTGACCGCCTTCGAAGCCCGGAGCGATGGTGCCACCGGAACGGGAGGTCTGACCTTTGTGACCACGGCCACCAGTCTTACCCAAACCGCTACCGATACCACGGCCCGGACGATGCTTCTCGCGACGGGAACCCGGCGCTGGACTCAGATCATTGAGTTTCATTGATTAACCCTCGACCTTCAGCATGTAGTAAGCCTTGTTGATCATCCCGCGGTTCTCGGGAGTATCCTGGACTTCTACAGTGTGACCGATGCGACGCAGACCCAGGCCTTTAACGCACAGAATGTGGTTAGGCAGACGGCCGGCGGTGCTTTTGATCAGCGTTACTTTAACGGTTGCCATGATCAGAAGATCTCCTCGACGCTCTTGCCGCGCTTGGCAGCAATGGATTCAGGAGATTGCATGGCTTTCAGACCCTTGAAGGTGGCGTAAACCACGTTCACTGGGTTGGTCGAACCGTAGCACTTGGCCAGAACGTTCTGAACACCAGCAACTTCCAGGACGGCACGCATTGCGCCACCGGCGATGATACCGGTACCTTCCGAGGCAGGCTGCATGTAAACCTTCGAGGCGCCGTGGGCGGCCTTGGTGGCGTACTGCAGAGTGGTGCCCTTCAGGTCTACCTGAATCATGTTGCGACGAGCAGCTTCCATGGCTTTCTGGATCGCGGCAGGTACTTCGCGCGACTTGCCACGGCCGAAGCCAACACGACCCTTGCCATCACCCACCACGGTCAGCGCGGTGAAGGTGAAGATACGGCCGCCTTTTACGGTTTTGGCAACGCGGTTAACTTGAACCAGCTTCTCGATGTAGCCTTCGTCGCGCTTTTGATCGTTATTTGCCATAACTTAGAACTCCAGCCCGCCTTCACGAGCAGCATCAGCCAGCGCTTTGACGCGGCCATGGTACTTGAAGCCGGAACGGTCAAAGGCAACTTGAGATACACCGGCGGCTTTCGCACGCTCAGCTACCAGCTTGCCAACCTTAGTGGCCGCGTCGATGTTGCCAGTGGCGCCATCACGCAGGTCTTTGTCCAAGGTCGAGGCGCTTGCCAGAACCTTGCTGCCGTCGGCCGAAATGACCTGGGCGTAGATATGCTGCGAGGAGCGGAACACGCACAGGCGCACGACTTCGAGTTCGTGCATCTTGAGACGTGCTTTGCGAGCGCGACGCAGTCGAGTAACTTTTTTGTCGGTCATTTGCTAGGCCCTACTTCTTCTTGGCTTCTTTACGACGGACTACTTCGTCCGCGTAACGCACACCCTTGCCTTTGTAAGGCTCTGGCGGACGGAAATCGCGGATTTCAGCGGCCACCTGACCCACCAGCTGCTTATCGATACCCTTGATCAGGATGTCGGTTTGGCTTGGGGTTTCTGCGGTGATACCGGCTGGCAGTTCGTAGTCCACTGGATGCGAGAAGCCCAGAGCCAGGTTCAGGACGGTGCCTTTTGCCTGTGCCTTGTAACCAACACCGACCAGCTGGAGCTTGCGCTCGAAGCCTTGGCTTACGCCTTGGACCATGTTGTTCACCAGAGCGCGGGTAGTACCGGCCATGGCGCGAGCTTGCTGATCACCGTTGCGAGCGACGAAGCGCAGTTCGCCGGACTCTTCGGTAACTTCAACAGACGAGTGAACGTTCAGTTCGAGAGTGCCCTTGGCACCCTTCACCGAAAGCTGCTGGCCGGCGAATTTTACTTCGACGCCTGCTGGCAGCTTAACGGGGTTCTTAGCGACGCGAGACATGCCTATCTCCCCTTAGAACACTGTGCACAGAACTTCGCCGCCGACACCGGCAGCGCGCGCAGCGCGGTCAGTCATCACACCTTTGTTGGTGGAGACGATAGACACGCCCAGGCCGCCACGTACTTTCGGCAGATCTGTGACGGACTTGTACTGGCGCAGGCCTGGACGGCTGGAGCGCTTCAGTTCCTCGATGACCGGACGGCCTTCGAAGTACTTGAGTTCGATCGACAGGGAAGGCTTGGCTTCACCAGTTACCTGGTAACCAGCGATGTAACCTTCATCTTTCAGAACTTTGGCAACCGCGACCTTCAGGGTGGAGGAAGGCATGCTTACGACGGACTTTTCAGCCATCTGGGCATTACGGATGCGAGTTAGCATGTCCGCTAACGGGTCCTGCATACTCATGGGCTAGATGCTCCTGATACAAGAATTATTAGCCTTGCGGCTATCACAACCACCTGAACAGGCAGGGCAAGAAGCCCAGGCTCAGGTGAGCCGGTCATTCTAGACACAAGCCAGAAACGAAACAAGCCCCATGTAGGGGCTTGTTCGTGGGAAGCGTCACCGGCGGTCGGAAGATTAACCCCCTACGCCGACGACTCAACCTGCAGCGATTACCAGGAGGCCTTGACCAGACCTGGTACGTCGCCACGCATTGCCGCTTGACGCAGCATGTTACGGCCCAGGCCGAACTTACGGTATACACCGTGAGGACGACCGGTCAGGCGGCAACGGTTGCGCAGGCGTGCAGCGCTAGCATCGCGAGGCTGCTTTTGCAGAGCGACAACGGCAGCGAAACGCTCTTCAGGAGAGGCGTTCAGATTGACGATGGTCGCTTTCAGCTCAGCGCGCTTTTTAGCGTACTTGGCTACCGTTTGCTGACGCTTCAGCTCACGGTTTTTCATGCTCTTCTTGGCCATTTTCCTACTCCAATCAGTTGCGGAACGGGAACTTGAAAGCACGCAGCAGAGCGCGGCCTTCGTCGTCCGAACGAGCAGTGGTGGTCAGGGTGATGTCCAAACCGCGCAGAGCATCGATCTTGTCGTAGTCGATTTCCGGGAAGATGATCTGCTCTTTCACGCCCATGCTGTAGTTGCCACGACCGTCGAAGGACTTGGCATTCAGGCCGCGGAAGTCGCGAACCCGAGGCAGGGAGATCGCCAGCAGGCGGTCCAGGAATTCGTACATCTTGTCGCTACGCAGGGTCACCTTGACGCCGATCGGCCAGCCTTCGCGGACTTTGAAGCCAGCGATGGATTTGCGAGCGAAAGTCACGACCGGCTTTTGACCGGTGATCTTTTCCAGGTCGGCAACAGCGTGCTCGATGACCTTCTTGTCACCGATCGCTTCGCCCAGACCCATGTTCAGGGTGATTTTGGTAACGCGCGGAACTTCCATCACGTTCGACAGCTTAAGTTCATCCTTAAGCTTAGGAGCGATCTCGTTCCGGTAAATCTCTTTCAGTCGTGCCATGGTCTTCTACCTAGCAGTGTTCAAGCATCAACCGCTTTTTGGGTCGACTTGAAGACACGAATTTTCTTACCGTCTTCTACTTTGAAACCAACGCGGTCAGCCTTGTTGGTTTCACCGTTGAAGATGGCAACGTTGGAAGCGTGCAGAGGCGCTTCTTTTTCGACGATACCGCCCTGAACGCCCGCCATCGGGTTAGGCTTGGTATGACGCTTGACCAGGTTCACACCACCGATGACCAGACGGTCGTCAGCGAGAACCTTCAGCACCTTACCGCGCTTACCTTTGTCTTTGCCGGCGATCACGATGATCTCGTCGTCACGACGAATCTTTTGCATGTCGGATCTCCTTACAGCACTTCAGGGGCGAGCGAGACGATCTTCATGAACTTCTCAGTACGAAGTTCACGGGTCACTGGCCCGAAGATGCGAGTGCCGATCGGCTCTTGCTTGTTGTTCAGCAGAACAGCAGCGTTGCCGTCGAAACGAATGATGGAACCGTCAGCGCGACGAACACCGTGACGGGTGCGCACGACAACAGCAGTCATCACTTGGCCTTTTTTGACCTTACCGCGCGGAATTGCTTCCTTGACGGTAACTTTGATGATGTCACCGATGCCGGCGTAACGGCGGTGAGAACCGCCGAGCACCTTGATGCACATGACGCGACGAGCGCCGCTGTTATCGGCCACATCGAGCATGGATTGAGTCTGAATCATAAAATTTCTCCGACCCCTAGCCCTTAGACTTCAACAGCGCGTTCGAGGACTTCAACCAGTGCCCAGGACTTGGTCTTGGCCAGCGGACGGGTTTCGGTAATGGAAACCTTGTCGCCGATCTTGCACTGATTGGTTTCGTCGTGCGCGTGCAGCTTAGTCGAACGCTTAACGTATTTACCGTAGATCGGGTGCTTAACGCGACGCTCGATCAGAACGGTGATGGTCTTGTCCATTTTGTCGCTGACGACACGGCCAGTCAGCGTACGGACGGTTTTTTCAGCTTCAGCCATGATCACTTACCTGCCTGCTGGTTGAGCACAGTCTTCACGCGAGCGATGTCACGCTTGACTTGCGAGAGCAGGTGCGACTGCCCCAACTGGCCAGTTGCTTTCTGCATACGCAGATTGAACTGGTCGCGCAGCAAGCCGAGCAGTTGCTCGTTCAGTTGCTGTGCGGATTTTTCACGAAGTTCATTCGCTTTCATCACATCACCGTCCGCTTAACAAAGGAGGTGGCGAGAGGCAGCTTCGCAGCGGCCAGAGCGAAAGCTTCGCGCGCCAGCTCTTCAGAAACACCCTCGATCTCGTACAGGACTTTGCCTGGCTGGATCTGGGCAACCCAGTACTCAACGGAACCCTTACCTTTACCCATACGAACCTCGAGAGGTTTCTTGGAGATCGGCTTGTCCGGGAATACACGGATCCAGATCTTGCCGCCACGTTTTACGTGACGGGTCAGCGCACGACGTGCGGACTCGATCTGGCGGGCGGTGAGGCGACCGCGAGCAACAGCTTTCAGGGCGAATTCGCCGAAGCTGACTTTGCTACCGCGCAGTGCCAGACCACGGTTGTGGCCAGTCATCTGCTTGCGGAATTTTGTACGCTTAGGTTGCAACATTTGGCGTACCCCTTACTTAGCAGCTTTTTTACGAGGCGCTGGTGCTTGTGGTTTCAGTTCTTCTTGGCGACCACCAATAACTTCGCCTTTGAAAATCCAAACCTTCACACCGATCACACCGTAAGTGGTGTGAGCTTCGTAGGTGTTGTAGTCGATATCGGCACGCAGGGTGTGCAGAGGCACACGACCTTCGCGATACCACTCGGTACGAGCAATCTCAGCGCCGCCGAGACGACCGCTCACCTGGATCTTGATGCCCTTGGCACCAATACGCATGGCGTTCTGTACGGCGCGCTTCATGGCGCGACGGAACATAACGCGGCGTTCCAGCTGCTGAGCTACGCTTTGCGCAACCAGCATGGCGTCGAGTTCCGGCTTGCGGATCTCTTCGATGTTGATGTGCACAGGCACACCCATCTGCTTGGTCAGGTCCTGGCGCAGCTTCTCGACATCCTCACCTTTCTTCCCGATAACGATACCTGGACGAGCGGTGTGGATGGTGATGCGTGCAGTTTGAGCCGGACGATGAATATCGATACGGCTTACGGACGCGCTTTTTAGTTTGTCGTGGAGGTACTCACGCGTTTTCAGATCCTTCAACAGGTAATCTGCGTAAGTAGCACCGTCTGCGTACCAGACGGAGGTGTGCTCCTTGACGATTCCCAGGCGAATGCCAGTGGGATGTACTTTCTGACCCATCTGATCGACTCCGTTACTTGTCCGCAACCTTGACAGTGATATGGCAAGACCGCTTGACGATGCGATCAGCACGGCCTTTGGCACGTGGCATGATGCGCTTCAGCGAACGCCCTTCGTTGACGAAGACGGTGGAGACCTTCAGGTCATCAACGTCTGCGCCTTCGTTGTGTTCGGCGTTGGCTACGGCCGACTCGAGGACTTTCTTCATGATTTCAGCGGCTTTTTTGCTGCTGAAGGCCAACAGGTTGAGCGCTTCGCCCACCTTCTTCCCGCGGATCTGGTCGGCGACCAAGCGGGCTTTCTGGGCGGAGATTCGAGCGCCCGACAACTTAGCGGCTACTTCCATTTCCTTACCCCTTAACGCTTGGCTTTCTTGTCAGCCACGTGCCCGCGATAGGTGCGGGTACCGGCGAACTCGCCCAGTTTGTGGCCGACCATGTCTTCGTTCACGAGAACTGGAACATGCTGGCGACCGTTGTGAACCGCGATGGTCAGACCGACCATTTGTGGCAGGATCATCGAGCGACGCGACCAGGTTTTAACTGGTTTGCGATCGTTCTTCTCCACCGCCACTTCGACCTTCTTCAAGAGGTGAAGATCGATAAAAGGACCTTTTTTCAGAGAACGTGGCACTGTCGTATCCCTCTAGTTACTTGCGACGACGGACGATCATGTTGTCGGTACGCTTATTACCACGGGTTTTAGCACCCTTGGTTGGGAAGCCCCATGGCGATACCGGATGACGACCACCGGAGGTACGACCTTCACCACCACCATGTGGGTG
>NZ_DIMK01000042.1:0-8727 GCF_002425525.1 Pseudomonas sp. UBA5568 | reverse complement strand
CAACGGCAAGCTCGACCGCAAAGCATTGCCCGAACCCGACGCACTTCCGGAGCGCCCGTTCGAAGCCCCCGAAGGGCCGACCGAGACCCTGATGGCTGCACTGTGGTGCGAGCTGCTTGAGGTGGAGCGGGTAGGGCGGCACGACAACTTCTTCGAGCTGGGCGGGCACTCGCTGCTGGCCGTCACCCTGACTTCAAGGTTGCGCGAAGCGGGCCTTGAAGCCGACGTGCGGGCCCTGTTCGACCAACCGACACTGGCAGGCTACGCAGCCATCACAGACAGAATGGAGATCGTCCTGTGAGCATCAACCAATTACTGGCCACACTGGCCGACCACGACGTGCAGCTGGCGCTCAAGGATGGCCAACTGGTGGTGCAGGGCAACCGGCAGGCACTGACCGACGGCGCCCTGGTGGCCCAGTTGCGGGCCCACAAACCGGCGCTGGTGAGCCTGATCGAACGCGGCGAATACGTGGCTCGCAAGCACGGCCCGGTGGCGGTGCCACCCAACCTCATCGCACCTGGGAGCACGCACATCAGTGCAGCGATGCTCAACCTGGTGACCCTGGACCAGGCCGCCGTGGACCAGGTGGTCGCTGCCATCCCGGGCGGGGCGCCCAACGTGCAGGACATCTACCCGTTGGCGCCCCTGCAGCAGGGCATGCTGTTCCACCATGCCCGCGCCGAAGGCCACGACCCGTATGTGATGCAAGCGCGCTTCGCCTTTGCCAGCCAAGCACGTTTCGACGCCTTCGCGCAGGCGCTGCGCGGCGTCATCGCCCGCCATGACATCCTGCGCACGTCGGTACACTGGGAAGGCTTGGCCCAACCTCTGCAGGTGGTCTGGCGGCACGCTGAGCTCGCGGTGCTGACGCAGGCGGACCCGGCGACCGACCGGGACTGGATCGACTTGACCCAGGCACCCCTGATTCGCCTGCTGCGCGAGGCCGCTCAGGCAGATGGCACGTTACACGCCACCTTGCAGTTCCATCACATCGCCTTGGACCACAGTGCACTGGACGTGGTCCGGCAGGAGCTGATCGCCTTTCTGACCGGCAACGGCGCGCAGCTCGGGGCCGCGGTACCGTTTCGTGACTACGTGGCTCAAGCCGTGCTTGGGGTCAGCGAGGCCGAGCACGAAGCCTTCTTCCGCGACATGCTGGGCGACATCGACGAGCCGACCCTGGCCTACGGGCTTGCCCAGGTACAGGGTGGCGACTCGGTGCATGAGGAGCATCAACTCGACTTGCCGCTGGCGCTGTGTCAGGGATTGCGCAGCCATGCACGCACCCTGGGGGTAAGCGTTGCCAGCCTGTTCCACCTGGCCTGGGGGCGCGTGCTGGGCGGGCTGACCGGGCGCGATCAGGTCGTGTTCGGCACGGTGCTGATGGGGCGCCTGCTCGGCGCGCAAGGCACCGACCGGGCCCTGGGCATCTTCATCAACACCTTGCCATTGCGAGTGGACCTGGCGGCGGCGAACCTTGAAGGCGCTATCCATGCGACCCACAAGCGCCTGACCGCCTTGATGCGCCATGAACACGCGCCACTGGCCCTGGCCCAACGGTGCAGTGGCGTGGCCGCACCTGCGCCGCTGTTCAACAGCCTGCTCAATTACCGGCACAGCGCTGTCGGCCCGGCTGAGCCGCGCCGGGCAGCGTTGGCCGGCATCGACATCATCGACTCGGTAGAAGCCACCAACTACCCGCTGACCTTGAGTATCGACGACCTGGGTGAGGGGTTGCGCCTGACCTTGCTTGCCGACGCCCAGGTACCGGCGCAACGTGTCTGCGCCTATCTACGGCAGACCCTGGAGAGCCTGTTGCACGCGCCGCAGGCGGCGGTACTCGACCTGCCCATGTTGCCTGTCGCCGAGCGTCAATGGCTGCTGGACACCTTCAATGCCTCCCACGCCGATTATGACGAGCAGCATACGCTGCACCAGCGTATCGAGCAGCGCGCCCAGCATAGCCCTGATGAGGTGGCGGCGACCTTTGGCGAACGGCAGTTGAGCTACGACCAACTCAACCGCCAGGCCAATGCCCTGGCGCATCACCTGATCGCCCTGGGGGTGCAACCGGATGACCGCGTGGCGGTGCTTGCCCGGCGCGGCCTGGAAACGCTGGTGGGCTTGCTGGCAGTGCTCAAGGCAGGCGCAGGCTATGTGCCTGTCGATGCTGCCCACCCGGACGAGCGGGTCCGCTACCTGCTCGAAGACAGCGCCCCGGTGGCGGTGCTCACCCAACGGGCGCTGCTGCCGCGGGTCGGTCGAAGCGAACGGCCGGTGCTGCTGCTGGACCAGCCCGACTGGCCGGCCCGGGACGACGATCCTGTCGTCAAAACCCTCACCCCTCGGCACCTGGCCTATGTGATCTACACCTCGGGCTCGACCGGTGAGCCCAAAGGGGTAATGGTCGAGCACCTGACGGTGAACAACCTGGTGGACTGGCATTGCCGCGCTTTCGGCCTGGCCCCGGGCCGGCATACCTCAAGCCTTGCCGGGTTCGGCTTCGATGCAATGGCCTGGGAGATCTGGCCGGCACTGTGCGCCGGCGCAACCGTGCACCTGGCCCCGACGAGCGGCGCCAGTGATGACCTTGACGCCATGCTCGCCTGGTGGCAGGCGCAGCCGCTGGATGTGAGCTTTTTGCCCACGCCTGTGGCCGAATATGCCTTCAATCATCACCTGGAACATCCCACGCTGCGCACCCTGCTGATTGGCGGTGACCGCTTGCGCCAGTTCAACCGAACTCAACGCTTTACCGTGGTGAACAACTATGGCCCCACCGAAACCACGGTCGTGGCAAGCTCCGGCGCCGTGCACGCCGGCTGCGCCTTGCACATCGGCAAACCGGTGGACAACGCCCGGTTGTACGTGCTCGATGCGCGCCTGCAACCGGTGCCGCTGGGCGTACCTGGCGAGCTGTACATCGGGGGTGCCGGGGTTGCCCGTGGTTACCTGAACCGCCCGCAACTGACGGCAGAGCGCTTCGTGCAAGACCCGTTCGCGACCTCGGCCAGTGCCCGCATGTACCGCTCGGGCGATCTGGTGCGCTGGCTTGCCGACGGCTCGCTGGAGTACCTGGGTCGCAACGATGACCAGGTCAAGATCCGCGGCTTGCGCATCGAACCCGGTGAGATCGAGAGCCGCCTGGCGGCCTTGGCAGGTATCGACGAAGCAGTGGTCATCGCTCGCGAAGATCAGCCGGGGCACCCGCGCTTGGTGGCTTATTACACGGTCAGGCCCGACGTGGCCCCGCTCGAACCTGAAGGCCTGCGCGCCCAATTGCAGGCCCACCTGCCCGAGTACATGGTGCCGGTAGCCTTCGTCGCCTTGCCAGCGCTGCCCCTGACCGCCAACGGTAAGCTCGACCGCCGCGCACTGCCGGCACCGGAGCGCACAGCGCTCTTCGAGGTGGGTTTCGAAGCGCCGGTGGGTGAACTCGAACAGGCCCTGGCCCAACTGTGGGCCGAGTTGCTGCAGGTGGAGCGGGTCGGGCGGCATGATGATTTCTTCCGCCTGGGTGGGCATTCATTGTTGGCCATGCGCATGGTGTCCCAAGTGCGCGTACGCCTGGGGGCTGAACTGAGCCTGGCAGCATTGTTTGCCGCGGCACAATTGACCAGCGTGGCCAGGCACCTGGAGCAGGCTGGGCGCAGCGAGGTGCCGCCTATCGTGGCCGCAGCGCCAGGGCAGGCCTTGCCCATGTCCTTCGCCCAGCAGCGCCTGTGGTTCCTGGCCCAGCTGGAGGGTGGCAGCCAGGCCTACAACGTCCCCCTGGCCCTTGGCCTGCGCGGTAGGTTGGATGTCGATGCGCTGGAAGCAGCCCTGCTGCGCCTGCTGGAGCGCCACCCGGTGCTGCGCAGCCAGTTCAAGGCCGTGGCTGACAGCGCCGAAGTGGTCATTTGCCCAGTGCCGCAGACAGGCTGGTTGCAACGCGAAGCAGTGACGCCCGCCGCGTTGCCCGCCCGGCTTCAGGCGCTTGCCCGAATCCCCTTCGACTTGGCCTGCGGGCCCCTTCTGCAGGCGCATGTGCTGCGCTTGGACGAGCAGCATCACGTACTGGCCATGACCGTGCACCATATCGTGGCCGATGGCTGGTCCCTGGGCGTGATGACCCACGAGTTGAACCTGCTCTATGCCGCATTGCGTGAGGGCCGGGAGGACCCGCTGCCCGCACTGGCCCTGCAGTACACCGATTACGCCGTGTGGCAGCGTCGATGGCTGACGGGTGAACGCCTGCAACAGCAGCTCGATTACTGGCACCAGACGCTGGAGGGCGCGCCGACGTTGATCAACCTGCCCACCGACCGGCAACGCCCGACGCGGCAGGACCTGGCCGGTGCCAGCGTGCCGGTGCACCTGTCGCCGCGTCTCTCGGCGGCACTGCGCACCTTGGCCCATCAGCACGGTGCGACGGTGTACATGACGGTGCTGGCCGCATGGTCAGCACTGCTGGCGCGCCTGTCCGGCCAGTCCGAAGTGGTGGTCGGCTGCCCGGTCGCAGGACGAGGGCGTGCCGAACTCGAACCCTTGGTCGGGCTGTTCGTCAATACGCTGGCCCTGCGCATCGACCCAAGCGCAGCACCGACCGCGCACGCCTTGATAGGCCAGGTACGCGACCGGGTTCTGCAGGCCCAGGCCCACCAGGACGTGCCGTTCGAACACGTGGTGGAAGTGCTGCGCCCTGCGCGCAGCCTGAGCCATACGCCCGTGTTCCAGGTCAGCTTGAACTGGCAGGCGACCGAGGGTGCCGCGCTGACGCTGGCAGGTTTGCAACTGGAGGCCGTCAACCAAGCCAGCGCTGTGGCCAAGTTCGACCTGACCTTGAACCTGGGGGAACAGGGCGACTGCCTGATTGGCAGCCTGGACTACGCCACTGCGCTGTTCGATGAGGCGACGGTGCGCCGCCACCTGGGTTACTTCGAGCGGCTGCTCTGGGCGATGACGGCCAATGACCAGCAACCGTTGGCCCAGGTAGACCTGTTGGACGCGTCCGAGCGTGATCATCTGCTGTATGCGCTTAACCAGACACACACTGCCTGTCCCCGCGCGTGCAGCGTGACGCATCTGTTCGAGCGACGCGCGGCCGAGCATCCCACCGCCATCGCCGCGGTGCATGGCGAGCACGTCCTGGGTTATGGCGAGCTCAACCGGCAGGCCAACCGCCTGGCACGCTACCTGATTGCCCAAGGCGTCAAGCCCGATGCGCAGGTGGCGCTGCTGTTGCCGCGCTCCTTCTCCTTGCTGGTGGCCCAGTTGGCCGTGCTCAAGTGTGCGGCCAGCTATGTGCCGCTTGACCTGCATGCACCTGCCGAGCGCCAGGCGTTCATGGTCCAGGACTGCCAGGCCAGCCTCGTGCTGACAGTGGCCACGGTCAATGCACCCCTGGGCCCACGTCGCATCGACCTGGATACCTTGCAGCTTGCACACGGGTCTGGTGATGACCTGGGCCTGGCACCGGCCGCCGACAGCACTGCCTACGTGATGTACACCTCCGGCACGACCGGTCAGCCAAAGGGCGTGTGCGTCCCGCACCGTGGCATCGTGCGCCTGGTGGTGGACAACGGCTATGTCGAACTGGGCTCCAATGACCGCCTGGGCCTCGCCTCCAACCCGGCGTTCGATGCCAGCACCTTCGAGGTCTGGGGCGCGTTGCTCAACGGCGGCCAGGTGCATGTGATCGACCACGCCACGCTGGTCGACCCTGAGCGTTTCGCCTGCGCGCTGCAGGACCAGGCCATCACGGTGCTGTTCCTGACCACCGCGCTGTTCAACCAGTACGTACAGCTGATGCCCCAGGCCCTGGCCGGGCTGCGGGTGCTGATCAGCGGCGGGGAGCGGGCCGAGCCGGCTGCGTTCCGCGCGCTCCTGGCCCAAGCACCTGGCCTGCGCCTGATCAATGGCTATGGCCCTACCGAGACCACCACCTTTGCCGTCACCTGCGAAGTTCAGGCCCTGGCGCCGGATGCAAACCAGGTCCCCATTGGCCGCCCCATCGGCAATACCCAGGTGTATGTGCTGGATGCGTGGCAGCGCCCGGTGCCACAGGGCGTGGTCGGTGAATTATATGTCGGCGGTGACGGTGTGGCCCTGGGTTATCTGAATCGGCCCGACCTGACCGAACAGCGCTTTGTCCAAGACCCGTTCGGCCAGCAGGCGGGGGCGCGTCTTTATCGCACGGGCGACCTGGTGCGCTGGAATGCCGACGGCCAGCTCGAATGCCTGGGGCGTAACGATGATCAGGTGAAAATCCGCGGTTTCCGTATCGAGCCTGGCGAAATCGAGCAAGTGCTGGCTCAGGCACCCGGCATCGGCGAGGTGCTGGTGATGGCCATGGAGCAGGCCCACGGGCCTCACCGATTGGTCGCCTGGTACACACGCCGTAGCGAGGACCTTGATGGCACGGGTCTTCGCGATTACCTGCGCGCCCGACTACCCGACTACATGGTGCCGTCGGCGTTCGTGCCTCTGGTGCGGATGCCGCTGAACAACAACGGCAAGATCGATCGTATGGCGCTGCCGGCCCCGGGGCTGCAGGATCTGTCGACGGTGGTGTTCGAAGCGCCTCGGGCTGGGCATGAGGCTGACCTGGCGCGTATCTGGGCCGATCTGCTTGGGCTCAACACCATCGGCCGGCAGGACCGTTTCTTCGAGCAGGGCGGGCACTCCTTGCTGGCCATGCGCATGCTGGCCCAGGTACGCGAACAGATGGGCTGCGAACTGGCGTTGGCCGACCTGTTCGCCGACGACTGCCTGGCTGCAGTGGCGGCCACCTTGCAAGCCAGCGTGCAGGCCTTGCCGGCCCTGGAACCGATGCCGCGTGAAGAGCGCCTGCCGCTTTCCCTGGCCCAGCAGCGCCTATGGTTCCTGACCCAGATGGCTGAAGCCAGTGCTGCCTATCACATTCCGGTGGCGCTGCACCTGGAAGGGCGCCTGCACCGTCAGGCGCTGGAGCGCAGCCTGCGTGCGCTGGTGGCCCGTCATGAAAGCCTGCGCAGCCGATTCCATGAGCATGACGGTGAACCGTATGTGGCGCTGGCAACCGATACAGAGGCGTTCACCGTGCAGTGGCACCGGGCCTGCGGGCTGGATTCGCCTGGTCTGCAAGCATGGGCCCGTGCCGAGGCCGCGCGGCCCTTTGCTCTGGACCAGGACCTGCCGATACGCGCTCACGTGCTGGACCTCGGTGATGACTGCCACGCGCTGCTACTGGTCGTTCACCACCTGGTGGCGGATGGCTGGTCCCTGGGCATTCTGATCGGCGAGCTCGCGGCGCTCTACCAGGCTTTCGCTACGCACGCCCCCAACCCGCTGCCCGCGCTCAGGGTGCAGTACCTCGATTATGCCCAGTGGCAGCAGAGCTGGCTCAACGGTTCGGCGCTGGATGCCCAAGCCGACTACTGGCGCAAGCAGCTCCACGGCTCGCCCGCGCTGCTCAGCCTGCCATGGGACCGGCCTCGTCCGGAGCGCCAGCAATACGCGGGCGACAGCGTCCAGGTCCAGCTCGACCTGCCGTCCAGTGAAGCCCTCAAAGCCGTGTGCACGCGCCATGGCGTCACGCCTTTCATGCTGTTCACGGCAGCGTGGGCAGCGCTGCTCGCTCGCCTGTCCGGGCAGCAGGATGTGGTCATCGGCTCGCCGGTCGCCAATCGACGGCAGAGCCAGGTCCAGGGGATGGTGGGCATGTTCGTCAATGCCCTGGCCTTGCGCCTGGACCTGTCGGGCCGCCCGCCGGTATCTGCGTTGCTGGCGCAGGCCAAGGCCGTGGTGCTGGAGGCCCAGGCCCATCAGGATGTTCCGTTCGAACAGGTGGTGGAGCTATTGCGCCCGCGGCGAAGCCTTGGGCATACGCCGCTGTATCAGGCAACGCTGGACTGGGACGCCAACGCCGGGCATCGGGCCCCTGCGTTTGCAGACTTGCATGTCAGCGCCATGGCTGCCGAGGCCGAAGTGGCCAAGTTCGATTTGAGCTTGAGCATGGGTGAGCGGGCCGGCTGCTTTGCCGGTGGCATCGTGTATGCCACCGCGCTGTTCAACCGCGCCACAATCGAACGCTTCGCCGGTTACCTGCAGCGCGTCCTGCAAGCCTTTGCGACCAGCGACCAGGCCATCGTCGCGGACATCGACCTGCTGGCTGGCGAAGAACGCGAGCGGGTGCTGCACGCCTTCAATGCGACCGGCACCGACCATGACCTTATCTGTACCCTGCACGCGCTGGTCGAGGCCCAGGCGCAGCGCACCCCGCAGGCCGTCGCCGTCAGCGCCGAGGAGGGCGAGCTGACCTTCGAGCAGCTCAACGCCCAGGCCAATCGCCTGGCTCACCACCTCATCGCGCTGGGCGTGACGCCCGATGATCGCGTGGCGATCTGCGTTGAACGCAGTTTGTCGATGATGGTGGGGCTGCTCGGAATTCTGAAGGCGGGCGGCGCGTATGTGCCGGTCGATCCGGATTACCCGGCAGAGCGTATTCGCCACATGCTCACCGACAGCGACCCGGTGGCGGTGCTGGTGCACGCGGCGACCCGGCATGTGCCCGAGCACGGCGTCGTGATCGATCTGGACGCGCCGTTGAGCCTGGAACTGCCTGCCACCAACCTGGAAGTTCCGGGGCTCACCCCGCAGCACCTGGCGTACGTCATCTATACCTCAGGCTCGACCGGCTTGCCCAAGGGCGTGATGAACGAGCATGCCGGCGTGGTCAATCGTCTGCTGTGGATGCAGGACGCC
>NZ_DIMK01000008.1:0-12310 GCF_002425525.1 Pseudomonas sp. UBA5568 | reverse complement strand
CAGGCGTCCAGCACGGCCTTGGCCAGCGGGTGTTCACTGCCGCGCTGAAGCGCGCCGGCCAATCGGTAAAGGTTGTCCGTATCGCCGTCCAGTGCTTGGCTATGCACCACGTTCGGGCTGCCGGAGGTGAGCGTGCCTGTCTTGTCGAACACGACGCGGTTGACGGCCTGCGCGCGTTCCAGTGCTTCGGCATCTTTTATGAGAATGCCGTGGCGTGCGGCAACGCCTGTACCCGCCATGATCGCGGCCGGCGTGGCCAGCCCCAGCGCGCATGGGCAGGCGATGACCAGAACGGCCACGGCGTTGATCACAGCGGTTTCGAACGGGGCACCGGCCAGCCACCACCCCATCAAGGTGATCGCGGCGAGTATCAGTACGGCGGGCACGAACACCTGGCTTACCCGGTCGACCAGTTTCTGAATGGGCGCTTTGGCGGCTTGGGCGTCTTCGACCAAGCGGATGATGCGCGCCAGGACGGTTTCGGTGTCAAGCGCCTGGGTGCGGACCAGTAACCGGCCTTCGCCGTTGATCGCACCCCCGGTGACGCTGTCCCCGGGTTGCTTGGCGACTGGCAGGCTTTCGCCGCTGATCAGGGCCTCATCGGCATGGCTGTGACCGTCTTCGACGATACCGTCGACCGGAAAACGCTCACCTGGTTTGACCATGACCAGGTCACCCACGCGCAGCTGGGTGATGGCGACCTCCTGCTCCACGCCATCGATGACCCTTAGCGCACGCTCGGGACGCAGCGCTTCCAGTGCGCGTATGGCGCTGGCGGTCTGGCGCTTGGCACGGCTCTCCAGGTACTTGCCCAGCATGACCAGGGCGATGACCACTGCACTGGCTTCGAAGTAGAGGTGGGGTGTGCTACCCGATGGCGCGTTGGCCCATTGATAAAGACTCAAGCCGTAACCGGCACTGGTCCCGAGGGCGACCAGCAGGTCCATGTTGCCGCTGCGCGCACGCACGGCCTTCCAGGCCGCAACGTAGAAGCGGGCACCCAGGATGAACTGCACCGGCGTTGCCAGCAAAAACTGCGCCCAGGCCGGCAGCATCCAGTGCAGGCCCAACGGTTGTACAAGCATAGGCAACACCAGGGGAGACGCCAGCAGCAGCGCCGCAGCGACTGCAAGCCGTTCCCGGCGCAAGCGGCGCTGGATCGTCGCTTGTTCATTCTCGGATGCGCGCGGCAGGCTGGCGTCATAACCGGCTTGCCCTATCGCATCGATCAGCGCCGCGTCCGGCACGCCGTCGAGAACGTCCAGGTGGGCACGTTCGTTGGCCAGATTGACGCTGACCTTCAGCACCCCCTGCACCTTGGCCAGCGCACGCTCGACTCGGCCGACGCAGCTGGCACAGGTCATGCCGGCGATCTGCAATTCCACCGTATGACTGGGTACAGCGTAACCGGCTGCGTGGACGGCGTTGACCAGTGCATCCAGGCTATCGGCCGGCGCCTGCACACGGGCCTGCTCACTGGCAAGGTTGACGGTGACGTGATCTGCGCCGGTGACCTTGCGCAAGGCACGCTCCACTCGGCCAGCGCAGCTGGCGCAGGTCATGCCGGAGACGGGCAGGTGATAAGTGACGGGCGTGGACATGGTTTCCTCCTTGGGCACGCTGCCAGCATCAACCTTGCCACCTGGGGAAGGTCAATAGTCCAGCGGCGTTCGCTTGAGCTCCATCCCATAGTGGCCCATCGCGATGCGGTACTTGTTGATCTGCCCGGCTTGCAGGTTCAACCGGGTGCTACGTTGATCCTCAAGGCCCGGGGCGCAACCGGGTGTCTGCCCAGGCAGCAGGCGCAGGCGTACATCGACGGGGCCCGCAGGCAGGTTGAACGACGTGGACTGTTCCTGGAACAGTCGCCCCGCCAGTTGATCGTTGAGGTAGACACCGATCTCGCAACTGGTGGCCACTTCAAGCCGTTCGCGGGAAATGATCAGTACGCTGTAGGCCGAGTTGTCTTCGGCGGTGGCCGGCGGCACTGCAGCGAGCGCACCCAGCAGCCCGATGAAGCCCATTGCTGTCCTGAACATGAACACTCTCCTGCTTGCCTGTTTCAAAGTCGCAGCTTGGCCGAGGTGGACGCGAATTGCCACCTCCAGACACGCCCGCTTGACCTTGCCCCCATGGCAAGCTTGAAACTCGCTGAAAACCTTGAGGAGGTGTTTCCATGCACGTATTCACTGTAGAAGGCATGACCTGTGGCCATTGCGTGAAGGCGGTCACCCAAGCCGTTCAGGCGCTCGATGGCGCTGCCAAGGTCGATGTCGATTTGGCCAAGAAGCAGGTTCGCGTCGATAGCAGCGCCGACCCAGCGCAGATACGGGCGGCCATCCAGGAAGAGGGTTACCAGGCCGAAATTGCGTAGGCGCTCAAGCTGGCAACGCTATTGTTGGATTGTTTTGCGCAGCACGGGGTCCACAGCAGGTAGAATGTGCAACTTTGTTAGCTTGCTATGGATTCCCGATGAACCTGCGAATGGTCCTTATCCTGGGCGCACTCAGTGCGTTCGGGCCTTTGGCGATCGACTTCTACCTGCCTGCCTTTCCGGCGATAGCCCAGGCGTTCGCCACTGATGAAAAACACGTCCAGACCACTCTGGCTGCCTACTTTCTCGGGTTGTCGATCGGGCAGCTCCTCTATGGCCCGGTAGCTGACCGTTTCGGTCGGCGCAAGCCGTTGCTGTTTGGCGTGGCGCTTTTTACCCTGGCATCGCTGGGATGCGCCTATGCGCCCAACCTGGACACCCTGATTCTGGCGCGCTTTGTCCAGGCACTGGGCGGCTGCGCGGGTATGGTGCTATCCCGGGCGATCGTCAGCGACAAGTGCGACCCGGTGGCTTCGGCCAAGGTGTTCTCGCAGCTGGTGCTGGTCATGGGCTTGGCGCCGATCCTTGCGCCCATGCTCGGCGGCGTGCTGGTCAACCATGCTGGGTGGCAGTTCATTTTCCTGTCCTTGAGCCTGTTCAGTGCCGGTTGCCTGCTCGCCGTCAGCCTCGGGCTGCCTGAAAGCATGCCTGATCATATTCCCCGGCAGCCATTGTCAGGGGCTTTGCGTCAGTACCTGCGCCTGCTCGCCGACCGTGTGTTCCTGGGGCACGCCTTGACGGGCGGTATCGCCATCGCCGGCATGTTTGCCTACATCGCAGGCTCGCCGTTCGTGTTCATCAAGTTGTACGGAGTACCTGCCGAGCATTACGGGTGGTTCTTCGGTGCCAATGCTGCGGGGTTCATCCTGATGGCTCAGGTGAACGCACGCCTGCTGGCTAAACGCGGGCCCGCCTGGCTGCTGACCCGGGCGGTATGGGTATACCTGGCAGCAGGCCTGGTTTTGCTGAGCATGGCGGCAATCAGGCCCCCAGCGCTCTGGCCGCTATTGGTACCGCTATTCGTGTGCATAGCGAGCCTGGGCTTCATTCTGCCCAACGCCTCGGCTTGCGCCATGAGCGGGCAGGGCGCTCGGGCTGGCAGCGCGTCGGCCATGATGGGCTGCGTGCAGTTCAGTGTTGCCGCTGGGGCCGCGGCGTTGGTGGGTTTGCTGCACGATGGCAGCGCGGTGCCCATGGCGCTGGTGATGAGCCTGTGTGGGGCATTGGTGGTCACGGTTGCGCTGTTGACGCGGCGCTTGCAATTTAAACGCTCGGTATGAGGCGTGAAGAACCTTCGATTATATCTGCGCTATTTGGTGAAGACGGCTGTGGGCATCTTCCGAATTTGCAATAAGTGATATGCCTTAACTCACTCCATGCTGGGCCATGTTTCCTGTCAAACCGCCGATATACAGGCTGTTTTGCGAACATGCCGTTGAATAAGTCTCCTGCAAAGGGTAGCCCTACCCAGTGCATTTTTGCGACAACTAGGCCTGGGAGTGGCGCCAGGGTGGCTCCAGGTGCGGCTTATACTGACGAGCCAGGCCGGCGCGAGCGAGGGCGTTCGTGGGCCAGGGTCGGCCATCGCACCTACACAGTGAATATGCAGGAGTCACAGGGACATGAAAGCAGCCAGCAGCATCAGCCAGATCGCCAGCCTGATGGCCGACCCCAAGCGCAGTGCCATGTTATGGGCCTTGATCGATGGCACCCCCCGCCTGGCCAACGAGTTGGCCATCATGACCGGGCTCAGCGCCTCATCGGCCTGTGCACATCTTTCGCTGCTTTCTTCAGCGGGCTTGCTTCGGCATGAGGCCAGGGGACGCAAGCGTTATTTCCGCCTGGCAACGCCTCAGGTGGGCGCCGCTGTAGAGGCCCTTGCCAGCGTGCAACTCGAACAGGCAAGAAACCGTCATGCCCACACGCCGCGCCCTTCATTGCCCATGTCCGTGCGACGCGCCAGGCGGTGCGGCGATCACCTGGGCGGTGAGCTTGCAGGCGAACTCTACCATCGACTGGTAGTGGCTGGATGGCTGGATGGTTGTGGGCGGCAGTTGGTGGTCAGCGATGAGGGGCGAGCGCAACTGGCTCGCCTCGGCGTATACATCGATGCGCTGGCACCGCATCAGCCCCGAGCATGCACGATGTGCCGCTGCACCGAGTGGCACGACATGGAACCGCACCTGGGGGGCATTCTGGGCCAGGCGCTGTTCCGGCTGTTCCTGCAATCAGGGTGGATGCGCGAGGCCGAAGATACCCGGGCGTTGCACATATCACCGCTGGGTATCCAGCAGATCAATCGCATCGCCCGGGTCGAGACGCTGCAGGTGGGCTGAACGCGTCAGACCAGGCGCGCATCCAGGCTGTTCTGGGCAAGCCGGCGAGCTTGCTCTTGGGTCATACCCAGGTGAGTGTGCAGGGCGTGGAAGTTTTCCGTCACGTAGCCACCGAAATAGGCTGGGTCGTCCGAGTTGACGGTGACCTTCACGCCTTTTTCCAACATGTCGAGAATGTTGTGTTGGCTCATGTGGTCGAACACGCACAGCTTGGTGTTGGACAGTGGGCACACGGTCAAGGGGATCTGCTCCTCGATGATGCGCTGCATGAGGCGCTCGTCCTCGATGGCGCGCACACCGTGATCGATACGCTTGATCTGGAGCAGGTCCAGCGCTTCCCAGATGTACTCGGGCGGGCCTTCCTCGCCGGCATGCGCGACGGCCACGAAGCCTTCGCTGCGTGCCCTGTCGAACACACGCTGGAACTTGCTCGGTGGGTGGCCCATTTCGGAACTGTCCAGCCCAACGGCAATGAATGCGTCGCGAAACGGCAGGGCCTGGTCCAACGTCTTGTGGGCTTCGTCTTCGCTCAGGTGACGAAGGAAGCTCAGGATCAGGCCGCTGCTGATGCCCAACTGGTCACGGCCATCCTTGAGTGCCTGGTTGATGCCATTGAGCACCACTTCGAAAGGGATGCCGCGGTCGGTGTGTGTCTGTGGATCGAAGAAGGGCTCGGTGTGAATCACATTCTGCGCTTTGCAACGCTGAAGGTAAGCCCATGTGAGGTCATAGAAGTCCTGTTCGGTGCGCAGAACGTCGGCACCCTGGTAGTACAGGTCGAGAAACTCCTGCAAGTTGTTGAAGGCGTACGCACCGCGCAACGTCTCGACATCAGCCCAAGGCAGGGCAATCTTGTTGCGCTCGGCCAGGGCGAACAGCAACTCGGGTTCCAGGGAGCCTTCAAGGTGCAGGTGCAGTTCGGCCTTGGGCAGGGCGTTCAACCAGTCATACATATAAGGTGATCTCAATCAGGTACGGTTGCCGCCATTCTACAGGGCCCGGCCCGGCCGTGCGCCCCAATGGCGGCAACCTGCCCAATCACCAGACCAAGGGTTCGCCCTTGTAGTTGATGAAGCGCAGGCCCGCCGTTCCACCCTGGGCCTTGATCTGCTCGAGCATGCCACGCGTGCTGGTCAACACGTCGATCTCCGCGTTTTCTCCGCCCATGTCGGTTTTCACCCATCCTGGGTGCATGGCCAATACGCACAGGTCATGGCGCTGCTGGGCCACCACAAAACTGTTGATCATGGAGTTGAGGGCCGCCTTGCTGGCTTTGTACAAGCAAATCTCCCCGCCATCAGGCACTGCGACACTGCCCAGAATGGAGCTCATGAAGGCGAGTACGCCGGTATGTTCACGTGCATGTTCAACCAGGCGGCGTGCGACACGAATCGGTGCAACGACGTTGGTCATGAACAGGTCACCGATTTCTTGGTGTGTGACGTTTTCCACATCCTGTGGGAGAGGGCCCATGACACCTGCGTTGATAAACACCAGGTCGAATAGCTGGCCGGTCAGACGCTCGGCCAGGGTGTCGAGTTGGGCTGGGTCATTCATTTCCAGCTGTTCGATACGCACGCCTGGAACATCAGCCAGAGCGCCTGGTGTTTGCAGAGTGCGTACGGTGGCGGTGACCTCCCATCCGTCTTCGTACAGGCGGTTGACCAAGCCTAACCCCAGGCCACGTGAGGCCCCGATGATCAGAGCGGTTTTTGAATCGGCCATGAGCGTGCTCCGTATGGTTGTCAGAGCCAATGAGCATAATCCATAGGGCGCGGGGTCGTGCCAGGTCATTCGTGTTGTTGCTCGGGAGAGCGTTGCTGCTCGAAAAATGAGCGAACCTTGGTGCGGCCTTGTGCAACAGGCGCCCTGTCGTTCCACTCACGGGTTATCCACAGGCTGCTCCACAATTAATGTGTGCAAACCGCAGCGGTCCAACCTTATTGCCACCTGCGCATGGGGATAACTCAGGCCGGCTTTGGTCAAGCCGCCGATCCAGCAACCGTGGTCAAATTTTGAACAAACCTGTGGAGGGCTCATGCTTATTGGGCTCTAGGCGTATGCCCCAAGCTTATCCACAGCCAGGCCCACAGTTGCTGTGGGCAATACTCAGCAACTCTCCAACAGGATCCGGCCGCGGCTCAGGTCTGCCAATTGCTGCTGCAGCGGCTGCCTGTGGGCATCTTCAAAGGCAAGCCTCAGGTCTACACCATTGGCGGTGAAGTGCTCTTCAAGCACCAGACCCTGAACGTCGGCGATCCGCAGTTTCACCAATGCCAACTCGCTGAACGCACAACTGCAAGTGAACTCGCTGCGCTGTACCAGCAGGCGCTTGGGGGCCTGCTGCAGGCATTTGTTGGCACCGCCGCCGTATGCCCTGGCCAACCCGCCGGTGCCAAGCTGAATGCCACCGTACCAGCGGATGACCAGTACTACTACCTGATCGCAATCCTGTGCCTCGATGGCTGACAAGATCGGGCGCCCGGCCGTGCCACCGGGTTCACCATCGTCGCTGCTGCGGTATTGAGCACCGATTTTCCATGCCCAGCAATTGTGGGTGGCGTCGGGGTCGCTGTGACGCTCGATGAAACTCATGGCATCGCTGGCACTGTCGATGGGCCCGGCCAGGGTAATGAAGCGGCTTTTGCGAATGTCCTCGCGGTATTCGCAGAGGTCGAGCAGGGTAGAAGGCATAAATGTCGGTCAGGCAACTGGCGCGATGCCGCATCCTTTGAGAATGATGTGGATAAGGTTGGTGCTGGCATCTTCCATGTCTTGCTTGGTCAACCGGCTACGGCCAGTGACTTGGCAGATCTGCGTGGCGAAGTCGGCGTAATGCTGGGTACTGCCCCATAGCAGGAAGATCAGGTGGACGGGGTCGACAGGGTCCATCTTGCCGGCGTCCATCCAGGCCTGGAACACTGCCGCCCGGCCCCGGAACCACTCGCGGTAGTCAGCGCTGAAGTATTCGGTCAGGCATGAGCCGCCGCTGATGACTTCCATGGCGAAGATTCGGGACGCCTGCGGGTTGCGCCTGGAGAACTCCATCTTCGTGCGAATGTACCGGCTAAGCGCCTCGCCCGGGTCGTCCTCGACGCTCAAGGCGTTGAAGGTGCTGTCCCATAGCTCGATGATGTTGCTGAGTACGGCAATATACAGGCCCAGCTTGTTGGTGAAGTAGTAATGCAGGTTGGCTTTGGGCAGCCCCGCCTTGAGGGCGATGGTGTTCATGCTGGTGCCCTTGAAACCATGACGGGCGAACTCGTCTTCGGCGGCCTTGATGATGGCCTGTTCGTTTTTCTGTCGGATACGGCCTGCGGGTTTGCCGGAGGCGGATAGGCGATGCGCAGGGACTTCTAATGTCATGAACGATTCCGTGCAGGGGGATGGCTGCGTCTGTAGGACAAGATTACCTTCCCACGGCAAAGTAACAAGCATTGGCGGCAGAGAGTGGCATCAACGTGTCGCAGCCAGACTTTCCAGAAAACTCTCAAGCACCAGGTTGGGCCTTCTGCCTTTTCGCGTCACCCAGCTCAAGCTCAGGTCATAGAAACGTTGCTGCGGCTTGAGCGCTCTCAGCCTTCCTTGCTGGACCCAGAGCGCAGCGTAGTGATCAGGCAAGTAACCCATGTAGCGCCCTGTCAGGATCAGAAACGCCATGCCTTCGCGATCAGAGGCGCTGGCCGTGCAGTTGAGCACCTGGTAGTGGGCCTGGACTTCGGCAGGCAAGCGGAAGGTTGGGGTAATGGCTTCCTGGCGATTGAGGCGCTCATCGTCGAGCAGATGGTCATCGGCGTAGAACAGCGGATGACCGACGGCGCAGTACAGCAGCGAGCGTTCGCTATACAGCGGTTGATATTCCAGCCCCGACAACGGGCTGGTCTGGGGGACGACGCCCACATGCAGGCTACCATCTAGAACGCCGTGCTCCACCTGGCTGGGTGCAATCATGCGGATCTGGATACGCACGTCCGGACCTCGGTCCTTGAGTTCAGCCAGCGCATGGGTGATGCGCATGTGCGGCAGGGTGACGAGGTTATCGGTCAGGCCGATGTTCAACTCGCCGCGCAAATGCTGGTGCAGGCCGTTGACTTCGGTACGGAAGGTCTCCAGTGCGCTCAGCAGTTGCAGCGCCGAGTGATAGACCTCTCGGCCTTCCTCGGTCAACGAGAACCCTGCACGCCCGCGCTGGCACAGGCGCAAACCCAGACGCTGCTCAAGATCGTTCATCTGCTGACTGATAGCCGATCGCCCGATACCCAGCACGTTTTCCGCGGCGGAAAACCCGCCACATTCCACCACGCTGCGGTAGATTTTCAGCAGGCGAATATCGAAGTCGCTGACTTGGGCAAGCGGATCGGGGCGTCGGCTCATCAGTTTAGTCGTGGCCTGTGTAAAGGTTAGAAATGCAGGCTTTTTCAGACTTTATCGCCGTGCCAAGTTAGCTGCAACAACATCCATCGTTGCCTAATCGTCTCTCGAGGAACCGCCGATGAACATGCTCCAAACCGCGCCTGCCGGTATCGCCAGCCAGCTCAAGCTGGATGCGCACTGGATGCCCTATACCGCCAACCGCAATTTCCAGCGCGATCCTCGGCTGATCGTGGCGGCCGATGGCAACCATTTGGTGGACGACAAGGGGCGCAGGATTTTCGATGCCCTGTCAGGTTTGTGGACATGTGGCGCGGGCCATACCCGCAAGGAAATCACCGAGGCGGTGTCGCGTCAGATCGGCACCCTGGACTATTCGCCGGGGTTTCAGTTCGGGCACCCGCTGTCCTTCCAGCTGGCTGAAAAGATTGCCGAACTGACCCCGGGTGACCTGAATCATGTGTTCTACACCAACTCAGGCTCCGAATGTGCCGATACGGCGCTGAAGATGGTGCGCGCCTATTGGCGCTTGAAAGGCCAGGCCACCAAGACCAAGATCATTGGCCGCGCCCGTGGCTACCACGGGGTGAACATCGCGGGTACCAGCCTGGGCGGTGTCAACGGCAACCGCAAGATGTTCGGGCAGTTGCTGGACGTCGATCATCTGCCCCACACCGTATTGCCGGCCAACGCGTTCACCAAGGGCCTGCCGGAAGAAGGCGGCATCGCGCTGGCTGACGAGATGCTCAAGCTGATCGAGTTGCACGACGCGTCCAATATTGCAGCGGTGATCGTCGAGCCGCTGGCGGGTTCGGCCGGCGTGCTGCCGCCGCCCAAGGGTTACCTCAAGCGTTTGCGTGAAATCTGCACTCAGCACAATATCCTGCTGATCTTCGACGAAGTGATCACCGGCTTTGGCCGCATGGGCGCGATGACCGGCGCCGAGGCCTTCGGCGTTACGCCTGACCTGATGTGCATCGCCAAGCAGGTGACCAACGGGGCGATCCCCATGGGGGCCGTGGTCGCCAGCAGCGAGATCTATCACACCTTCATGAACCAGCCGACGCCGGACTATGCCGTGGAATTCCCCCATGGCTATACCTACTCCGCACACCCGGTCGCCTGCGCGGCAGGTCTTGCCGCACTGGATCTGCTGCAAAAAGAAAACCTCGTGCAGTCTGCTGCCGACCTGGCACCGCATTTCGAGAAGCTGCTGCACGGCGTCAAAGGCACCAAGAATATCGTCGATATCCGCAACTATGGCCTGGCAGGCGCCATCCAGATCGCCGCCCGGGACGGAGATGCCATCGTTCGCCCTTATGAAGCGGCCATGAAACTGTGGAAAGCGGGCTTCTATGTGCGGTTCGGTGGCGACACCTTGCAGTTCGGCCCAACCTTCAATACCAAGCCCGAAGAGCTGGACCGTCTGTTCGATGCCGTGGGCGAGACCCTGAACCTGATCGACTGATTTCCTGCGTTCAAGGCAGGCGTTTGCCGCAGGCACGCCTGTCACGCCTCTTTTTTTATGGAGTGTTACATGAGCATTGTTCAGCACCTGATCAACGGTGACCTGGTTACCAAGGGCGAGCGCACCGCCGATGTGTTCAACCCTTCCACTGGCCAGGCCATTCGCAAGGTCGAACTGGCCAGTCGTGCGACCGTGCAGCAAGCCATCGATGCCGCCAAAGCCGCGTTCCCGGCCTGGCGCAACACCCCGCCGGCCAAGCGTGCGCAAGTCATGTTCCGTTTCAAGCAGCTGCTCGAGCAGAACGAAGCGCGAATCGCACAGATGATCAGCGAGGAGCACGGCAAGACCCTGGAAGATGCCGCCGGTGAGTTGAAGCGCGGTATCGAGAACGTCGAGTTCGCCTGTGCTGCACCTGAATTGCTCAAGGGCGAGTACAGCCGAAACGTAGGACCCAATATCGACGCCTGGTCCGACTTCCAACCGCTGGGCATAGTGGCGGGTATCACGCCCTTCAACTTCCCGGCGATGGTGCCGCTGTGGATGTATCCACTGGCAATCGCATGCGGCAACGCATTCATTCTCAAGCCGTCGGAGCGCGACCCCAGCTCGACGCTGTTCATCGCCCAGCTGTTGCTGGAAGCGGGCCTGCCCAAGGGCATCCTCAATGTGGTGCACGGTGACAAGGAAGCGGTGGATGCCCTGATCGAGGCACCGGAGGTCAAGGCGCTGAGTTTCGTGGGTTCCACGCCGATCGCCGAGTACATCTACGCTGAGGGTACCAAACGTGGCAAGCGCGTCCAGGCACTGGGCGGCGCGAAAAACCACGCAGTGCTGATGCCCGATGCCGACCTGGACAACGCCGTCAGTGCGCTGATGGGGGCTGCCTATGGTTCGTGCGGTGAGCGTTGCATGGCCATTTCGGTCGCGGTATGCGTGGGTGACCAGGTGGCCGATGCGCTTATTGCCAAGCTTGAGCCGCAAATCAAGGCATTGAAGATCGGTGCGGGCACATCGTGCGGCCTGGACATGGGGCCGCTGGTCACGGCGGCTGCTCGCGACAGAGTGGTTGGCTACATCGAGGAAGGCGTAGCGGCGGGGGCCAGGCTCGTTGTCGACGGTCGCGGCTTGCGCGTATCGGGTAATGAAGAAGGCTATTTCGTCGGCGGCACCTTGTTCGACAAGGTGACCCCGCAAATGCGCATCTACAAGGAAGAGATTTTCGGGCCGGTGCTGTGTGTAGTACGGGTCGACAGCCTTGAGCAGGCCATGCAACTGATCAATGATCACGAGTATGGCAACGGTACCTGCATCTTTACCCGTGACGGTGAAGCGGCGCGGTTGTTCTGCGATGAGATCGAAGTAGGCATGGTGGGGGTGAACGTTCCGCTGCCGGTCCCTGTGGCCTACCACAGCTTCGGCGGTTGGAAGCGTTCGCTGTTTGGTGACCTGCATGCCTACGGGCCGGACGGCGTGAGGTTCTACACCCGGCGCAAGGCCATTACTCAACGCTGGCCGCAACGTGCTAGCCATGAAGCATCGCAGTTCGCGTTCCCTAGTTTGTAAGCGTGCTGTAAACGAAGAAGGAGGCCACGGGGCCTCCTTCTTCTATATAGCGTCATGGTTCATTCATGTACGGCGTCTTTCCCACCCACGGCCTGAATATTTCAAATACATGAAATTAAAGGTTGACGCGGTTTCGAATCCCCTTATAATGCGCCCCACTTCCAGCGACATCGGAACGCGAAACTCCTTGAGATTCAA
>NZ_DIMK01000064.1:0-3909 GCF_002425525.1 Pseudomonas sp. UBA5568 | reverse complement strand
GGCGCGCAGCGGCCCCAGGATGTCAGCGTGATAATGCATCTTCAGGACCAGCGCTCAACCCCTGGCAGCCTTTGGGCTTCATCCACCACAACCTCACCGATTCAAATTGCCGTGGCCCCTCCATCCACCGTCAGACAATGCCCAGTGGTAAACGCCGCACCATCGCTGCACAGGTACAACACCGCACTGGCGATTTCGGCCACGGTGCCGATGCGCCCTACCGGGTGCATGGCGGCAGCGAACTCGGCTTTGCGGGGGTCGGCTTCATAGGCACGGCGGAACATGTCCGTATCGATCACGGCCGGGCACACGGCATTGACCCTGATGCCCTTGCGGGCATATTCGATGGCGGCAGACTTGGTCAGCCCGATCACGGCATGCTTGGACGCACTGTAGATGCTCATCTTCGGCGCTGCGCCCAACCCCGCCACCGAGGCGGTATTGACGATAGCGCCGCCGCCCTGGGCCAGCAGTAGCGGCAGCTGGTATTTCATGCACAGCCACACACCTTTGACGTTCACGCCCATGATGGCGTCGAACTGCGCCTCGCTGCCGTCGGCCAGCTTGCCCTGCTCGATCTCGATGCCCGCATTGTTGAAGGCATAGTCCAGCCGGCCATAGGCGGCGACCAAGTGCTCGTGCAGCTGGCGGACTTGGTCTTCGCGGGTCACGTCGCAGGCGATGAACAACGCCTCGCCACCTGCGGCCCGAATCTGCCCGACCGTTTCCTCGCCGCCCACGGCGTCCAGGTCGGCGACCACCACCTTCAGGCCCTCGCCGGCAAAGGCCAGCGCCGTTGCCCGGCCGATGCCCGCCCCGCCCCCGGTGACCAGTGCTACCTGGCCCGAAAAACTCATGCTCATGCCGCGCTCCTGTCAGGGCCTGTGAGGCACACGAGCATAGCCAGCCGCTGGTAAGGCCGCAGCATCATCACATGGACATTTATAGGACCATGCTTGTCAGTGATGTTGAGGACCTGCTTTCATCAACAAGGTAGATTTATCCTCTTGTGCACATTCCATTCTTCAAGGACCCGTCATGACCCAGACCAATCGCCGCTTCCTGCTCGTCAAACGCCCGGTCGGGGCGGTAACGCGTGAAGACTTCAAGTTCGAGACCCTGCCTGCCGAACAACCCGGTGAAGGGCAAGTGATGGTGCGCAACCTGTACCTTTCCCTGGACCCGGCCATGCGCGGCTGGATGAACGAGGGCAAGTCCTACATCCCGCCGGTTGCCTTGGGGCAGGTGATGCGCGCCCTGGGCGTGGGCGAAGTGGTTGCGTCCAACCACCCGGACTTCAAGCCTGGCGACCATGTGAACGGCGCATTGGGCGTGCAGGATTACTTCACCGGCGAGCCCCAGAACCTGCAGAAAATCGACCCGAGCCTTGCGCCCCTGCCCCGCTACCTGTCGGCCTTGGGCATGACCGGCATGACGGCATACTTTGCCTTGCTGGAAGTGGGCCAGCCTAAAGCCGGCGACACCGTGGTGATCTCCGGCGCCGCGGGTGCGGTGGGCAGCATTGCGGGGCAGATCGCCAAGATCAAGGGCTGCCGCCTCGTGGGTATCGCGGGCGGTGCCGAGAAATGCCAGTACCTCAAGGATGAACTGGGCTTTGACGGCGTCATCGACTACAAGGCCGAGGACGTACAGGCAGGCCTTAAGCGCGAATGCCCGAAAGGCGTGGACGTGTACTTCGACAACGTCGGGGGCGAGATTCTGGATGCGGTGCTGACGCGCATCAACTTCAAGGCGCGCATCGTGATCTGCGGTGCGATCAGCCAGTACAACAACAAGGAAGCGGTCAAAGGCCCGGCCAACTACCTGGCGCTGCTGGTGAACCGTGCGCGCATGGAGGGCTTCGTGGTGATGGACCACGCCAAGGACTACGGCAAAGCGGCCAAGGAAATGGCCGGCTGGCTGGCCAATGGGCAGGTCAAGAGCAAGGAAGACGTGGTGGACGGCCTGGAAACCTTCCCAGACACCCTGTTGAAACTGTTCAACGGGCAGAACTTCGGCAAGCTGGTGTTGAAGGTGTAATGACTGACTGGACGCACGCCTTTCAGGTCCCGATCCGATGACGGTGCCTGAAAGGCGTGCGGCTCAGGCTCAGCCGCGAATCTCGGCCACTACCGCTGCCAACGCTTGGGCCGGGTCGGCGGCCTGGCTGATGGGGCGGCCGATTACCAGGTAGTCCGAGCCAGCGTCCAGGGCCTGGCGCGGCGTGAGGATGCGACGCTGGTCATCCTGGGCGCTGCCTGCCGGGCGAATGCCGGGGGTGACGAGCTGCAGGCCAGGGTGAGCGGCCTTGAGCGCCGGGGCCTCCAGCGCCGAGCACACCAGCCCGTCCATACCGGCCTTTTCGGCCAGCGCCGCTAGGCGCAGTACCTGTTCTTGCGGGTCTACATCCAGGCCGATACCGGCCAGGTCTTCGCGCTCCATGCTGGTGAGCACGGTCACGCCGATCAGCAGAGGTTGCGGGCCGCTGCGCTTGGCCAGTTCTTCACGGCAAGCAGCCATCATGCGCAAGCCGCCGGAGCAATGCACGTTGACCATCCATACGCCCATCTCGGCAGCGGCCTTGACGGCCATGGCCGTGGTGTTGGGGATGTCGTGGAATTTCAGGTCCAGGAACACTTCGAAGCCTTTGTCACACAGGGTTTCGACAATGCCCGACGCGCTGCTGGTGAACAGCTCCTTGCCCACCTTGACGCGGCACAGCGCAGGGTCCAGCTGGTCAGCCAGCTTCAGGGCGGCTTCGCGGGTAGGGAAGTCCAGGGCGACGATAAGGGGCGTCTGGCAAGCAGGCATGGCAGGGTCTCTTGGCAAGTCGGAAACGGCGCGCATTGTAAACGATGTGACGCAGGCTGGGGGGGCCGCTGGCCCAGGAATTGGTCGGACGGTGGGCCAGGATGTGGGCCGGTGGGTGCTGGGCCTGCGTGAGGCGCCGTACCATTGAACCAACGAAGCGGCGCCTGGCTCAAAACAGGTGAGCAAGCCGCTTACATTCGCAACAGGAGAAGGAAAATGCCTTGGTATGCCTGGCTGATACTCATCGTTGCCATTGGCTCGATCGTCGGCGGTTTGATGATGCTGCGCGACACGGCTAAGAAGCTGCCGTTGACTGACGAGCAGTTGCGTAAGGTTCATGAACGCAACGCCGAGGCCGATGCCCGGGATGCTCAAGACCGCTGAATGCGGTTGATGGCCTTTCAATGAGCGGGCCTGTCGAAGGCCCGCCCCTCTGTACTTATTGCACTTTCAGTTTGTCGCGGTTGCGTTCTAGCAGCGCATTGCCGATGCCTTTTATCTCGAGCAGTTCATCGACCGACGCGAATGGCCCGTGGGCTTCGCGGTAGGCGACGATTGCCTCGGCCTTTGCCTTGCCGATGCCGTTGAGTTCTTTCTGGAGCGTCAGGGCATCTGCGCTGTTGAGATCGACCAGCGGGGTTGCTGACTGGCTTGCCTGGGCGACCATCGCCATGGGTTCGACCATGGTCGTGGCATTGGTCGGTGTTGCGTTTACGGTGAACGAAAGGCTGGCGATGAGTGGGAGCAGCAGCGCGGTGAGCAGGTTTTTACGCATGATGAAGACTCCTAGGGTTGGTCGTTTCTGGCAGCCTGTTCCTTGGGCTGCGGGGTTAACCCTAGCGCTGGAGGTGGGGGGTGGTTGGAGAGGTGGTTTTGCCTGGGTTGGCCGGGGCGTGCAGGGTTTATGGGCAGGGGGATGGCCGATGGAGAATGGGGCTGACGTGGTGGGGGTCTTGAGTCTGACAAGCGTGTCGAGGTAGTCGCTTGGGGGTTAGGGTGTGTGATGTGGTGCTGAATGCGGGGGTGCTGGGTGCCCTACGGGGTAAAAGCCGCGGAGATGGTGGGCGCGCTTTAGATCTTGGGGCCGCTTTGCGGCCC
>NZ_DIMK01000062.1:15289-30591 GCF_002425525.1 Pseudomonas sp. UBA5568 | reverse complement strand
CAGCGCCTGCTGCTCGGCCAGCGATTGCTGCAGGCGCACCCAGTAGTCGTCCAGGCCGCTGGCACCCAGTGCCGCGCTGCGCTGACGCAGGGCACGCTCGACCATCGACGCGCCTACCGATTCGACATCCAAACCTATGCGCTCACGCAGAAAATGAAAGAAATGCCGTTCGTTCATGTGCAGGTCCCGCCCTGTGGGTCAGGGTACAGCACTCGGTGCACGGCCTCGGGCAACACCTGGTCGACCTCGATGCGCTGCACCAGACCCAGGGCATCCTGGCGGACCGGCCCCAGGTAAGGTGCGGGGTCATTGTTTACGCCATAGGGTTTGAATTCATCAGCACGGCAGCGCAGGGTTCCGGTGGCATGCTCCAGAATCAGGCCCAGTTGCAGTGCGCTGCGATAGCGCACCAGCACCAGGCGGGTACTGGTACGCTGCAACGCCGGCCGCCCCACGCACAGGGCAGCCAAATCCACCACCGGCACCAACTGCCCCCGGTAGGCAAGAATGCCCGCCACCCAGTGCGGCGCTTGCAGCACTGGCTTGAGGGGCTGACGGGGCAGCACCTTGATCACGTCCTGCACAGACAGGGCAAAACGCTGGTCACCCAGGTGAAACTGCAGGTACAGCGCACCGTTGTCGTGGCCTGCCGGCACGGCGCGCGGTTGCATGTCGATCATCGCCTTCAGACTTTGAAGCGCGACACGCCGCCGCGCAGGCCGGCGGCGACCTGGCTCAGCTCGTCGATGGCGAAACTGGCCTGGCGCAGCGACTCCACGGTCTGGGTACTGGCGTCGCTCAGTTGCGCCAGCGCCTGGTTGATCTGCTCGGCACCGGTGGCCTGGGCCTGCATGCCTTCGTTGACCATCAGTACACGCGGCGCCAGTGCCTGGACCTGATGAATGATCTGGCTCAGTTGCTCACCGACCTGCTGAACCTCGAACATGCCGCGGCGCACCTCTTCGGAAAACTTGTCCATGCCCATGACCCCGGCCGACACGGCCGACTGGATCTCGCGCACCATCTGCTCGATGTCATAGGTCGCCACCGCCGTCTGGTCAGCCAGGCGGCGCACTTCGGTGGCCACCACGGCGAAACCGCGGCCGTATTCCCCGGCCTTCTCGGCTTCGATGGCCGCGTTGAGCGACAGCAGGTTGGTCTGGTCGGCCACCTTGACGATGGTGACGACCATCTGGGTGATGTTGCTGGCCTTCTCGTTGAGGATGCCCAGCTTGGCGTTGACCAGGTCGGCCGCACCCATGACCTGGTGCATGGTTTCTTCCATGCGCGCCAGCCCTTGCTGGCCGGAGCCGGCCAGGCTCGACGCCTGATCGGCGGCCGAGGTGACTTCGGTCATGGTGCGCACCAGGTCGCGGGAAGTGGCGGCGATTTCACGCGAGGTGGCACCGATTTCGGTCGTGGTGGCGGCCGTCTCGGTGGCGGTGGCCTGCTGCTGCTTGGAGGTGGCCGCGATTTCCGTCACCGAGGTGGTGACCTGCACCGACGAGCGCTGCGCCTGCGCCACCAGATTGGCCAACGCCTCGGCCATTTCATTGAAGCCACCCTGAACCGCGCCGAACTCGTCCTGGCGATCCAGGTTCAGGCGCATGCTCAGGTCACCCGAGCGAAGCCTGTCCAGCGCAGTCACGATGAGGCTCATGGGCGAGGTGATGGCGCGCAGCAGCAGCAAGCCACAAATACCGGCGGCCACGATGGCCAGCAACAGTGACACAACCATGCTGCCCTTGGCCGTGTTCACCGCGCTGACGATTTCTCGGGTGGCCGCGTCGGCGGATAGGCGATTCTGTTCGATCACCTCGTTCAGGTGCTTGCGCCCTTCGACCCAGGTGGGGGTCAGCACTTGGGCGATCAAACGCTGGGCTTCGGCATAATTGCGTTCGCGATACGCACTGAGCACCTGGTTGACGTTCTGCATGTAGGCTTGTTCGAGCTTCACGAAGGCGTCGAAGCGGGCCTGGTCCTCGCCATCGCGAATGGTGGTCTGGTAACTGGCCATGTGTTGCTTGAGCCGGTCTTCGAAACTCTTGAAGAGTTCCATGTCGGCCGAGCTGATCTCGCGCCGGTCAGAAAGCCCGACCAACTGTTGGCTGGTGACATAACTGTCCACCCATGCGCTGCGGATCATCGAGCTGTAGTAGACCCCTGGAATGCTGTCGGCCCCAACTTCCTGCTCGGCAGATTCGATGGTCACTAAGCGCGAATAGGCCGCCACGATCATCAGCAGCATGATGGCGATGATCACGGCGAAACTTGCCAGGATCCGTTGGCGCAACGTCCAGTTCTTCACATTCAGCCCTCAGGGATTCACTACGAGCAGGAAAAATCGCCGAAGTATAGCCCAGGCGTCCTACAGAATTGCGTGTCATGTTCTGACAGAACGCCCAGACAACGCAGTGACCCTCCCGATCAGGCCAAAACTGCACGCGCGGCTCAGACCTGCCGCGCCTGCTTTTCCAGCTCCTCGCGCAACCCTTGGGCCAACCCCAGCTGGCGCGCCAGTTCGTCCAGATAAGCACGTTCCATGTAGTTTTCCTGATCGACCATCATCACGCTGGCCAGGTACATCTCGGCAGCGATTTCCGGCGTCTGGGCCGCCCGGGCCACCTCGGCCGGGTCCAGCGGCTTGTCGAGCTCCGCATGCAGCCACTGCTGCACTTCACGGTCACCGTCCAGGCGGGTGAACTCCCCCTCGATCAGCGCGCGTTCGCGCTCATCCACATGACCATCGGCCTTGGCCGCAGCGACCAGTGCACGCAGCACCGCCTGGCTGTGCTGCTCCACCTGGGCCGCAGGTACGCGGTCTACCGTCTGGGGCTCTGGGGTGGGGGTCTGTTGGTTGGCCTGCTGGGCCTGCCAGTTGCCATAGGCCTTGTAGGCAAGCACGCCAAGCGCGGCGAGCCCCCCGTAGGTAAGCGCCTTGCCACCAAACTTGCGGGCTTTCTTGCTGCCGAGCAACACGCCCAGCGCACCGCCGCCAAGCAGGCCACCACCTGCGCCTGACAGCAACCCGCCGAGCCCGCCGGCGCCTGCACCCGTCTTGGCCCCGCCTGCCTGCTTTTCTAGCAGTTGCTGGCCGGATTTGAGCAATTGATCAAGCAAACCCCGGGTATTCATCATGCGCATCTCCACATCATGGAAGTCAGCAGCCAGATTAAGACTTGCCCCACAACACGGCACAGAGGATTTGCTTCCAGATGTTGCATCGCCGGAGGCGGCTTGCCGGTGCCTGCACACCCGCCGCCGGCATCCACGTCCTTTCAGTCGCGCAGGTCCGATTCGTGAATTGGGCTCGACCGGCTGGTGGCCCGCTGGTATTGCGCCGGCCAGGTGGCCTGGTGCCCGCCCAGGTCGTCGTCTGCATGCAACGGCCAGTACGGGTCGCGCAGCAGCTCCCGGGCCAGGAAAATCAAGTCGGCCTGGCCTGTGCGCAGGATGTGCTCGGCCTGGGCAGGCTCGGTGATCATGCCCACGGTGCCCGTGGCCATCTCCGACTCCTTGCGCACGCGCTCGGCAAAGCGGGTCTGGTAGCCAGGGCCGGTCGGAATCTCGGCATTGCTGGACGTGCCACCTGAAGACACATCGATCAGATCCACGCCAAGCACACGCAGGCGCCGGGCCAGCTCGACGGTTTCGTCCGGGTTCCAGCCGTCTTCCACCCAGTCGGTGGCCGACACCCGCACGAACAATGGCAACTCGGCCGGCCAGACTGCGCGAACCGCTTCGACCACCTGCAAGGTCAGGCGGATGCGGTTCTCGAAGCAGCTGCCGTATTCATCCTGACGCTGATTGCTCAACGGCGACAGGAACTGGTGCAACAGGTAACCGTGGGCAGCGTGCACCTCGACCACTTTGAAGCCCGCGTCCAGCGCGCGCCTGGCCGAGGCGACAAAGGCCTGCACCACGTCCTGGATCTGCGCATGGGTCAGCTCACTGGGCACGGTGTGCTCAGGATCGAACGCGATCTTCGACGGCCCGACCGGCTGCCAGCCGCCCTCCTCCAATGTGACGCTGCCATGCTTGCCCAGCCAAGGGCGGTAGGTGCTGGCCTTGCGCCCGGCATGGGCGAGCTGGATACCCGGGATGGACCCTTGAGCGGTGATGAAACGGGTGATGCGCTGCAAGGGGGCGATCTGCGCGTCCTCCCACAGGCCGAGGTCTTCAGCGGTGATGCGCCCGTCGGCCGTGACCGCCACGGCCTCGGTGACGACCAGGCCCGCACCGCCGACAGCGCGACTGCCCAGGTGCACCAGGTGCCAGTCGTTGGCCAGGCCATCGACCGAGGAATACTGGCACATCGGTGATACGGCGATACGGTTCGGCAGGGTCAGCTGACGCAGGGTGTAAGGCTCGAGCAGCATGCTCATGAGGGCACCTCCCAATGGCTGCAAAGTGATCCGGCCGGGCACTCGTTCACACATTCCTGGCCCGGTACCGGTCTGTGTTCAGACTAGACCAGATTGGGTAGGGGGAAGGTTCCATGGGATTTGGCAGTGATGCCCTGGGCGCTGTGTGAAAAGCCTCGATACGCGGTGAGGCTGGGTTAAATACAGCCAGGCCTCTTCTCGAAACGTTTCACACAGATCCTGGCTCAGCGCGGCTCCATGTGGGCGATCATCAGTTGCACGCTTTCATTGCCGCGGAACTCGTTCACATCCAGCTTGTAGGCCAGCTCCACCCAGCGCACGGTCGGGTTGGGCCAAACCTCGCGGTCGATACCGAAGGCGATGCCGTCCAGGCGCACCGTGCCGCACTCGCTTTTGAGCACGACTTTCAGATGGCGCTCACCCACCACGCGCTGCTCGACCAGCTGGAACACACCGTGGAACAGCGGCTCCGGAAAATGTTGCCCCCAAGGCCCGGCTTGGCGCAGCGCCTTGGCCAGGTCCAGGTGGAATTCCTCCACCGCCAGACTGCCATCAGACAGCAGTCGCCCGGTGAGGTCGTCCTCGCACAGTTGGCGGCGGACCTCCTGGTCGAAGGCCTCGGCGAACGCGGGATAGTTGGCTTCGGGCAGGGACAGCCCCGCCGCCATGGCATGGCCACCGAACTTGCTGATCAGCTGCGGATGGCGCGCGGCCACCGCATCGAGCGCGTCGCGGATGTGAAACCCCGGCACGGAGCGCGCAGAGCCCTTGAGCATGCCGTCACCGGCATCGGCGAAAGCGATGGTTGGGCGGTGATACCGTTCCTTGAGGCGAGAAGCCAGGATGCCAATGACGCCCTGGTGCCACTCTGCATCGAACAGGCACAGGCCATAGGGCATCGATTCGACCGGCAAGTCCCGCAACTGGGCCAGTGCTTCACGCTGCATGCCCTGTTCGATGGACTTGCGGTCCTGGTTCAGGCCATCCAGTTGCTGAGCCATGTCCAACGCCAGGGCATAATCCTCGCAGAGCAGGCACTCGATACCCAGGCTCATGTCGTCCAGGCGCCCGGCGGCGTTCAGCCGCGGGCCCAGAATGAAACCCAAGTCGGTGGAGGTGATGCGCCGGTGGTCGCGCTTGGCTACCTCCAGAATTGCCTTGAGGCCAGGCCGGGCGCGCCCGGCACGAATGCGCTCCAGGCCCTGATGCACCAGGATGCGATTGTTCGCGTCCAGCGGCACCACGTCAGCCACGCTGCCCAAGGCAACCAGGTCCAGCAGTTCGCCAATGTTCGGCTGCGGCCGGGTGTCGTAGCGGCCCAGGCTGCGCAAGCGCGCGCGCAGGGCCATGAGCACGTAAAAAATCACCCCGACGCCTGCCAGCGACTTGCTCGGAAACGGGCAGCCTGGCTGGTTGGGGTTGATGATGGCATCGGCGTCCGGCAGCGCCTCGCCAGGCAAGTGGTGGTCGGTCACCAGGACCTTGAGGCCAGCCGCCTTCGCCGCCGCGACGCCGTCGACGCTGGAAATCCCGTTGTCGACCGTGACCAGCAGCTGCGGTTGGCGCTGCAATGCCACTTCGACGATTTCCGGCGTGAGGCCGTACCCGTATTCGAAGCGGTTGGGTACCAGGTAGTCCACGTGGGCCGCACCGAGCAGGCGCAAACCCAGCACGCCGACGGTACTGGCCGTGGCGCCATCGGCATCGAAGTCACCGACGATCAGAATGCGCTGGCCTTGGTCGATGGCCTGCACCAGCAGGTCGACGCCCGCGTCCATGCCCTTGAGCTGCTGGTAGGGCAGCAGGCGCGCCAGGCTCTTGTCCAGCTCGGCCTCGCTTAGCACGCCACGGGCGGCGTACAGGCGCGTCAGCAAGGGTGGCAGGTTGCCAAGAAACGGCAGGGTCGGGGGCAGCGGGCGAGATTCGATACGCATGGGATGGTTCAGCCACGCTCCCCCAGCAGCCACTGCAATTGCACTTCGTGCTGGCCACGGTCATCGGTCACGAACACCGTGCCTTCGCTGATCATCACATCCCATTTGATGCTGCGGGGCATGTCGGTGGCCAGGGTCTCGAGCACCTCCTGAGGCACGGCCGCGATGCTGAGGTTCTTGAGGTTCTTCACCGCGCTCACCACCTTGCCTTCCCACACACGCAGACTACCGTAGGCCAGCAGGCTGGTGCGTTCGGTACGGCGCGAGCACCAGGTCAGGCGATCGGCATCTGGCTGGCCTACTTCGATCCAGTGCAACACGCGGTCGTCCAGGCTCTTTTCCCAGAGCGCCGGCTCATCGACGTCCGACAGCCCCCGGCCGAATGTCAGGTTTTCGTTGTACCACAGCGCATAGGCCAACAGACGAACCGCCATACGCTCCTCGGTTTCCGACGGGTGCCGCGCGATGGTCTGCTTGACGTTCTCGTAGACATTGCGGTCGAGGTCGGTCAGGTTGAGTTCGAATTTGTAGGTGGTGGACGGCTGGGCCATGGTCGGGGTGCTTCTTGCCTGAAGAAAAGTCGCACAGTCTAACCGATCCAGTCCACGGTTGCGCCGCGGCAGTATCTGCCGCATCGCAGCTGTGATAAAAACACCGCTCTTCATAGCTGCCACGGATGCCCCATGTCGACGTCAAGCAAACCCCTCGCCGGCCTTAAAGTGGTCGAGCTCGGCACCTTGATCGCCGGGCCATTCGCATCGCGCATCTGCGCCGAATTCGGCGCCGAGGTGGTCAAGGTGGAATCGCCCGACGGCGGCGACCCGTTGCGCAAGTGGCGCAAGCTTTACGAGGGCACCTCGCTGTGGTGGTTCGTGCAGGCGCGCAACAAGCGCTCGCTCACCCTCAATCTCAAGCACCCCGACGGGCGCGACGTCCTGCGCAAACTGCTGGCCGAGGCGGACATCCTGATCGAAAACTTCCGTCCGGGCGTGCTCGAGAAGCTCGGTTTTGGCTGGGACGTGCTCCATGCGCTCAACCCACGGCTGGTCATGGTGCGCCTGTCAGGCTTCGGCCAGACCGGGCCCATGAAGGAGCAACCAGGCTTTGGCGCGGTGGGCGAGTCCATGGGTGGCTTGCGTTACATCACTGGGTTCGAGGATCGCCCGCCCGTGCGCACCGGTATTTCCATCGGCGACTCCATTGCGGCGTTGTGGGCGGTGATCGGCGTACTGATGGCCCTGCGTCATCGCGAGGTCAACGGGGGTTTGGGCCAGGTGGTCGACGTGGCGCTGTACGAGGCCATCTTCGCCATGATGGAGAGCATGGTGCCGGAGTTCGACGTCTTCGGTTTCATCCGCGAGCGCACGGGCAACATCATGCCGGGCATCACGCCCTCCTCCATCCATACCAGCGCAGACGGCAAGCATGTACAGATCGGCGCCAATGGCGATGCCATCTTCAGGCGCCTGATGTTGACCATCGGCCGTAGCGACCTGGCCGAGGACCCGAGCCTGGCCAGCAATGACGGGCGAGACCTGCGCCGCGATGAGCTGTACGGGGTCATCGATCGCTGGGCCAACGGATTGCCACTGGAGCAGCTTATGCAGGCCCTGACCGCAGCCGAGGTGCCGGCCAGCCGCATTTACTCGGCCGAAGACATGTTCAGCGACCCTCAGTACCTGGCGCGCGAGATGCTTCTGGAGGCGCGCCTGCCCGATGGCAAGGCAGTGCGCATGCCGGGCATCGTCCCAAAGCTATCCGACACCCCAGGCTCTGCCGATTGGGTCGGGCCAGCACTGGGCGAACACACCGACGAGCTGCTAAGCCAGCTGGGCTATGATGCGGCCGCCGTCGCCGCCCTGCGTCAGGCGGGCGCTGTCTGAGCCTGTCGCTGTTCCATTGCCTGCGCCCCGTTAGGTTGGCATGGACGGGTGCCCTACTGGCTGCACTGCTGAGCGTGCCATCAAGCGCTCAGGAGCGGTTGCTGTGGCTGGTGCGCGATCTGCCACCGTTCAGCGTATCCGAGGGCCCGGAAGAAGGTCGTGGGGTGATCGACCAGCTGTTACCGCAGCTGATCCAGCAGATGCCCGAATATGCCCACAGCACCGTGCGGGTCAATCGTGCGCGTGGCTTGCAGATGCTGCAGGACAGCAGCAGCCTGACCTGTGATCCGATGCTGCTGTGGACTGCCGAGCGCGCTCGCTATGTGCGCTTTTCCATCCCGTTGCTGGGCGTGCAAACCAGCGGCCTGGTCGTGCGCAAGGAAAACCACGCCCTGGTGGCGCCCCACCTCGACGGTGAGGCGGTCGATCTTCAAGGCCTGCTGAGCGACCCATCGCTACGCCTTGGGGTAGTGGCAGAGCGCAGTTACGGGGCTGTGATCGACGATACGCTGAGCCACTTGCCAGATGCCTCCGTCAGCCGGCACTACGGCACGCAGGCCACCGCCAACCTGCTGCAGATGCAACGCTTGGGCCGACTGCGCCTGGTGCTCGGCTACTGGCCGGAAGTTCGCTATCTGATCCAGCAACAGGGCGGATCGCCTGCTGACTACCAATTTCACCCGGTTCAGGGTGTGAAGCCCTACCAATTCCTGCATGTAGGCTGCTCGGCCAGCCCGCAAGGGCAAGCCGCCATGGCCCACATCGATCAGGTCTTGACCCAGCTGCGCCAGACGGTGCTACCGAACCTGTATGCGCATTGGCTCGACCTCGCTCAGCGGGCGGACTACCTTGAACACAGTCGCGCTTTCTTCAGCGAGCACACGGCGGCACACGCCGAACGCCCTGAACAGGACGAGCGCCACGCCGCTGGGCCGATCAACCTTCAAGATCCCCAACCCAGATAAAAAGAAACCCCGGACGCTGGGGAAGAACGTCCGGGGTCAAGCGAAAGCCCTTGGGCTTCCAGCGACAGCAGTGGCCATGCGGGAGCAAAGCAGTGGCCGGCTGTACTGATCAATCTGATGACTCGCTCAGGCAAAGGTTCCCTGAGGTTGCTGACGCTGCTGCAATGCAGCAATCACGCAAGGTTGCAGCCGCCCTTCGGCGATCTGCAGATCACGATGCAGACCATCGACCATGTCCACCAGCAGACGTTGCTCCTGCAATTGACGCTCGCTGACCGTGCGCTGTAATACCACCCTGGCCAGGTGGTCGTGGACGGTCAATTGCCGGTTACCGTGGCTATCGGCCAGGCCCAAGTGCGCCTGGTAAGGGGTGAGGGCTTGGTTGAGCAGTCTGCAGATTCGTTCCATCCGGATTACTCGCTTGATTGATGAGTTGTAAGGAGCAGACCTGCAAGCGAAGCGGAAAGTTCTAACCCTTCATGCTGTTGAATGCGCCGTCGGTGCGTTGATGGGTTGCGACCTTTCACGTTCGGACGGGCTTGGCAGTATTTGCAACACCCTTTGCAGGGCCGGGGAAGACAATGGCCATGGCAACTCCGCAATGACTTGCAAGCCAAAACCGCGGGCCTGATCAGCCAGGTTGCGTCGCCGGGCACCTGCCTGACCGACGAACAGCACCGGGCAGGCCATCGGTAGCCGCTTGAGTATCGCAATGCCTGTGCGGGTGGGCATGGCATGGTCGAAAATCAATAAATCCGGGGAGAATGCGCCCGAAAGGCACGCGTCGAGCTCGGCCTTGTCCTGACAGACCCGCACCCGAAACACGCCCTGGGCATTGAGGGCCTGGTGCAGAAGGATCTGGTGGGACGGGCGCACCTGATGAATCAGTACATGGGGCTGTTGCATGAGCCGCTCCTGCTGGGAGGACCGGCTAATCTAGGCGCGATGACGATCGGCCAGAATAGGATTTTTCTGAATTAATGCATCGAAACCACTGAGGCTCCGGATCGGCCCGACCCGGAGCCTGCAAGGTCAGAGCGGCTTGCCGCGATTGCCGTGCTGGCTGACGAAGCCTTGTACTGCCTTGAGGTCATTGGGCAATACGGTGCATCGCTCTTCACGGCTGAACAGGTCGCTCATGTGCACGGGCAATTCAAGCGCCTTGCCAACGCCTGCCTGCTCGACCGCTTCAGGGAACTTGACCGGGTGTGCGGTACCCAGCACAACCATGGGCGTATCCAGGCTACGGCGGCACTCGCGACCGGCCTTGACGCCGATGGCCGTGTGCGGGTCCAGCACCTCGCCGGTCGTCTCAAACACCTCGGCGATGGTCTGGCAGGTCTGTTCATCGGTGACGGCCAGCGAATCGAAGAGCTTGCGCGCCTCGGTCCAGCGGTCCTGTTCGACGCTGAAGCCGCCGCCTTGGCGGAAGTTGGCCATCAACTCGGCAATCGACGCGCCGTTGCGACCGTGCAGATCGAACAGCAGGCGCTCGAAGTTGGACGAAACCATGATGTCCATCGACGGCGACAAGGTGGCGTGCAACTGCTCCTTGACGTACTGGTTGCCGCTCATGAAGCGGTGCAGGATGTCGTTGCGGTTGGTGGCCACCACCAGCTGGCTGATCGGCAGGCCCATGTTGCGTGCCAGGTAGCCTGCGAAGATATCGCCGAAGTTGCCGGTGGGCACCGAGAAGGCCACCGAACGGGCCGGGCCGCCAAGCTGCAGGGCTGCGTGGAAGTAGTAGACGATCTGGGCCATGATCCGTGCCCAGTTGATCGAATTGACAGCTACCAGGCGGGTGCCCTTGAGGAACGACTGGTCGGCGAAGCTCGCCTTGACCATTTCCTGGCAGTCATCGAAGTTGCCTTCGATGGCGATGTTGTGGATGTTCTCGCCGAAGAGTGTCGTCATCTGCCGACGCTGCACTTCCGAAACCCGCTGGTGCGGGTGCAGGATGAAGATGTCGACATTGTCGCACCGACGGCAACCTTCGATGGCCGCAGAGCCGGTGTCGCCGCTGGTGGCACCGATGATCACCACACGCTCGTTACGCTTGACCAGCACGTGGTCGAGCAAGCGACCGAGCAGTTGCAAGGCGAAATCCTTGAATGCCAGGGTCGGCCCGTGGAACAGCTCAAGCACCCACTCGTTGCTGTTGAGCTGGCGCAGCGGGGCAACGGCAGCATGGGCGAATTCGCCGTAGGTTTCTTCGAGAATTTTCTTGAAGTCGGCATCGGCGATGCTGCCCTCGACGAACGGGCGCATGACGCGGAAGGCCAGCTCGTGGTACGGCAGGCCCGCCCAGGATGCGATTTCTTCCTGGGTGAAACGTGGCAGGTTTTCCGGGACGTACAGGCCACCGTCGGTAGCCAGGCCGGCGAGCAATACGTCTTCGAAGTTCAGGGCCGGTGCCTGGCCGCGGGTACTGATATAGCGCATGGGACAAACCTTTGGTTTGAGCGGCAAGCCTGGTTTACCCGCAGCAGAAAAGGGCCGGAGGCCTCGTTCCTGGGCGGCACGCCTTGGCTTGCCGTGACTATAGGGTGTTCTAAAGCCCCTACGCTGCGTACGGCTGCAGCGTAGGGGGTGTCGCTGGGGCTCTGTGCGAGAAGCCCCGGTACTCGGTCACGCATGTCCGAAAACAGCATTGCCGGACGTTCGTCACAAGGCTGTTCAGGCCAACCCTAGTTGAGCTGCTCGACGCGAATGCGCACGACCTGGCCTACTACATCCTGCAGGGCCTCGAGGGCAACGATAGCGTCGTTGATGCCCTGCTCCACCACCCGGTGGGTCAACAGGATCATCGGCACCAGGCCGTCTTGCTCTTCGGCTTCCTTTTGCATGATCGATTCGATGTTGATGCCACGCTCGGACAGAATGCTCGCCACCTGGGCCAGCACCCCTGGATGATCCTTGGCCTGAATACGCAGGTAATAGGCGCTCTCGCAGGCTTCGATCGGCAGGATCGGGTGCGCCGACAGCGAATCGGGCTGGAACGCCAGGTGGGGTACGCGGTTTTCCGGGTCAGAGGTCATGGCACGGACCACGTCCACCAGGTCACCCACCACCGAGGAGGCGGTTGGTTCCATTCCTGCGCCTGCACCGTAGTACAACGTCGAGCCGGCGGCGTCGCCGTTGACCATCACGGCATTCATCACCCCATTGACGTTGGCAATCAGGCGGTCGGCCGGAATCAGCGTCGGGTGCACGCGCAACTCGATACCTTCGGCGGTACGGCGTGCCATGCCCAGGTGCTTGATGCGGTAGCCCAGGGCTTCGGCGTAGTTCACGTCCGCCGTGGTCAGCTGGGTGATGCCTTCGGTGTAGGCCTTGTCGAACTGCAGCGGAATGCCGAACGCGATCGATGCCAGGATGGTCAGCTTGTGCGCCGCGTCGATGCCTTCGACGTCGAACGTCGGGTCAGCTTCGGCATAGCCAAGCGCCTGGGCTTCGGCCAGCACATCCGGGAAGGCACGGCCTTTTTCGCGCATTTCGGTGAGGATGAAATTGCCGGTACCGTTGATGATCCCCGCCAGCCAGTTGATACGGTTGGCCGACAGGCCCTCCCGAATGGCCTTGATTACCGGGATGCCGCCGGCCACAGCTGCTTCGAAGGCGACGATCACGCCCTTTTCACGGGCTCTGGCGAAGATTTCGTTGCCATGCACGGCGATCAGCGCCTTGTTGGCGGTGACCACGTGCTTGCCGTTCTCGATGGCCTTGAGCACCAGGTCGCGGGCCACGGTGTAGCCCCCAATGAGCTCGATGACGATATCGATCTCGGGGTTGCGCGCGACTTCGAACACATCAGCGGTAATGGGGGTACCGGTAATCTGGCAGTTCGGGTTCTGCGAGCGCATGGCGATCTGTGCCACTTCAATACCGCGCCCGGCACGGCGGGCAATCTCCTCGGCGTTGCGCTGAAGTACATTGAAGGTTCCGCCACCGACGGTCCCCAACCCACAGATGCCTACTTTGACCGGTTTCACTGTGAACTCCCCATTGAACGGCCGACACCTTTGCCGACCGTGAAACATGCCGTCACCCCATGACGACGGCGTATAGAACTGTATTACTTGGCAAGCGCCAGCTTGGCGACCTGCGGTGCAGGCTGGTAACCCGGAATCACCTGGCCATTTTCGAGCACGATGGCCGGTGTACCGTTGACGCCGATCGACTGCCCCAGCTGGAACTGCTTGCTGACCGGGTTGGTGCACTTGGCTGCCTTGATTTCATCACCCTCGACCATCTTGTCCATGGCTTTGCGACGGTCGCTGGAGCACCACACCGCCTGCAATTGCTGGTCGCCGGCCGAGCCCAGGCCCTGACGCGGGAAGGCGACGTAACGCACTTCGATACCGCGGCGGTTGAGTTCGGGCACTTCGGCATGCAGCTTGTGGCAGTACGGGCACGTGGTGTCGGTGAAGACGGTGATATGGGACTTGGTTTCGCCCTTGGCCGGATACACCACCATCTCACCTGCCGGAATGCCATTGATGAGCTTGGCTATGCCCAGGCGCTCGGCTTTTTCGGTCAGGTTGACGGGCTTGCCGTCCTGGATCTGGAACAGGTAGCCCTGCATCACGAACTGGCCATCGGCGCTGGCGTACAGCACACGCCCGCCTTGCAGCTTGACTTCGTACAGGCCGCTGACCGGGCTGCTGGCCACGCTCTCGACAGGCACTTCCAGGGACAGGTTCTGCAATGACTTGCGAATGGCCTGCTCGGCGCCGACTGGCGTATCGGGCGCCGCAGCCACGGCAAAGGTGCTGGCCAGCGCCAAGGCGGCGGCGGCGAAAAACGGGGTCACGCGCATGGATACTCCTGAGGGCGGACAGGGGCCGCAGAGCGTCACCTGAGTAAAACGACGAGGTGACTGGGCGGCCCTTGGTGCTAACCGCCCAAGCCTACCACATCACGCCTGGCTTGAAGCCGCCGCAGACTGCCGGTTGGGCGAACATGAAAAACATTCATCCGCGTGGATGGTGCTCGGCGTGCAGTTGCTGCAACCGTGCCTTGGCCACGTGGGTGTAGATCTGCGTGGTCGACAAATCGCTGTGGCCCAGCAACAGCTGCACCACGCGAAGGTCCGCACCGTGGTTGAGCAGGTGCGTGGCGAATGCGTGTCGCAGCGTATGCGGCGACAAGGCCTTGTCGATGCCCGCCATCTGGGCATGGTGCTTGATGCGATGCCAGAAGGTCTGCCGGGTCATCTGCTCGCCGCGCAGGCTAGGGAACAGCACATCGCTGGGACGGCCGTTGAGCAATTCGGCACGGCCGTGGCGCAGGTAGCGCTCCAGCCACACCACCGCCTCCTCGCCCATGGGCACCAGCCGCTCCTTGCTGCCTTTGCCCATCACCCTGAGTACGCCCTGGCGCAGATTGACCTGATCGAGCGTGAGGCTGACCAGCTCGGTGACGCGCAGGCCGCAGGCATACAGCACTTCGAGCATGGCGCGGTCGCGCTGGCCGATGGCCTCGCCAAGCTCCGGGGATTGCAACAAGGCTTCCACATCGGCCTCGGACAGCGACTTGGGCAGCGGCTTGCCCAGTTGTGGCATGTCTACCTGAAGCGTCGGGTCGATGGCGATGAGCTTTTCGCGCAGCAGGTAGCGGAAGAAACCGCGTAGCCCGGACAGGAAACGTGCGGTCGAGCGCGGCTTGTAGCCTTGGTCCAGACGCCAGGCCAGGTGGTCGAGAATCAGTTCGCGGCCCGCATCGGGGAGGTTGACCGAGTGTGCTTGTAGCCAGCCGTTGAACAGGGCGAGGTCGCTGCGGTAAGAGGTGCGAGTATTGTCGGACAATCCCTTTTCGAGCCACAGGGCGTCCAGGAATTGATCGATGAGCGGGTGGTCCAGGGCGGGCATGCTGGGGGCTATTTGCGGCTGTGGGGGCGGTAGTGTTTCATAGCGATTGGCGGGTTGTCTGTATTTGGGGTGGGCTGGCTTGCAGTGCTTATCGAGGTTCGCGGGTTTTTTATGGACCGGCGGCGAAGGGGCGCGGTGAGATTAAATAGTCGGTATGAACGTTTGAGCGCCTAAACGCCTTGGGGCCTTGGCGCCTTAGCTTGGGCGTATGTGGCAAGTTGGTATTCATTGGCGAGGGGGCGCACAGTCACCCTTCCGCCCTTAC
>NZ_DIMK01000062.1:0-15242 GCF_002425525.1 Pseudomonas sp. UBA5568 | reverse complement strand
GTCGCGATCTGCGGCGCCTGGGCTACCGCGCGCTTAGAAGCAAAAGCTAAAGCAACGGCACTGGCACTGGCACTGGCAAGAAGCCTGTCGAATTTCGTGCGGGAGCGGCGCTCCGGCGACGCCTTGCCTATGCGGGTTTTGATATTTCCTGCAGTACCGGCACCGGACGCTTGTCCTCGTCGATGGCAACGAAACTGAAGACGCCGTGAATCGCCCGCTCCCGGCCATCGAGGTACATGTTTTCGACGAAGACATCCACCTGCACCTGCAAGCTGGTATTGCCTACCTTGATCACCGTACCCACCAGCTCGACGATTGAGCCCGCCGGGATCGGGTGCTTGAAGTCGATGCGATCGGTGGAAACAGTCACCAACGGCAAGCGGCAGAAACGCGTGGCCGCGATGAAGGACACTTCGTCCATCCACGCCAGGGCCGTGCCACCGAACAAGGTGTTGTGATGGTTGGTGGTGTTGGGGAACACCGCCTTGGTCACGCGGGTGACCGAAAGCTCGGTGCGGCGCTGAATTTCCTGGTCTCGGGTGGTCATGGCTGTCACCTGTACGAAGTTCAAAACGCAAAAAAGCAGCCCGAAGGCTGCTTCTTTCTCGCTAGGCGACCTGGGCCGCCGGGCAAACTGTACTCAGGACAGTTTTTCCTTGATGCGAGCGGCTTTGCCGGACAGATCGCGCAGGTAGTACAGCTTGGCTTTACGCACGTCACCACGACGTTTCACGGCCAGGCTGTCGATCTGTGGGCTGAAGGTCTGGAAGGTACGCTCTACACCAACGCCGCTGGAGATCTTGCGCACGGTGAAGGCGCTGTTCAGACCACGGTTGCGCTTGGCGATAACGACGCCTTCGAACGCCTGCAGACGGGAACGCTCACCTTCCTTCACTTTAACCTGAACGACAACGGTGTCGCCGGGTGCGAAGGTCGGGATTTCCTTGCTCATCTGCTCGGCTTCGAGCTGCTGGATGATCTTGTTGGTCATGCTGTGCTCCTAAGATGGATCGTGATCCACCATCGATACGTTTAACTATCGTCCCGCTCGTGGAGGTATTCCTCGAGCAGCTTCTTCTCTTCTCCAGAAAGCGAGCGACTTTCCAGAAGATCGGCGCGTCGTTCGAAGGTCCTACCAAGGGACTGCTTCATTCTCCAACGCCGGATGTGTGCATGGTTGCCACTAAGCAACACGTCGGGAACACGCTGATCCGCATACACCTCAGGTCGGGTGTAGTGCGGGCAATCAAGCAGACCATCGGTGAAAGAGTCTTCTTCCGCCGAGTCCACATGCCCTAAAGCTCCGGGCAGCAGCCGTGTAACCGCATCGATCAGTACCATGGCCGGCAGCTCGCCACCGGAAAGCACATAGTCGCCAATCGACCACTCCTCATCGACATGAGCTTCAATGAAACGCTCGTCGATGCCTTCATAACGACCGGCGATCAGGATCAATGATTCCTGTTCGGCCAGGCCTTTGACCGCCTGCTGAGTCAGCTTGCGGCCTTGTGGCGAGAGATAGATCACCTTCGCCGCAGCTCCGGTTGCCTGCCTGGCGTTGACCAGGGCATCTTCCAGAGGCTTGATTTTCATCACCATGCCAGGACCACCGCCAAACGGCCGATCATCTACCGTATGGTGACGATCTGTGGTGTAGTCCCGCGGGTTCCAGCACGTTACCTGAAGCAACCCCTGTTTCACCGCGCGGCTGGTAATGCCGTACTCCGTGATGGCCGAAAACATCTCGGGGAACAACGTGATGACGTCTACGCGAAGGTTACCCATCGATTAGAAGTCCGCGTCCCACTCAACCCGCATCACGCCTGCATCCAGGTCGATATCGAGCACGCATTGCGCCGTATAGGGCAACAAACGCTCGCGATCATCCAGGCTGCCTGCACACGGCTTGACCACCATTACATCGTTCGCACCGGTCTCCAACAGATGATCGACCTTGCCGAACAGGTGTTCGTCCTGGTTGATGACCTTCAGACCTACCAACTGGTACCAGTAGTACTCATCGGCGGCCAGGTTGGGCAAAAGGCTCCGCGCAATGCAGATTTCGTAACCGCTCAGAAGACGGGCTTCGTCACGATCCTCGAGACCTTTCAGTTTCACGACCAGGCCCTTTTGGGAGCCACGACCGCTGACCAGCTCGACCTGCTTTACCTTGCCTTCGTGCCGAAGCGTCCAGCTTGGATAATCCAACAGGTTTTCAATCGGATCGGTAAAGGAATACACCTTCACCTCGCCGCGAACGCCGTGAACCGAAAAAATCTTGCCAACGACGATGAGGTCGTCAGCCTTTTCTGGCGTCGCGTTCATATTGCTCAGGCGGCAGCCTTGGCAGCGTCCTTCAGCAGCTGAGCAACACGCTCAGACGGCTGTGCGCCCTGGCTCAGCCAGTAGGTGACGCGCTCTTGGTTGACCGACAGCTTGACTTCGGCGCCAGCAGCGATCGGGTTGAAGAAACCTACGCGCTCAACGAAACGGCCGTCACGGGCGTTACGCGAGTTGGTCACGGTCAGGTGGTAGAAAGGGCGCTTTTTCGAGCCGCCACGGGCCAGACGAATGGTTACCATGTGAACATCGTTCCTATAGTCGGTGCTGCAGTTGGTACTGCAAATCTGAATGCCAAATAGGCACACGGGTGCCCAAAAGGCCGCATATTCTCAAGGAATACACGGACATTTGCAAATGACTTTTTCGGTCGAAGCTTGCCCGACCGTCCAGACTTGCTGCGTAAGCCGCGAAAATCGCGACCGTTGTCCCGCTTGCGCGGGGTGAGGGGCCGACACGAAGACGGCCTGCCCCGAAAACTTCACAGCTTGGGCATGCCGCCGCCCGGCAGCATGCCGCCGAGCCCTCGCATCATCTTGGCCATGCCGCCTTTGCTGGAGAACTTCTTCATCATCTTCTGCATCTGCTTGTGCTGCTTGATCAGCCGGCCGATGTCCTGCACCTGGGTACCGGAGCCTAGGGCAATGCGGCGCTTGCGCGAGCCGCTGATCAGGTCGGGATCGCGGCGCTCGGCCGGCGTCATGGAGTTGATGATCGCCTCCATCTGCTTGAACTGCTTCTCGGCAGCGCCCTGGGCATTGCCCATCTGCGACAGGTTGACGCCGCCGATGCTCGGCAGCTTGTCCATCAGCCCGCCCAGGCCGCCCATGTTCTTCATCTGCTGAAGCTGGTCACGGAAGTCTTCAAGGTCGAAGCCCTTGCCCTTCTTCAGTTTCTTGGCCAGCTTGTCGGCCTTGGCCTTGTCGATGGTCTGCTCGGCCTGCTCGATCAGGCTGAGCACGTCGCCCATGCCCAGGATGCGCGAGGCCACCCGGTCGGGGTGGAACGGCTCGAGCGCTTCGCTCTTCTCGCCCATGCCGATGAACTTGATCGGCTTGCCGGTGATGGCGCGCACCGACAGCGCCGCACCACCACGCGCATCACCATCGACCTTGGTCAGCACCACGCCGGTCAACGGCAAGGCTTCCCCGAACGCCTTGGCGGTGTTGGCGGCGTCCTGGCCGGTCATGGCATCGACCACGAACAACGTTTCGATGGGCTTGACCGCGGCGTGCAGGGCCTTGATCTCGTCCATCATGTCGGCGTCGATGTGCAGACGGCCTGCGGTATCGACGATGACCACATCGATGAACTTGAGCTTGGCTTCGCGAATGGCGGCTTCGGCGATGGCGACCGGCTTCTGGCTGATGTCGGACGGGAAGAAGGTGACGCCGATGTCGTTGGCCAGGGTCTCGAGCTGCTTGATAGCCGCGGGACGATAGACGTCGGCAGACACCACCATCACGCTCTTTTTCTTGCGCTCTTTAAGGAAGCGCGCCAGCTTGCCGGCGGTGGTGGTCTTGCCCGCACCTTGCAGGCCGGCCATCAGCACCACGGCAGGCGGGGCGGCATTGAGCGCCAGGTCCTCGTTGGCCGCCCCCATCAGGCTTTCGAGTTCGGCCTGGACGATCTTGACGAAGGCCTGGCCTGGGGTGAGGCTGCGCGACACTTCTGTGCCGACGGCACGCTCCTTCACGCTGTTGACGAAATCCTTCACCACCGGCAGGGCAACGTCGGCCTCGAGCAGGGCCATGCGCACTTCGCGCAGCGTGTCCTTGATGTTGTCTTCGGTCAGCTTGGCCTTGCCGGTGACATGGCGCAGCGTCTGTGACAGGCGGTCGGTCAGGTTTTCGAACATGATGATCCTTTCTGGCCCAGTAAAAGCCGAGGTTGTCAGGCGCCCGCGGGGAAATGCACACCCGCCAGGCACAGCAAGGCGGCGATTATAGCGAAGTGAAGCGACCGCGCACACCTTCAGTGGCACTCGCCAGTCGCGACGTGGGTTTGCCCCGTGCCTGCGCCGCCTCCGCCTTGCGCGCCCGTCAGTCTTCCTAGAGCGGCGCGGTTTATGCCAAACTCCGTCTCTTTAAGGCTCGCCCACCAGGACTTATGGTCTCCTCTCCCAGCCTCATCCCCAACCTGATTGCCGCTGCGCTCTACATCGTCGCGGCCATCTACCAGGGCTCATCCCTGGCCAAGGGCCGCAAGATCGACAAACGGCTACCCGGTCTGTTGGGCACCATTGCCGTGATCGCCCAGGGCGGTGCGCTGTTCTTCCAGCTGATCACCCCGCTTGGCCTGAGCCTGGATTTCTTCAGTGCCGCCAGCCTGATCGCCGTGGCCGTCATCGCCCTGACCTTGCTGGCATGCCTGCGCATCCCGGTGGAGAACCTGCTGGTGCTGTTGTTCCCGCTCGGTGCGGTCACTGCGCTGCTGGCCCAATTCGCGCCGCCGGGGACCGTGCCGCTGATCGATGAGGAACCGGGCATTCTTGCCCATATCCTCTTGTCGATTCTGGCCTACGGGCTGTTCACCATCGCCGTGTTCCAGTCGTTGCTGTTGCTGGTCCAGGATCATCAACTCAAGCACAAGCACCCCTCAGGCCTGATTCGAAACTTCCCGCCACTGCAAACCATGGAAAGCCTGCTGTTCGGCTTTCTCTGGGCAGGCTGGTGCCTGCTGTCCCTGTCGCTGGTGTCCGGCTGGTTGTTCCTTGACAACCTGTTCGCCCAGCACCTGGTGCACAAGACGTTGCTGGCCTGCGTGGCCTGGGTCGTGTTCAGCGTATTGTTGTGGGGGCGTACCCGCCTGGGCTGGCGGGGCCACAAGGCCATCCGCTGGACCCTGGCAGGCTTCTGCCTGCTGATGCTGGCCTATTTCGGCAGCAAGCTGGTTCGCGAATTCATCCTGCACATCTGACGGCCTTACATGAACATCCTGCCGTACGCACCTCTTCTCGGCACCTCGGCAATCGCCCTGCTGTGGTCTGCACTGCTCACCGCCATCGAGACCGCACGCCTGCACACGATGGTGTCGGGCGGCGAGAATGACAGCCCACCCAAGCTCTCGGGCCCTGCCCTGGTCCTGGGCGCCAGCCTGGGCAAATGGCTGGTGCTGGCGCTGGCCTGCCTGATCGGGCTGCGCCAAGGCGGTGACAATGGCCTGTGGCAGGCAGGCCTTGCTGCCGCTGCCGTTCTGTTGGTGTTCGCCGAGTACCTGCCGCGTCGCCTGGCCAGACGCAACCCGCACGTCTTCGTCAGCCTGGGCGCCTTGCTCAAGCCGCCACTGGTACTGCTGCAACCGCTGGCCGGTGTACTCGACGGCTGCGCCAAGCTGCTNNCTGCTGCGCCCACTGCGCAAGCAGCCCGCCGCAGTCGCCCTGCACCCCGAGCAAGCCGACGCCTTCGAGGACGACGAGCACCCGGAAACACCACGACGGGGCTTGCTCGACGGCATCCAGTCGCTGGACAAGATCACCGTCAACGACATTCTGGTGCCGCGCAACGAGGTCGATGGCATCAACCTCGACGAGCCGATCGCGCGCATCATCGAGCAACTGATCGTCAGCCGTCACACCCGTTTGCCGGTGTATCACAACGACATCAACCAGGTTGAAGCCATCCTCAACACCAAGCTGATCAGCCACTTGTTGCCGCAGGCCGAGCTGACCCTCGAAGCACTGCGCCAGGCGTGCTACGAGCCCTATTTCGTGCCCGAAAGCACGCCCTTGAACCTGCAGTTGCTCAATTTCCACAAGCAGCAGCGGCGCCTGGGCGTGGTGGTGGATGAGTACGGTGAAGTACTGGGTATCGTCACCCTGGAGGACATTCTCGAGGAAATCGTCGGCGAGTTCGAAGATGACCAGAGCCTGGGCAATCCCCATGTGCACAAGCAGCCTGACGGTACCTATGTCATCGACGGCACGGCCTCGCTGCGGGAGATCAACCGTAGCTTGGGTTGGCACCTGCCGTGCGATGGCGGACCAAAGACCCTCAACGGCCTTGTGACCGAAGCGTTGGAAAGCATCCCGGAGAGTGCGGTGTGCCTGAAAATCGGCCGCTATCGCCTGGAAATCCTTGAAACCGAAGACAATTGCGCCAGCAAGGTACTGGTATGGACGGCAACCCGATAGCTATACTCGGGCAACGCTTACCCAGCCCTGCCGTCCCGCCTGCTACCCGCACTCGGCGCTCCACGGTCAGTCCGCTTCGCTGAAACGCCCTGCGGCCCTGCTTCACCATCCTGAGCAGTGTCCGCCCGCCCCTATCCCCTTGGGCTATCGTCAGCCAGGCGAACACAACAACAATCGCGCCAGCGCCATGCGAACCGCTGTTCAGCCGGCTGCAATCGGTGTGTCCGTTGCAGGCTGACAGAGCACCATGGCGTTGCCCCAGACTGCCAGGGACCTTTGAATGACAACCAGCACCTACGCCGGCGCACCTGCCGCGCCGGTCAACTCGCCCGCGCGGGTTGCCACTGCCAGCTTCATCGGCACCGCCATCGAGTTCTACGATTTCTATGTCTACGCCACGGCAGCCGCATTGGTCATCGGGCCGGTGTTCTTCCCGTCCGGGTCCGGCACTGCCCAGATGCTGGCGGCCTTCCTGACCTTTGGCATCGCCTTTCTGGCCAGGCCACTGGGCTCAGCACTGTTCGGTCACTTCGGCGACCGTATCGGACGCAAGTCCACCCTGGTTGCCTCACTGCTATTGATGGGCGTTTCCACCACCGCCATCGGCGTTTTGCCGGGGTATGACAGCATTGGTGTGTGGGCACCGATCATCCTTTGCCTGTTGCGCTTTGGCCAAGGGCTGGGGCTGGGCGGCGAATGGGGCGGTGCGGCACTGCTGGCCACCGAAAATGCACCGCACGGTAAACGGGCGTGGTTCGGGATGTTCCCACAACTAGGCCCTTCGATCGGGTTTCTGGCAGCCAATGGCCTGTTCCTCACGTTGGCACTGACGCTTAGCGACGAACAGTTCCGCGAGTGGGGCTGGCGCATACCGTTTCTGCTCAGCGCCGCCCTGGTCCTGGTGGGGCTGTATGTGCGCCTGAAGCTGGAGGAAAGCCCGGTGTTCGCCAAGGCGGTGGCCCGCCAGGAGCGCGTGAAGCTGCCGGTGGTGGACCTGTTCGCCAAGCACTGGCGCCCGACCTTGCTCGGTGCCGCCGCCATGGTGGTGTGCTACGCACTGTTCTACATCTCCACCGTCTTTTCCTTGAGCTACGGCGTAAGCACGCTGGGCTACAGCCGTGAAACGTTCCTGGGGCTGTTGTGCTTTGCGGTGGTGTTCATGGCCTTGGCGACGCCGCTGTCGGCCTGGCTCAGCGATCGCTACGGGCGCAAGCCTGTGCTGATCGTCGGCGGCCTGCTGGCCGTGGCTTCGGGCTTCACCATGGAACCGCTGCTGACCTCGGGTTCGACCACGGGCGTGGCGCTGTTCCTGGCCATCGAGTTGTTCCTGATGGGCGTGACCTTCGCGCCGATGGGCGCCTTGCTGCCAGAGCTGTTCCCGACCCATGTGCGTTATACCGGCGCTTCGGCAGCCTATAACCTGGGCGGTATCGTGGGCGCGTCGGCAGCGCCGTTCTTCGCTCAGAAGCTGGTGAGCATGGGCGGCCTGAGTTGGGTGGGCGGGTATGTTTCAGCGGCGGCCGTGATCAGCTTGATTGCCGTGCTGTGCCTGAAGGAGACGCGCAATACCGAGCTCTAGGACGCTCAGGGTGGCCTCATAGCAGGAGCGTTGGGGCCGCCTGAGCGGCCCCAACGGCCTATCAGAACTCTACTTGCACGGCCTGGGCCGCACGGGTCGCCTTGGCGCGCGCCGCTTCGATGGATTCGTCACGGGCCAAGCAAACACCCATGCGACGAGTGCCGCTGATCTCAGGCTTGCCAAACAGGCGGATCGCGGTATCCGGCTCGCTCAGCGCAGCGCCGAGATTGGTGAAGGCGGTCTGCTTCGAGTGCCCCTGCGGAAGGATGACAGCCGAAGCACTTGGACCGAACTGGCGCACTACCGGAATCGGCAACCCGAGAATGGCGCGGGCATGCAGGGCAAACTGCGACAGGTCCTGGGAGATCAGGGTGACGAGGCCGGTGTCGTGCGGGCGTGGCGACACCTCGCTGAACCAGACCTGATCGCCCTTGACGAACAGCTCGACACCGAACAGCCCTCGCCCGCCCAGGGCATCGGTGACCGCCTTGGCAACCCGCTGCGACTCGGCCAGCGCCTTGGGGGTCATGGCCTGCGGCTGCCAGGACTCCTGGTAGTCGCCTTTTTCCTGACGGTGCCCAACCGGTTCGAGGAAGGTGGTGCCCCCGACATGACGCACGGTCAGCAGGGTGATCTCGTAATCGAAATCGATGAAGCCTTCGACGATCACCCGCCCCTTGCCGGCGCGCCCACCTTCCTGTGCGTAGGCCCAGGCGCTCTGCAGGTCGGCATCGCTGCGCAGAAGGCTCTGCCCCTTGCCGGACGAGCTCATCACAGGCTTGACCACGCAGGGGTAGCCGACATCGGCGACAGCCACCGCATAGTCTTCGTAGGTGTCGGCAAAGTGGTAGGGCGAGGTGGGCAGGTCCAGTTCTTCGGCAGCCAGACGACGAATGCCTTCACGGTTCATGGTCAGTTGCGTGGCGCGTGCAGTGGGCACCACGTTGAAGCCTTCGTTTTCCAGCTCCACCAGCGTGGCGGTGGCGATGGCTTCGATTTCCGGCACGATGTAATGCGGCTTCTCGGCCTCGATGACAGCGCGCAGCGCCACCCCATCGAGCATGTTGACCACGTGGCTGCGGTGGGCCACCTGCATGGCCGGCGCGTCGGCGTAACGGTCGACGGCGATCACTTCCACACCCAGGCGCTGGAGCTCGATCACCACTTCCTTACCCAACTCGCCACAGCCACAGAGCAGTACACGGGTCGCGGTCGGCGACAGGGGGGTTCCGATACGGGTCATTTCAGGTCCTCGAAGGCATCCGGGGCCGCGCCTGACTCGGCACCACCCGCTGAAAAAGGACCGCTATTCTACACCATCAGCCCGCCACGGCAGCCCGTCGGGCGCGAAATGCCATGGCCAGCCAGACGGCCGTGACGCCGGCGAACTTCGACCCCATGGCGGTACCGATGACCATGGGTGTGAGCGCACCGATCATGCCGAAGAAGATGAACGTATCGACCGGGATGCTCAAGGCCGAGCTCAACCACAGCCGGTCGCGCAGCGGGCGTCGGGTGACGCTGAAGACCAGCCAGTCGATCAGCTCGGAGACGAAGAACGCCGTGGCGCTGGCCAGGGCGATAGCGGGTTCGGAGGTGACGTAGGACAGCACCAGGGCCGCCAGCATGGCCACCAGTGCCCCATGCCCGAAGCGGGTCTGCACCATGTCGCGCAGGATGAAGACCAGGCCACCCCAGGCGGACCAGATGACGTCCAGGTGCGGGGCGCTGGAGAAGGCGTAGTTGATCAGCACGACACTGCTGATATAGGCAATCAGAAAGAGCATGGCGGGTAGTCTTTGGGCAAGCGGCACAGATTACCGTCGCCCGCCCTGGGAGGCAACTGCAGGACCGCTAGAGCACCAGCCCGGCTTCGGTAGCGCGCTCGTGGCAGCGCCTGAGCACCCCACGCCGCTCGTCGTTGCTCATCCGGCCCCACTGGCCGATCTCTGCAACGCTGCGCTGGCAGCCGGTACAGATATCCTGCTCATCCAGGGCACAGATATTGACGCAGGGGGACGCCACGGGGCGCTCGCTCACCTCACTCATCGTCGGGCACCAGTTCCTTTGCGTAGCGCTGGGCGTTATGGACATAGTGCGCTGCGCTGGCCTCGAGCATGCGTTTCTGTTGCTCGGTCAGCTCGCGCACCACCTTGCCGGGCGAGCCCATGACCAGAGAGCCATCGGGAATTTCCTTGCCCTCGGCAATCAGGGCATTGGCGCCGATGATGCAGTGCTTGCCAATACGCGCACCATTGAGCACGACGGCGTTGATGCCAATCAGGCTGTAGTCGCCCACCGTGCAGCCATGAAGCATGGCGTTATGCCCAACGGTCACACCTTTGCCCAGGGTCAGGGGCGAGCCCATGTCGGTATGCATCACGGTGCCGTCCTGCACGTTGCTACCTTCACCGATGTCGATCAGCTCGTTGTCGCCACGCAGCACAGCGCCGAACCAGACGCTGGCATGGGCCTGGAGACGGACATTGCCGATGAGCGTGGCGTTGGGCGCAGCCCAGCTGGTGGGATGAGTCTCGACCCGCAGGTCGCCCAGGCGATATTTCATGGTTGCTCCTCAGGCTGGGGTGCAGATGGCAGGGTGGGCCCTGCTCGTTTGTCGGTAGAACGTACAGGGGGATGGTGCAGGGAGATTCCGGCGTCGAACAACAGGTTGACCAGTTCGACGATCATGATTGCCGACAGCCCCCAGATCTTGTATTCGCCGTAGCGGTAACTGGGCACATACCAGCTGCGGCCCTGGTAATCGATGCGGTGGGTATGGTCACGTGGGTCCTGGCGAAAGAACTCCAGCGGAACAGTGAACACCGCCGCGATCTCGGCATCGTTGGGGCGGTATTCGACGAAGTCGGGAATGACGCCGACGTACGGCGTTACCTTGAGGCCATGCAGAGATATCAGGGGGCTGAGCGGGCCAAGCACCTCTACCAACCCCGGCGGCAGGCCAATTTCTTCTTCAGCCTCGCGCAGGGCGGTGAAGACCAGGTCCGGGTCTTCGGGATCGCGCCGGCCACCCGGGAATGCGACTTCGCCACCGTGGGTCGAAAGCCCCTTGGCACGCAGGGTCAGCACGAGCTCAGGTACTTCGCTGCGGGTAATGGGCAAGAGTACCGCCGCTTCCGGGAACCGCCGATCCGATTCCAGGGTTGCAGGTTGGTGGTTGCTCATTCGGCGAAGTAGCTCGTCCAGCATCGCGCTCACTCGTATCCAAGGCCTGCCCTGCATGATGCACGAAAGCCGTCAGCCACCCAACCCCTGCTGCTTGCGGCGACCGACCCGCCGCGCCAAGATAGGCCACGACAAAAGGAAGCCTCCATGAATTTCTGCAGTGCGTGCGGTCAGCCGGTCATCGAGCAGATCCCCCAGGGCGACACACGGTTGCGGTACGTCTGCCCCGTGTGCCACACCATCCACTACCAGAACCCCAACGTGGTGGCCGGTGTACTGCCTACACATGGCAGCCGAGTGCTGCTGTGCCGCCGCGCCATCGAGCCGCGCCGTGGTTTCTGGACATTGCCAGCCGGCTTCATGGAAAACGGTGAGACGCTCGACCAGGCCGCCCGTCGCGAGACCGTCGAAGAAGCCTGCGCGCGTGTAGGCTCGATGACGCTGTACCAGCTGTTCGATTTGCCGCACATCAACCAGGTGCATGTCTTCTTTCGCGCCGAGCTGGCGGACCTTGAGTTTGCCGTCGGGGTCGAGAGCCTGGAAGTAAGGCTGTTCGAGGAGCATGAGATCCCCTGGGATGCCCTGGCTTTCCGGACCGTGGCGCGGACATTAGAATGCTACTATCGCGACCGAATCGAGCAGCAGTTCCCCATAGGCCATGAATACCTGCCGCCGATGAACGTGTCGCCCACACCCCGTTAGGGTTTACGAAATGCCGCCCGGTGATGATTACCGCCGCGGGCCTTTCGCGAAGCCCGGCACAGAGCCTTCAGGATATTGCTACATGCGCTGGTTGCTTGCCCTCCTCTGCCTTGGCGTTGCCTCGATGTCCCAGGCGGCCTACACCGAAACCATCATCCGCAAACCGGTCTCGGCGGTGCAGACGGGTTCGCCTGCGCAACCGGCCGTGCAGCCTCAGGTCGACAAGGTACTGGTCATCAAGTCCGAGCGTCGCCTGCAACTGATCAGCCGCGGCGAGCCAATCAAGACCTACCGCATTTCCCTGGGCAAGCAACCGAAGGGCCCCAAGCAGCGCGAAGGCGACAAGAAAACCCCGGAAGGCTTCTACTGGCTGGACTGGCGCAAGCAGAGCGAGCGCTTCAACCTGGCCATGCACATCGACTACCCCAACGTCAGCGATGCGGCCCGGGCCAGCCAGGCAGGCGTGAAGGCCGGCAGCATGATCATGATCCACGGCACGCCGATCAATGACGAATACCCCGAGTGGTATTTCCATACGCTGGACTGGACAGACGGCTGTATCGCCATGCGTAACCGCGACATGCAAGAAGTCTGGAGCCTGGTGCGCGATGGCACGATGATCGAGATTCGGCCCTGATTTAGCGCAATTCATCTGTTTTTGCAGGAAAGACCCACCTATTTGCTGGAACCTGCCTGACAGTGTCTTAGGCACGGGACGGCATCCAAGTGAATGCAGCGGCTTAAAGCATCCACGCAATCGGGTACGAGGCCCGTACCGCATCGCATGCCGTGCAAGGGGCGTTGCCCAGATCAACGCGCTGCTCTAGGTCACCACCGAAGGCTGCCCAGGGCTGAAACGCGGTGGATCCTGGGCTGATCCGCACCAGTAGGCATAACCGCTCTGAGCAGTGGGCATCGAGCCTGGGCGCCAGGCGCCACTTAGCAACCTTGCGAGGGCGCCCTTCTTCGAGGCTCCTGCCAGATACACCACAGGGTTGCAACGTCCGTTCATGGTTCTGCAAACGAAATATCACAATTGCCCACTAGAGTGCGGTCTGGATCAATTCTGCAACCCAAGGACATGTGATGAGTCGTGATACCGGCGACAACCTGGACCGAAACCCCGGCACCAACACGGCCATGGCCACTGTCATGGACATTTACCTGAGCCGACGCAGTGTGATGCGCGGCGGTCTGGCCGCCGCCGTCACCTTGATCGCCGGCACCGGCTTGGGCGGTTGTGTCAATGGGGCTGAGATTCGCAGGCCTGCCGGCCCTGGTGTGTCGGCCAGCGGTAACGCTGCCAGGTCAGGGCTGACGCTGGGCTTCGACTCGATCCCCGGGTCACGCACCGATGCGTGCACCATTGCCAAGGGCTATCGTGCACGCGTCCTGGCCCCCTGGGGAACACCACTCAACCGGAAAGCCGCGCCCTGGAAGCCTGACGGCAGCAATACCGCTGTCGACCAGGCCAACGCCATGGGCATGCACCATGACGGCATGCATTTCTTCCCCATCGATGGCAGCTCGGATGATGGCCTGTTAGCCATTAACTTCGAGTACATCGACCCTGCAGCTTTGCACCCGGCCGGCCCCACCAGGGCAGCTAACGGCAAGCGGCCGCCAGAAGAAGTTCGCAAGGAAATCAACGCACATGGCGCTGGCGTGGTACGCCTGCGCAACGTGCATGGCCACTGGCAGGTGGTGGAGAACGATCCACTGAACCGGCGTTTCACCACCGCCTCGCCCATGCACATCAGCGGCCCGCTGCGCGGCACCGCTCATGTCAAGACCCCATACTCCACTGCCGGCACCCACTGCCGTGGCACCAACAACAACTGTGGCAATGGCTACACGCCTTGGGGCACCTACCTCACCTGCGAAGAGAACTGGCCAGGCATTTTCGTCAACCACGGTACGTGCCCGGAGGATCAGCGCCGCTTGGGCGTGGCCACCTCCAGCAGCCAGTACCAGTGGGAAAGCGCCGCGGGTGATAGCGGTGAAGACGCTGGCGAGTTTGCCAGATTCGATGTAACGGCCAAAGGCACCAGTGCACTGGAGGATTACCGCAACGAAGCCAGTACTTACGGCTACATCGTCGAAATCGACCCGTATGACCGCACCACCCTGGCCACCAAGCGCACGGCGCTGGGTCGCTTTCGTCACGAAGGCTGTGCACCGGGCGTGCCAGTCGCTGGCAAGCCTCTGGTCTGGTACATGGGTGACGATTCGAACAACGAATACCTTTACAAGTGGGTGTCGCAGGCACCGTGGGACCCCGCCGACGCTCAGGCTGCCAACCGCCTGACCACAGGGGCCAAGTACCTCGACCACGGCACGCTGTACGTGGCTCGCTTCGAGGCCGATGGCACGGGGGTATGGTTACCGCTGGACGTGCTTACCCCTACCACCGAGGGTGGCACGCTGGGTGCGCGCTTTGGTGACCTGCCGGGCATCTTGCTCAATACCCGTGGCGCTGCCGACGCCGTGGGCGCTACGCCGATGGATCGGCCGGAGTGGACCACTGTCAATCCGCTCAACGGCGATGTGTACCTCACACTGACCAATAACAGTACGCGCACGCCGGACAAGGTCGACGCGGTCAATCCACGCGGGCCCAACCGTCATGGCCATATCATTCGCTGGCATGACAGCGACGATCACCTGCGCTTGACCTGGGACATCTTCGTGTTTGGCGCCAATGCGGGCGGTGGGGCCGAGATCAACCGTTCTGGACTGACGGAACTCAACCAGTTCGCCAGCCCTGACGGGATGCGATTCGATAGTCGCGGGGTGCTGTGGTTCGAGACGGACAACAGTGAGTCGACGGTCAGTGACTACACCAACGACCAGCTGTTGGCGGTGATTCCAGGTCTGCTGGTGGATGCGGCGGGGCGGCAGGTGCCGGTCAATGGGCAGAACCAAGGGGGGTTGCGGCGGTTTTTCGTGGGGCCCAACGGGTGTGAGGTGACGGGGATTGCGTTTACGCCGGATAACAGGACGTTGTTTGTCAATATTCAGCATCCGGGGAATTGGCCAGTTTCGGAGGATGCTACCGAGGGGGCTGTTGGGGGGAAGCGGGTTAGGCCGCGGTCTTCCACGGTGGTGATTCAGCGGGAGGATGGGGGGGAGATTGGGACGGTTTGATTGGGTTCTGGGGGGGCTACGCAGGTTATTCAACCTTAAGTTTCAAGTTCCAGATTCTATAGTCCATGTTTTATGTTTTATGTGAGATAGGAATTTTGGCGGGGGCGCTTGTATCGATTAGATATTCAGTGGCGGGGGTGGCGCACAGTCACCTTT
>NZ_DIMK01000031.1:21600-26607 GCF_002425525.1 Pseudomonas sp. UBA5568 | reverse complement strand
CGGCAATCGGCAACGAACTCAATCGCGACCTTGCCGCTGCCTGCTGGCACGGCGGCGGGGTCGGCGGGGGCTGCACTGGTTGCAGGGGCGGCTGCCGCCGGCGCGCTGGCAAGAGGGGTAGCGTTGGCCGGCGCCGGCTGCGGCGTCGCAGTGCCCGTTACCGGAGCAGAGCCGGCTGCAGGCGTGTCGGTAGCCGCTGCCTGCCCGGTACTTGCAGCCTGCTGCTCGTCGGTACCCTGGGCCAACGGCAGGGGGGCGCTCTCAGGTTGCTGGGCGGCAGAGACGGCCTGGTCTTCGGGTTCGTCAAGCGGGTGAATCTGGGTGGTGCCGTCGGCGCTTTCGACCTCGACGTGCTCAAGGGCGATGCTGGAGAGGTCTTTGCCGCGCAGACTGCCCTGGTCCTGCCACCAGACGAAACCGCCACCCACGACCGCCAGCAGCAGCAACAGGCTGACCCCGCGCAGAATATTGTGGGACAACCGGGAAGGCTCTTCGATACGCCCCAGCGAATGTACGTCGCTGCCCTTGGCGTGGGTGCCGGTGTAGCGATCGAAGGCTTCGACCAGGGCAGCCTGGTCCAGCTCCATCAACTTGGCGTAGGCGCGGATGTAGCCACGGGCGAAGGTATGCCCGGGCAGCTTGTCGAAGGCGCCGGTTTCCACATGGTTGAGCGAGCTGACAGTAAGATTGAGCTTGCGGGCCACCTCGGCTTGGGACCAGTCCCGTTTCTCACGGGCCAGGCGCAACAGCTCACCAGGGTTCTGGCCAGGCGCTACAGCTACTTCGGGATGCGCGGCGTTCATCGTTGCTCCGACAGGTATTGCTGATATTCCGGCGTACCGGGATAAAGTCGTTGTAATTGCTGCCCCAACTCGGCCACCGTCCCTTGCTCGTCGAACACCTTGGCAAGGCGGCTACCCAGCAGCAGGCTCCGGGCATCGTGGCCACTCAACCGGCTGAAACGATCGTAGTAATCCCGGGCCGGCACATAATGCCTGTTTTCGTAGGACAACTCAGCCATTTCCAGCAACGCTTGTGGCTGTCGCTGGTTAAGCTGCAATGCTTTTTGCAAATGGGCGTGCGCCTGATCGCGCTGGCCGAGCCTCAAGGCTGTCAGGCCAAGGTTTTCATAAACCCGTGATCGCTCAGGATACAGGGTATCGGCGCTGGCAAGGCGAAACATCTGCTGCGCTTCGGCAAACCGCCCTTGAGCATAAAGGAAACTGCCGTAATTGTTGCGAATTCGCGTGGTGCTGGCACCCGCCCCAAGCGCTTGCTTGAAATGGCGCTCGGCCAATACAGGCTCGCCTTCGGCCTGGTAGACCAATGCCAAGGCGGCATGGGCGTCGGCATCGTCGCCATCCAGCGCCAGCGCCTTTGACAAGGGCGTCTTGGCCTGGCCCAGCATCCCCTGTTGCAGGTAGCCGAGCCCCAGCTGCACATACGCCCGCCCGGCCTCGACCCTGCGCTGCTCAGCCACCTGCGCATCGCTGCCTGCGCCTGACATGCAGCCGGCGAGCAGCGAAAGCGCAATGATCGGCAGCGCAGCGCGCACGTTCATAGGCCAGTTCCGTTCAGTGGGCGGCCGGGCTGTCCGGGCGCTCGGCGTCTGCCGACAGCTGCCGGACGGCGATGTAACGTTCGCTGCGCCGGGTGCGGTCATTGACCTGCCCCACCAGCTGGCCGCAAGCCGCATCGATGTCATCACCACGGGTGGTGCGCGTCGTCACGTTGTAGCCACCGTGGTGCAGCAGGTCTTGGAAACGACGAATGGCGTTGTTGCTGGGGCGCTCGTAGCCAGAGTGCGGGAACGGATTGAATGGAATCAGGTTGATCTTGCACGGCACGTCGCGCAGCAGCTCGATCATCTGCGCCGCATGCTCGGGCTGGTCGTTGACGTCCTTGAGCAGGGTGTACTCGATGGTGAGCACCCGCTTGCCGCCCAGGGTCGCCATGTAGCCCATGCATGCGTCGAGCAGCATCTTGAGCGGGTACTTCTTGTTGATCGGTACCAGTTTGTTGCGCAACTCGTCATTGGGTGCATGCAATGACAAAGCCAGCGACACATCGATGTGCTTGGCCAACTCGTCGATCATCGGCACGACGCCCGAGGTGGACAGGGTGACGCGACGCTTGGAGATGCCATAGCCCAGATCTTCCATCATGATCTTCATGGCGGCGATGACATTGTCGAAATTGAGCAGGGGTTCGCCCATGCCCATCATGACCACGTTGGTGATGGCGCGGTCGATTTTGGCAGGCACGGTCCCGAAGGATTTGTTCGCAAGCCACACCTGGCCGATCACTTCGGCGGCGGTGAGGTTGCTGTTGAAGCCTTGTTTGCCGGTGGAGCAGAAGCTGCAGTCCAGGGCACAACCGGCTTGCGACGACACGCACAGGGTGCCGCGATCGTCGGTGGGAATATAGACGGTTTCGACGCAGCTGCCGGAGGCAACGCGGATCACCCATTTGCGGGTGCCGTCTGCGGAAATGTCTTCGCTGACCACTTCCGGTGGGCGAATTTCGGCAACGGCCTCGAGCTTTTCACGCAAGACCTTGCCGACGTTCGTCATGGCGGCGAAATCATCGACGCCAAAGTGGTGAATCCATTTCATCACCTGACCGGCGCGGAAGCGCTTCTCTCCGATGGAATCGAAGAATTGTTCCATTTCCTGCAGGGTCAGACCCAGCAGGTTGATTTTGTCAGTCGATGTCGTCATGGATTCACCCTCACCCGTAAGCTTTCGCTTAGCGAGTGGTTACCTCGGTAGCAGCGAAGAAGTAAGCGATTTCGCGAGCAGCAGCAGCTTCGGAGTCCGAACCGTGAACGGCGTTGGCGTCGATGGACTCGGCGAAGTCGGCGCGGATGGTGCCGGCAGCGGCTTCTTTAGGGTTGGTAGCGCCCATCAGCTCACGGTTCTTGGCAATGGCGTTCTCGCCTTCCAGGACCTGAACGACAACCGGACCGGAAGTCATGAAGGCAACCAGATCACCGAAGAAGCCGCGCTCGCTGTGCTCGGCGTAGAAGCCTTCGGCCTCGGCCTTGGACAGTTGCTTGATTTTCGAGGCAACGATTTTCAGGCCGGCTTCTTCGAAGCGAGTGGTGATCTTGCCGATGACGTTCTTGGCAACAGCGTCAGGCTTGATGATGGAGAAAGTACGTTGAACAGCCATGGAAAACTCCAGAATATGAGTGTTACGAAAAATTAAACCCGCGAATTATACGCGGGTTCCAGGGGATTGCCTAACCTGCGGTGCGTGTTCAGTCGGCTTCGTCGATCCAGGCCGCCTGGATGGCCTCGAGCACCTTCTCGCCGGCGCGCGAAGGATCGTCACTGAAGCCAGGCAATGCCACCACCCAGCGGTGCAGATCGACGAAATTCACATACCGAGGATCGACGTCCGGCTTGCTTTCTGCAAGCTCGATGGCGATATCAAGTACATCAATCCATTTCAGACTCATGTCCAGGACCTCAGTGCGGCGCTTCGGCAGCGTGGTTGAGCGAATACTTAGGGATCTCGATGGTGAGGTCCTGATCGGCCACCACCACCTGGCAACCCAGACGCGACTGCGCTTCCAGGCCCCACGCCTTGTCCAGCATGTCTTCTTCGAGCTCGTCGGCTTCCTCAAGGGAATCGAAGCCCTTGCGCACGATGCAGTGGCACGTGGTGCAGGCCTTCACACCGCCGCAGGCGCTCTCCATCTCGATGTGATGATCGTGGGCCAGCTCCAGGATATTGGTGCCGGCAGGCACCTCCACGGTCAGCCCCTCCGGGCAGAACTTCTCATGCGGCAGGAATGTCACCAGCGGCATCGATTACTCCTCGATCTCATTCAGGTTGCGCCCGGCCAGTGCGGCTTTGACCGTCGAATCAAGGCGTCGGGCGGCAAATGCGTCGGTCACGTGCGACAGACGCTTGGTCTGTTGCTCGATGGCAGCGCCATCGGTGCCCGCCAGCAAATCACGTAGTTCTTGCATCTGGAATTCAATGGCCTGGCGCTCTTCTTCACTGAGCAAGCGCTGACCGTCGGCGTCCAGGGCGCCCTGTACCGCTTCGAGCAGCCGTTCGGCGTCCACTTGGTGCTCACGCAACTGACGGGCCTGCTTGTCGGTACCAGCATGTTCGAAGGAGTCCTTGAGCATGCGCGCGATTTCGCCATCGGTCAGGCCGTAGGACGGCTTGACCTGAATGCTGGCTTCCACGCCTGATGCGAGTTCCCGGGCGGCGACGCTGAGCAGCCCGTCGGCATCGACCTGGAAGGTGACGCGAATTTTCGCTGCCCCTGCCACCATGGCCGGAATGCCGCGCAGTTCGAAGCGCGCCAGTGACCGGCAGTCGCTGATCAGTTCGCGCTCGCCCTGCAGCACATGGATCATCATGGCCGACTGGCCGTCTTTATAAGTCGTGAACTCCTGGGCGCGCGCCACCGGGATGGTGGTATTGCGCGGGATCACTTTCTCCATGAGCCCGCCCATGGTCTCCAGGCCCAGTGACAGCGGGATCACATCAAGCAGCAACAGCTCGCCGCCTTCGCGACGGTTGCCGGCCAGGGTATCGGCCTGAATGGCGGCGCCGATGGCGACGACCTGATCGGGGTCGATGGAAGTCAGCGGGCTACGACCGAACAGGGTACCGACGGCATCGCGAACACGGGGCACGCGCGTGGAACCGCCGACCATGACCACGGCGCTGACTTCATCGAGCTCGACGCCACTGTCACGTACGGCACGGCGGCAGGCCTTGAGGCTGCGGGCCACCAGCGGCTCGATCATCGCATCGAAACCGGCACGGGTGAGCTCACCCTGCCAGGCACCGTGTGTGACGCCCACCACCTCGGCATCGGTCAACGCTTCCTTGGCGGCGCAAGCCGTCTGTAACAGCGCGCGCTGGGCAGCCGGGTCGAGGTCGGAGGACAAGCCAGCCTGCTCGATGATCCAGCCTGCAATGGCGTGATCGAAGTCATCGCCACCCAGGGCGGTATCGCCGCCGGTGGCCAGCACTTCG
>NZ_DIMK01000031.1:0-21499 GCF_002425525.1 Pseudomonas sp. UBA5568 | reverse complement strand
GCGTCATCGAAATAGGCCGGAACGGTGATCACCGCACCGACCAGTTCACCGCCCAATGTCGCCTCGGCGCGCTCACGCAGCACCTTGAGGATGTCCGCCGAGACCTGCACCGGGCTCTTGGGCCCTTGCACCGTATCGATGAAAGGCATGTGCGATTCGCCACCGACGAAGCGGTAGGGCAATTGCTGGCCCAACTGCTTGACGTCGGCCAGGCCGCGACCCATCAGGCGCTTGACCGACAGCACGGTGTTCAGCGGATCGCTGGAGGCAGCGTCACGCGCTGCCTGCCCGACTTCGCTGCCGCCAGCTTCGAGGTAACGCACCGCCGAAGGCAGAATCACATTACCTTGCGCATCGGGCAGGGGCTCGCTCACGCCGCTGCGCAATGCAGCGACCAGGGAATTGGTGGTGCCCAGGTCGATCCCTACCGCCAGGCGGCGCTCATGGGGCTGGGGCGTTTGACCGGGTTCGGCAATCTGCAATAGGGCCATGCTTATCTGAATACCTTAGGTGCCATCACGGGTAGCACCGGGTTAATCGTCGAGGCGCTCTTCCAGTTGGCGCACTTCTTGGGCGAGCTTGTCGAGGAATTGCATTCGGCGCATCAGGCGTTCGGCCTGCTCACGCGCGTCGGCAACATCCCAGCAGGCGGCGAAATCCTCGTTGAGCGTGTCTTGAGCAGCCTTCAGGCGCTTCTTGAACACGGCCACGCCATCGAGGTCGGCTTCGTCCTGGAGGTCTTCGAGCTCCTCACGCCACTGCATCTGCTGCAGGAGGAAATCCGGGTCATGGACCGTGACCTCCTGCGGCACTTCGTGGCCACCGATCGCCAACAGGTAGCGCGCACGGCGTGGTGCACTGCGCAGCGTCTGGTAGGCGTCGTTGAGGGCAGCGGATTTCTCCAGCGCAGAGCGTTGCTCGCGCTCGGAGGCATCGGCAAAACGATCAGGATGGACTTCGCGGGCCAGCTCGCGATAGCGAGTGGCCAGCATCTCAAGGTCCAGTCGAAAACTCGGCTGCAGGTCGAACAGTGCAAAATGACAAGGAGTACCCACGGTCGGCCTCAGACGTTGAAGCTTTCGCCGCAGCCACACTCACCGCGCACGTTGGGGTTGTTGAACTTGAACCCTTCGTTCAACCCTTCCTTGACGAAGTCCAGCTCGGTGCCGTCAAGATAAACCAGGCTCTTGGGATCGATGATCACCTTGACGCCATGGTTCTCGAACACCTGGTCCTCGCCCGCCAGCTCGTCCACGAACTCCAGCACGTAGGCCAGGCCCGAGCAACCGGTGGTGCGTACGCCAAGGCGAATGCCTTCACCCTTGCCCCGCCCTTCCAGGGAACGCCGCACATGATTGGCGGCGGCTTCTGTCATGCTGATAGCCATGAGAACTCCTTACCTTGCAACAGGCGACGTTAGATCAAGCCTTTCTTCTGCTTGTAATCGCGAACAGCGGCCTTGATGGCATCTTCGGCGAGTACCGAGCAGTGGATCTTGACCGGCGGCAATGCCAGTTCTTCGGCCAGCTGGGTGTTCTTGATGGTCTCGGCTTCGTCCAGGGTCTTGCCCTTCATCCACTCGGTGGCCAGGGAGCTGGACGCGATGGCCGAACCGCAGCCGTAGGTCTTGAACTTGGCGTCTTCGATCACGCCCTGCTCGTTGACCTTGATCTGCAGGCGCATCACGTCGCCACAGGCCGGTGCGCCGACCATGCCGGTACCGACATCCGGATCCTCGGCATTCATCTTGCCGACGTTGCGCGGGTTTTCGTAGTGGTCGATGACCTTTTCACTGTATGCCATGGTGCAATTCCTTCCTCATCAGGGAGCCGCTCTTGCCGGCGACTGCTTAGTGGGCGGCCCACTCGATCTTGGAGATGTCGACGCCGTCTTTGTACATGTCCCAAAGTGGGGACAGTTCACGCAGCTTGTTCACGGCCTCGCAGACTTTCTGCGCGGCGTAATCAACCTCTTCCTCGGTGGTGAAGCGGCCGAAGGAGAAGCGGATGGAGCTGTGCGCCAGCTCGTCGTTACGGCCCAGTGCACGCAGCACGTAGGACGGCTCGAGCGAGGCGGAGGTGCAAGCCGAACCGGACGAGACGGCGATGTCCTTGAGCGACATCAGCAGCGATTCGCCCTCGACGTAGTTGAAGCTCAGGTTCAGGTTGTGCGGCACGCGAGCAGTCAGGCTACCGTTGACGTACAGTTCTTCGAGGCTGGATACCTGCTTGAAGAAGCGGTCGCTCAAGGCTTTGATGCGTGCGTTTTCAGCCGCCATGTCCTGCTTGGCAATGGCGAATGCTTCGCCCATGCCGACAATCTGGTGCGTCGGCAGCGTACCCGAACGCATGCCGCGTTCGTGACCACCGCCGTGCATGGCTGCCTCGAGGCGTACCCGCGGCTTGCGGCTGACATACAGCGCGCCGATCCCTTTGGGGCCATAAACCTTGTGCGCGGAGAACGACATCAGATCGACCTTGAGCTGCTGCAGATCGATTTCGACCTTGCCGGCAGACTGGGCGGCATCGACGTGGAACAGCACGCCGCGCGAACGGGTCAGTTCACCGATGGCGGCAATGTCGTTGATCGAGCCGACTTCGTTGTTCACGTGCATCAGCGAGACCAGGATGGTGTCGTCACGCAGGACCGCCTCGACCATGGCCGGGGTGACGATGCCGTCTTCGCCCGGTTCCAGGTAGGTGACTTCGAACCCCTCACGCTCCAGCTGGCGAGCGGTATCGAGGACCGCCTTGTGCTCGATCTTGGAGGTGATGATGTGCTTGCCCTTGGTCTGATAGAAGTGCGCAACACCCTTCAGGGCCAGGTTGTCGGACTCGGTGGCACCGCTGGTCCAGACGATTTCGCGCGGGTCGGCATTGATCAGCTCGGCGACCTGACGGCGACCGTTCTCGACCGCTTCTTCGGCTTTCCAGCCAAAGACGTGGGAGCGCGAAGCCGGGTTACCGAAGTTACCGTCAGCCGTCAGGCATTCGGCCATCTTCTGGGCTACGCGTGGGTCGACCGGGGTGGTCGCGGAGTAATCGAGGTAGATCGGCAACTTCATTTTTCTCTCCTATCAGGCGGTGGCGTCGCTCGTCGTCCCGAAGGATCAATCGACGGCGGACGTCTCAATCTTGTCCAGCGGGGCAGACAGACCAGCGACGCGGCACAGGTCCTGACGCTGAGCGACTTCCTGCACCTCACGGCGCATGACGAGGTCGGCCAGACTGATGCCACTGAGGAACTCGTGAATCTGCTGACTGAGGTCGCACCACAAGTGGTGGGTCAGGCAGGTATCACCGGCATGGCAGTCCCCAAGCCCCTGGCAACGGGTGGCATCGACCGATTCGTTGACCGCATCGATGACCTGGGCGACCTGGATGGTCTCCATGCCGCGCGACAGCTGATAACCGCCACCGGGGCCGCGAACGCTGGAAACCAGGCTGCTGCGGCGCAGCTTGGCGAACAGCTGTTCCAGATAAGAAAGGGATATGCCCTGGCGCTCGGAGATGTCGGCCAAAGACACCGGCCCATGCTGCGCGTGCAACGCCAGGTCGAGCATGGCAGTCACGGCGTATCGGCCTTTGGTAGTCAGTCGCATGGCTATTGGGTACCACGGGAGTTACGGGATGTGTGCAAGTATGCGATTCCCGAGCATTTAAGTCAACTATTAGACCTAGTGCCTTAGTCGGGTTTGCATGAGGGGAGGCGGCCGCGATTGTAGCAGACACGGGGGCGATAGCACATGCCCCCATGCCAGAACCCGCGCCTGACGCGGCGGGATCAATGCGGCTGGATGTCGCGCTTGGCCAACTGCGCCTGTTCGGTGAAGTCATCTTCAGGCAGCGCTGGCAGCTCCTTGGCGCAATAGTCACTGCCCATCCGCGTCAGCGCACCGCACATGCCTTCCAGGCGCTCATCAACGGCCTGCAGATGGTCAAGCATCTGGCCAATGGCACGGGCGACCGGGTCGGGCATGTCGCCACTGACCCCATAGGCATCGAAACCGATCTTCTCGGCCATGGCCTTGCGCCGCGCCTCGACATCGCCCTGCTCGTCCTTGACGATGATGCGCCCGGGGATGCCAACAGCCGTGGCGCCGGCTGGCACCGCCTTGGTCACCACCGCATTGGAACCGATCTTGGCCCCGGCCCCTACGGTAAACGGCCCCAGCACCTTCGCACCCGCACCGACCACTACGCCGTCCTCCAGCGTTGGGTGACGCTTGCCTTTATTCCAGCTGGTACCGCCCAGGGTTACGCCTTGGTAGAGCGTCACGTCGTCACCAATCTCGGCGGTTTCGCCAATGACGATGCCCATGCCATGGTCGATGAAGAACCGCCGCCCTATCGTGGCGCCCGGGTGAATCTCGATACCGGTCAGCCAGCGACCGAAGTTGGACACCAGCCGCGCCAGCCACTTGAAGTCCCGCCGCCACAGGGCATTACCCAACCGGTGCAGCCATATGGCATGCATCCCGGGGTAGCAGGTCAGCACTTCGAACGCGTTGCGCGCCGCTGGATCACGGTGGAACACACTTTGAATATCTTCACGCAGACGTTCCAGCATCTGTCAGTCCTTCCGTTTATGCGGCTCACCCCGGACCACCTTCTGGGTCTCGGTAAGAATGCCGCGCAAAATGCTCATTTCCGTACGCTCCACTGCCACCCGACCGTAAAGCCTGCGAAGACGCGGCATCAGGTGCTTGGGCTTTTCGGGATCAAGGAAACCAATGTCGACCAGGGTTTTTTCCAGATGGTCGTAGAACAGCTCCATCTCGTCCATCGTGGCCAAGGCGTCGGCGTCAGCCTTCTCAACCTGGGCAGGCGAGCGGTCGTTCGCCAGGCTGGCCATGCGCACTTCATAGGCCAGTACCTGAACAGCCGCGGCCAGGTTCAGCGAACTGAAGTCGGGATTGGAGGGGATGTGCACGTGGAAGTGACATCGCTGCAACTCTTCATTGGTCAGCCCGGCATGCTCGCGCCCGAACACCAAGGCGATCTGCTCGCCCCCGTCGGCATGCTGCACGGCCTTGTCGCCGCATTCACGTGGGCCGATAAGAGGCCATGGAATGCTGCGCTCACGGGCACTGGTGCCCATCACCAGATTGCAGCCGACCAATGCCTGCTCCAAGCTGTCGACGACGATGGCGTTACCCAGCACATCGTCCGCGCCCGAGGCGCGCGCGCTGGCCTCGTCGGCAGGAAACTGCTTTGGCTGCACCAGCACCAGACGCGACAGGCCCATGTTCTTCATGGCGCGAGCAGCGCCGCCGATGTTGCCGGGGTGGCTGGTGTTGACCAGAACGACACGAATATTCTGCAGCAAGGTCTCGTGCTCACAGTGGCGGAAATCAGGGCCTGGAATCTTACAGAACCGACAGGCGTAACGCCACGCACGCGAATGCGCCCTTCTGCCGCCACAATTTTCTGTTAGAATGTTCGGCTTTCTTCTTTAACATCTCCAGGTGACCCGCCCATGCAGCCTATGCTGAATATCGCCCTGCGCGCCGCTCGCAGCGCCAGTGAACTGATCTTCCGCTCCATCGAACGCCTGGATAGCATCAAGGTCGATGAGAAAGAGGCCAAGGACTACGTTTCCGAAGTCGATCGCGCTGCCGAGCAGAGCATCGTCAATGCCCTGCGCAAGGCCTACCCGAACCACTCCATCCTGGGCGAAGAAACTGGCCTGCACGCCGGCTCCGGCGAAGAAGGCAAGGACTACCTGTGGGTCATCGACCCGCTGGACGGCACCACCAACTTCCTGCGTGGCATTCCTCACTTCGCCGTCAGCATTGCCTGTAAATACCGTGGTCGCCTGGAGCACGCCGTGATCGTCGACCCGGTACGCCAGGAAGAGTTTACTGCCAGCCGTGGCCGTGGCGCTCAACTGAACGGCCGCCGCCTGCGCGTCAGCTCGCGCACCAGCCTGGACGGCGCCCTGCTGGGCACTGGCTTCCCCTTCCGCGATAACCAGATGGCCGACCTGGACAATTACCTGGGCATGTTCCGCAGCCTGGTAGGCCAGACCGCCGGCATCCGCCGCGCTGGCGCGGCGAGCCTGGACCTGGCCTATGTGGCCGCAGGTCGTTTCGATGCATTCTGGGAGTCGGGCCTGTCCGAATGGGACATGGCCGCAGGCGTGCTGCTGATTCAGGAAGCAGGCGGCTTGGTGAGCGACTTCAATGGCGGCCATGACTTCCTCGACAAAGGCCACATCGTCGCCGGCAACATCAAGTGCTTCAAGGCGGTACTGACCGCCATCCAACCGCACCTGCCTGAAAGCATGAAGCGTTGAGCATTTGATTGCAGGAAAACAAAAGCACCCCTCGGGGTGCTTTTTTCATGCCTGCCAGCCCTGCATCACCGGCGTCGGCACAGGGCCAACGCCGGCAGCAGCATCACTGTCCGGCATCGCTGAGAATCAGCTTGCCGTTCTTGTCCACTGGGATGGTAGAGCCTGGCTCACGGTTCATCTTCACCTGGCCGACCTGATCGCCGATGGTGTACTTGACGTTATAGCCCACCACTTTTTCACTGATGTCGTTGACCGTGTTGCAGCGGGTCTGGGTCGTGGTGTAGGTGTCACGCTGCTGCATGCCCTCCTGCACCTTGTTGCCAGCATACCCACCACCCACCGCACCGGCCACGGTCGCGATCTTCTTGCCGGTGCCGCCGCCGATCTGGTTGCCCAACAGGCCACCGGCCAACGCGCCGACCACAGTGCCGGCGATCTGATGCTGGTCCTTGACTGGCGCCTGGCGAGTGACGGTCACGTCCTTGCACACTTCGCGCGGGGTCTTGACCTGCTGCTTGATCGGCTGCACGTCGGTGACCTGAGCATACTCAGGCCCTTTGTTCACCAAGCTGTAGGTCGCCACAGCACCTCCGGCAGTGACACCGACAGCACCTAGCACCGCACCCACCAGCATTGATTTATTCACGTGAACCTCCTGATCGTACATACGGGACTTGGCCCGCTTTCTCCTTGCCTTGGAGCAAAAAAAAGGGCGCGAGTTCAACACTCGCGCCCTCTCGTCCGCCAAGCGGAGCGTCAGTCGGTCACGGACGGTCGTCCACGCCCTCGGTCTTTGCCGGCGGAATCAGGTCTTCGCTGTTCAGGTTCAGCCAGATCAGCACCACGTTGGCGATGTAGATCGACGAGTAGGTACCGGCCATCACGCCGATGAACAGGGCCAGCGAGAAGCCGAACAGGTTGTCACCGCCGAAGAACAGCAAGGCGGCAATAGCCAGCAAGGTAGACACCGAAGTCGCCACGGTACGCAGTAACGTCTGGGTGGTGGAGACGTTGATGTTTTCGATCAAGGACGCCTTGCGCATGACCCGGAAGTTCTCACGCACCCGGTCGAACACGACGATGGTGTCATTGAGCGAGTAGCCGATGATGGCCAGCACCGCCGCCAGCACCGTCAGGTCGAAGGTGATCTGGAAGAACGACAAGATGCCCAGTGTCACGATCACGTCGTGGATCAGCGAAATGATGGCGCCTACTGCGAATTTCCACTGGAAGCGGAACGCCAGGTAGATAAGGATGCCACCCAGCGCCAGGAGCATGCCCATGCCGCCCTGGTCACGCAGCTCTTCACCCACCTGCGGGCCGACGAACTCGACACGCTTGACGGTGGCTGGGTTGTCACCGCCGGCCTTCTGCAAGGCTGCGGCGACCTTGTTGCCCAGCTGTGGGTCATCACCCGGCATGCGCACCAGCAGGTCGGTGGTGGCACCGAAGCTCTGCACCACTGCCTCGTGGAAACCCGAGTCGACCAACTCGGCCCGTACCGCCTTGAGATCGGCCGGGCGCTCGTAGGTCAGCTCGATCAGCGTGCCGCCAGTGAAGTCCAGGCCGAAGTTCAGGCCCTTTTGCCACCAGCTGAACAAGGCCAGCACGGTGAGCAGTACGGTGACGCCGAAGGCGACATTGCGTACACCCATGAAATTGATGGTTTTCATCGCAGCTCCCTCAAACCCACAGCTTCTTGATGTCACGCCCGCCACAGGTCAGGTTGACCAGGGCACGGGTGACCATCACAGCAGTGAACATCGACGTGAAAATCCCGAGGGACATGGTGACCGCAAAGCCTTTGACCGGCCCGGTGCCCATGGCAAACAGGATGCCGCCCACGAGCAAGGTAGTCAGGTTGGCATCGACGATGGCCGAATAGGCGCGGTTGAAGCCTTCATGAATAGCGCGCTGAACAGACATGCCTGCAGCCAGCTCTTCACGGATTCGAGAGAAGATAAGCACGTTGGCATCCACCGCCATGCCCATGGTGAGCACGATACCCGCGATGCCTGGCAATGTCAGCGTAGCGCCCAGCAAGGACATCAACGCCAGCAGCAACACCATGTTGCCGGCGAGGGCGATAGTGGCCAGCACACCGAAGGCCCGGTAGATCGCAATGATGAACAGCGAGACGAACAGCATACCCCACAGCGAGGCGTCGATGCCCTTGGTGATGTTGTCGGCCCCCAGGCTTGGGCCGATGGTACGCTCTTCAGCGAAGTACATCGGTGCAGCCAGGCCGCCGGCACGCAGGAGCAGGGCCAGTTCAGACGATTCGCCCTGGCCGTTCAGCCCCGTGATACGGAACTGGCTACCCAGCGGCGACTGGATGGTCGCCAGGCTGATGATCTTCTTCTCTTCCTGGAAGCTCTGGACCGCAACGTCCTTCTCGACGCCATCGACCGTCTGCTTCACGTAGCGGGTGACAGGCTTCTGCTCGATGAAGATCACCGCCATGCTGCGACCAACGTTGCTGCGCGTCGCGCGGCTCATCAGTTCGCCGCCATGCCCGTCCAGACGAATGTTCACCTGCGGGCGGCCATGCTCGTCGAAGCTGGCCTGGGCGTCGGTCACCTGGTCACCGGTGATGATCAGGCCACGCTCGACGGGCGCCGAACGCCCCCCTTCACGGAACTCGAACACTTCGGTGGTGGCTTTGGACGCGCCCGGCTCGGCACCGAAACGGAACTCCAGGTTGGCCGTCTTGCCCAGAATACGCTTGGCTTCGGCAGTGTCCTGCACACCCGGCAGCTCGACCACGATGCGGTTGGCGCCCTGGCGCTGCACCAGCGGCTCGGCGACACCCAGCTCGTTGACACGGTTACGCACGGTGGTGAGGTTCTGCTTGATCGAGTATTCGCGAATCTCGGCCACTTTCGCCTGAGACAGCGCCAGACGCAGCACGGCGAGGTCATTGCGCTCGGTGGTGGTCAGGTCGAAATCGTTGAAATTCTTGCGGATCAGGGCACGTGCCTGTTCGCGCGTAGCGTTGTCAGCAAAGCCGAGCATGATGCCACCGTCCTGCTGCGGCAGGCTGCGGTAGCGGACCCGCTCCTTGCGCAGCAAGGTCTTGACCTCGCCTTCGTAGACTTTCATGCGGGCGCTCATGGCCTTGTCCATGTCCACTTCCAGCAGGAAGTGCACGCCACCGGACAGGTCCAGGCCCAGCTTCATGGGGCTGGCACCCAGGTTGCGCAACCACTGCGGGGTGGTTTGTGCCAGGTTCAGCGCCACGACATAGTCATCGCCCAGCGCCTTGCGCACCACATCCTTGGCGGGCAGCTGGTCTTCCTGATTGGTCAGACGAATCAGGCCACTGCCCTTCTCACCCAGGCTCACGCCTTTGACTGCGATGTTTGCATCGACCAGCGCCTTGCTGACGCGATCGAGATCGGCCTGGTTGACCTGCAGCGCCGAGCTGGCACCGCTGATCTGCACGGCCGGGTCATCCGGGTAGAGGTTGGGAGCGGAATAAATGAAACCGATCGCCAGTACCAGCAGGATCAGTGCGTATTTCCACAGAGGGTATTTGTTCAGCATCACGCCGCCCGTTCAAGACGCGGGGCGCGTTGCGCGCCCCGACTGGAAAAATGAAACCGGTAACTCAGATAGCCTTGAGCGTACCTTTTGGCAGGGTCGCGGCAATGGCGCCCTTCTGGAACTTCAGCTCGACAGTGTCGGACACTTCCAGCACCACGAAATCATCGGCCACTTTGACGATCTTGCCGGCAATGCCACCGTTGGTGACAACTTCGTCACCTTTCTGCAAGTTGCCCAGCAGGTTCTTCTGCTCTTTGGCACGTTTGGCCTGTGGACGCCAGATCATCAGGTAGAAGATGACCAGGAAACCGACCAGGAAAATCCACTCGAAGCCAGTACCGGCAGGGCCGGCGGCGGGGGCTGCAGCGTCCGCGTATGCGGCGGGGATCAAGAAGCTCATGGGTGCACTCCTAATGCGAATATTTTAATAATGGATGCAGACAGTCAGTCCAAGGGCGGTACAACAAGCCCGCGCTTGGCGTAGAAGGCGTCGACGAAGGCGGCCAATTTACCTTGTTGAATAGCCTCGCGTAAACCGGCCATCAAACGCTGGTAATGGCGCAAGTTATGGATGGTATTCAACATGCTGCTGAGCATTTCGCCACACTTGTCCAGGTGATGCAGATAGGCGCGGGAGAAGTTGCTGCAGGTGTAGCAGTCACAGGTCGGATCCAGTGGCGATTCATCATGGCGATGGAACGCGTTGCGGATCTTGATCACCCCGGTGTCGACGAACAGGTGGCCGTTGCGCGCGTTGCGCGTAGGCATCACGCAGTCGAACATATCGACGCCGCGGCGCACACCCTCAACGAGATCCTCCGGTTTGCCTACCCCCATAAGGTAACGAGGTTTGTCAGCCGGCATCTGCTCTGGCAAGTAGTCCAGCACCTTGATCATCTCATGCTTGGGCTCACCCACCGACAGGCCGCCGATGGCCAGGCCGTCGAAGCCGATGTTCTCAAGCCCTTCCAGGGAGCGCATGCGCAGGTCCTGGTACATGCCGCCCTGAACGATGCCGAACAGCGCGGCGGTGTTGTCGGCATGGGCGTTCTTCGAGCGCTGGGCCCAGCGCAGCGACAGCTCCATGGACGTACGGGCGATGTCGTGCTCGGCAGGGTATGGGGTGCACTCGTCGAAGATCATCACCACGTCCGAACCCAGGTCACGTTGCACCTGCATGGATTCTTCCGGGCCCATGAACACCTTGGAGCCGTCCACGGGAGAGGCGAAGGTCACGCCTTCTTCCTTGATTTTGCGCATGGCGCCCAGGCTGAAGACCTGGAAGCCACCGGAATCGGTGAGAATCGGGCCTTTCCACTGCATGAAGTCGTGCAGCCCGTTGTGCTTCTTGATCACCTCGGTACCTGGGCGCAGCCACAGGTGGAAGGTGTTGCCCAGGATCATCTCGGCACCAATGGCCTCGATGTCACGGGGCAACATGCCCTTGACCGTGCCATAGGTGCCCACCGGCATGAACGCCGGGGTTTCGACCGTGCCACGGGGGAAGGTGATGCGGCCACGACGGGCCTTGCCGTCGGTGGCCAGCAGTTCGAAGGACATTCGGCAGGTGCGACTCATGCTTGCTCCTCGGGCCCGCGAGGCGCCGGATTGCGGGTGATGAACATGGCATCACCGTAACTGAAGAAGCGGTACCCCTGCTCGACCGCCGCCGCGTAGGCAGCCATGGTCTCGGGGTAACCGGCGAAGGCCGAGACCAGCATCAGCAGCGTGGACTCAGGCAGATGGAAGTTGGTAACCAGCGCATCGACCACGTGGAATGGGCGGCCGGGGTAGATGAAGATATCGGTGTCACCGCTGAAGGGCTTGAGCTGGCCATCGCGGGCGGCGCTTTCGAGCGAGCGCACACTGGTGGTGCCCACGGCGATCACGCGCCCGCCGCGGGCACGGCAGGCCTCGATGGCGTCGACCACATCCTGGCTCACTTCGAGCCACTCTTTATGCATGTGGTGATCTTCAATCTTGTCGACCCGCACCGGCTGGAAGGTACCGGCGCCCACGTGCAGGGTGACGAACGCGCGCTCCACCCCTTTGGCGGCGATCTGCTCGAGCAGCGCCTCGTCGAAATGCAGGCCTGCGGTAGGCGCGGCGACAGCGCCTGCCTTTTCGGCGTAGACCGTCTGGTAGCGCTCCCGGTCCGCACCTTCGTCAGGGCGATCGATGTAGGGCGGCAGCGGCATGTGGCCGACGCGGTCGAGCAGCGGCAATACCTCTTCGGTGAAACGCAGCTCGAACAAGGTGTCGTGGCGCGCAACCATTTCAGCTTCACCGCCACCGTCCACCAAAATGACCGCCCCTACCTTGGGCGCCTTGCTCGCCCGCACATGGGCCAGCACACGGTGGCTGTCGAGCACACGCTCGACCAACACTTCGAGCTTGCCGCCGGAGGCTTTCTGACCGAACAGCCGCGCCGGAATGACCCGGGTGTTGTTGAACACCATCAGGTCACCCGGGCGCAGATAGCCCAGCAGGTCGGGGAATTGCCGGTGCTCGCGTGCACCGCTTGGCCCGTCGAGCACCAGCAGGCGGCTGCCATGGCGCTCGGCCAACGGATGGCGGGCGATCAGGGAATCGGGAAGTTCGAAGGAGAAATCGGCAACGCGCATGATGATGTTCGGTTCGGCAGGGCCGGGAAGTTTAGCCCAACGAATGAAAATTGACCATGAAAGACGATTGACCGACCGACGGCACCTCTCTATACTGCGCGCCACGCCCTGATGGCGGAATTGGTAGACGCGGCGGATTCAAAATCCGTTTTCGAAAGGAGTGGGAGTTCGAGTCTCCCTCGGGGCACCAAATCCGAAAAAGCCGACCTTAAATGGTCGGCTTTTTTTTGCGCCGAAAAAACCATTCAGTGCAGCACATTTGCTTGGCGCCAGCCCATTGATTTGCTGGTGACTGACCATGCAGCAATGCTATTGGCCAGTGGCCATACCCGCCGCCTACCCTCACTTCGTCGGATAAAAGCCGAACGTATTGCCTGGCTGATGGCATTTAGCCATAGTGCAGCTCCTCTCAACCCCCTCCCCCCTCGTGTGACCAATGAAAACAACCGCGCCCTGTATGGCGGCAATGATGCTGCTAAGTGGGTGCAATGGAGTGCCAACGTCCTACGTTTCAGACCCGGTCTACAGTCAAGCTTTCGTGGTGACGTCCGGGGCACCGCTGCCCATGCTGCTGATGGCAAGCGCCATCCAGTGGAACGCAGATTATGCCGTCACCGCCAAACACACGCCTTTCCTGCGCAACGTGGTCCACGAAGGACTAGGCGATGTGGTGTTCTTCAAGCACAAAGCCAGCGAAATACCGCACTGGCGACAATATGTGCCTGGAGAAACGGTCACGGCAGTGGGCTACAACAGCTTGATGATGCCCGTACAAGGCAAGGGCCACGCGCTCTCGTCACTGGTCCGGCTCGATGGCACCCCTGGCAGCGTGTTCTATTCGGTGCACGACGGGCCGATCACCAAAGGGATGTCTGGCGGCCCGGTATTCGCCGATGACGGTAACGTGGTAGGCATCAACATCGCCATCATCCCTACCAGCGGCATCGATGCCGTCAGACGACCGGACCTGGTGGGCAAGGACCGGGTCAGTGTGTTCATGTCCTTCAGCGAGATCGACAAAGAATGGCGGCGCTACCAGTACATGCTGGCGCGCAAGTCCAAACCCGCGGCCCCAACTTCGATCAAGGGCTTCGTGGCCGTTGCAGCAAAACCCTGATCAGGCGAGCTCAGAAGCCTGGGGCGCCAGGACGATGCAATTTCGGCCGGCGCGCTTGGCGGCATACAACGCCATATCGGCGGCGTGCAGCCAGGCCTGGGCATCGGTAATGCCTGCATGATAAGGGGCGATGCCGATACTCAGGCTCAGGGTAAGGTGCGGCAGCGCCGGGTCGCGGAACGCCTCCACGGCCAGGCGCAGCCGCTCCAGCACATCCCTTGCTTGCCCTGGAGTCGTATCGGGCAGCATCACGCAGAATTCGTCTCCTCCGTAGCGGGCCGCAGGGTCGTGCTTGCGCAGATGCAAGGAGAGCGTGGCACTGATCACCCGCAGGATGTTGTCACCCACCTGGTGGCCATGACGATCATTGACCTGTTTGAAGTGGTCCACGTCGATCAGGGCAAGGCAACTGCTCCCGGCGTTGGCTCGGCAACGCGCGAATTCGCGCAGCAGCAGTTCCTGCCACGCCCCATGGTTGCTCAGGCCCGTAAGGCTGTCGGTCTGGCTCATGCGGGCCAGTGCACGTTTATGCTGGCCCAATTGGACAGTCACCTGATAGCAGATCATGCCAATGGCCATGGGGTAGATCAGCAGGATCGGCAGACACGCCAGCATCTGCACCTGCGTGGTGGCCGGAAAAAGCGGCGGCGCGAACAGCCACAGGCCCAAGGCGATGCCGATGCCCTGGGCAATCACCGTTCTGATCAACAGGGGCCAGCCACCTGCCGCGATCTTGTCCATGGCAATCATCGACAGGATGATCACGCTGGGCAAAGGATTGAGCCCCATGGCACCCGCCCAGCAACCCCCGGCGAATCCATCGACCACCAAGTTACGCTGCTCGGTCTTGTAGGGCTGGACAGAAACCCGGGCTATCTGAAACGCAAGGTGCGGCCAGACAAAACCGTGTGCCAGTAACAGCGCCCACACCCACCACTCTGGCTGCAATGGCGCAATGCCGATCAATACACAAAAAAAGCCGAGGCCGGTTCCGATGGCGCGTGGTGCATACATGCGTTTGGCGAAGGAAAGGCCCGTGCCGGTGCGCTCGATCATGGCGGGATACCGAGAAAATAAGGCGGAAGGTGCAGGGTACAGCTGCAGAGCATGTGCATGCTGAGGCAAGGCATTGTGCCACCATCCAAATCGGGCCGGCAAACGCGTCTGGATGAAATGCACACACCCATTCGGATATCACGCCAGCACTTGTCAGCCCCATACGCGTTGCAACAACCTCATGCAGAACCTTCGGCGGGACTCAGCGTCCCATCCAAGGTCCTGAACCCGTAAAGGTGCGCCATTTGAAAGACGTCATCATCCGCAAATACCGCCTGGTCGTGAAAACCTTCGGCTACATCGGTTGGTCACTGTTCTGGCTGCTGATCTGGGACGTGCTGGTCACCATTGATTTCATGCTGTTTCTCAACAGCAAGTTCACCCTGCCCCTGATCCCTCTTTCATTGATGGGTTCGGCGCTGGTCGTGCTGGTGAGCTTTCGCAACAGCAGCGCCTACAACCGCTGGTGGGAGGCCCGTACCCTGTGGGGCGCGCTGGTCAACAGTTCCCGCAGTTTCGCCCGTCAGACGCTGACGCTGATCGATGACCCTGACGATGGATTGAATCCGGTCAAGGCGACCCTGCTGCGTCGGCACATCGCCTATATCAATTGCCTGGCCGCACACCTGAAGGGGGAAAAATGCCCACAAGAGCTGGTGGCGTTTATCCCTGAGGCAGAATTCGAGCGGCACCACGGTTCCAACAATTTTGCCAATGACATCTTGAGTGGTTCCGCCGCGTTACTGGCCAGGGAATATCAGGAGGGCCGGCTGGACAGCATCCGTCTGGCTCGCCTTGAGTCCACCCTGGTGGACTTGTCCAATGCACAAGGTGGCATGGAGCGCATCGCCAATACGCCACTGCCCTACCCTTATGTGTATTTCCCTCGGTTATTCATCACGCTGTTCTGCCTGATCGTACCGGTCGGCCTGGTAGAGTCGCTGGAATGGTTCACGCCCCTGGCCTCCACGGTTGTAGGCTTCATGCTGCTGGCGATCGAGCGCATCGGTACCGACTTGCAGAGCCCGTTCCGCTTCAGCGAACACCAGATCCAGATGGATACCATCTGCGAGACGATCGAGCGCAACCTGGAATCGATGCAGCGTGGCGCGCAATCGGGCGAGGCGGTGAGCGCCTGAGAACGGGCAGCGGTCACAGGGCCGCTGGCCTGATCAGGCCCTTACGAAACGTTGGCGCAGTACATCACTGAGCGCATCGACCAGAAACACCAGCGCCAGCATTCCAATGATCACCGTACTGGCCTGGGCCTCCTGGAACAGGCTCAAGGTGGTGTAGAGCAGCTGTCCCAAGCCTCCGGCACCGACGAAGCCCAGTACACTGGCCATGCGTATGTTGTTTTCCCAACGGTACAAACTGTAGGCAAGCAATTGCGGCCACAGGTTGGGCAAGGTGCCGTAGCAGAAGGCTGCTACCTGCCCCGCGCCTTGCAGGCGTAAGGCTGCTGCAGGTTCGGGCGAGGCGTTTTCCAGCGCTTCGGCAAACAGCCGTCCCAGTACGCCAGCGGTGTGCAGCGCCAACGCCAGGGTGCCGGCGTTTGGTCCCAGTCCAGCTGCCAGCACCGTCAGCGCGGCCCACACCAGCTCCGGAATAGCGCGCAGCGCATTGAGCAGCAACCGGGCCAGCGCCCGCAGCGGCCAGCCAAAGCGGCCTGCCGCCGGCAGCGCCAGCAACAGGCCCATGATGGCGGCCAGCAACGTGCTGATGCCAGACATGGCCAGGGTCTCCAACGCGCCCTGCCCCACGGCTCGCAGATGCTCGCTGGACAGGTCCGGGGCCAGGAACCGCCCGGCATACTGGCCCATCTGGGCCAGCCCACCGTTGCCGATCAAGGCACCGAAATCCAACCCCAGGTAAGCGAACGAGCCGACGATGGCTGCCAGCAGCGCGGCCAACAGGGCTAGGTTGATGAGCCGATTCATGCAAGCCTCCAGCGCAATAACCGGCTGAGCCCATCGGCAAGCATCACCAAGACCAGGAACGTCAGCAACATGCTGGCGACCTCGGCGCCAGCGAACATGCGCATGGACAGGTCGATCTGCTGACCCAGACCGCCGGCCCCCACGAACCCCATCACCACCGATGCCCGTACTGCACATTCCCACCGATAGACCGTGTAGGACACCGCTTCGCTGGCGGCATTGGGCAGGATGCCGTAGAAAAAGGCAGCCAGCCGTCCACTGCCCGCCTGCAACAAGGCGTGGGCAGGCCGTTGGTCCACCGATTCGAAGATTTCCGCATACACCTTGCCCAGCATGCCGCTGTAGGTAATGGCAATTGCCAGCACGCCAGCCGTGGGCCCCAGGCCTACGGCGCGCACGAACAACAGTGCCCAGACGATTTCAGGCACGCTGCGCAGGAAGATCAGCACTCCCCGTACGGGCAGCCGCACCAGGCGCGACCAGACACCCGGGCGCCCGCCACGTGAGGCAGCGCTCAGGGACAAGGCGCGGCTGGCCAGCAACGCCGCCGGCACGGCCAGCAGCCAGGCGAGTACCATGCCAGCGGTGGCCACAGCCAAGGTCTGTAGCGTGGCCTCCAGCAATAGCTCGAGAAAGTCGCGTTCATGTGCCGGTGGCCAGAATGCCCCTGTGAAACGTGCCATCTGCTCGCGGTTTTCGGCCTGCAACAGCACGACCGGATTGAGCTCGCTCAATTGGATACCCGGCCACAGGACCGCGATGGCCAGCAACCCGATCAGTACCCTCGGCACCATTGCCGGATCACGGCGACTGGCGCTCAGCATCTGGGCAACTGCACGTGGGGGCTTGTAGCATCAACACCACGTCCAGCCACCAACTGCTCGTTGGCATACAGCGCCTGCAGCAGCTCGTCGGTCACCGCCTGGGCCGGGCAGTCGAACAGCACGCGCCCTTCGCGAATGCCGATCACCCGGGGAAAGTGGGCCAATGCCAAATCGACCGCGTGCAGGCTGGCCACCAACGCCACACCAGTGGCCTGGGCATGCCGGTTGAGCAACGCCAGGCTGTGATCAGCCAATACTGGGTCCATCGCCGACACTGGCTCGTCGGCAAGCACGATACGGGGTTGCTGATAAAGCACCCGCGCAATACCTACTCGCTGAAGCTGGCCACCCGACAGTTGACCGCACTGCACGAACAGCTTGTCTGCAAGACCCAGTTCGGCCAGGGCCTGGCGCGCACCAGGCACATCGCAGGGATACAGCAGGTTGAGCAGACTGCGTCCAAGCCCCCATTGGCCCAGGCGGCCCGCGAGCACCGCAGTGACCACCCGCTGGCGCGGCGGCAGCGGCGGCGCCTGGTGAACCAGGCCTACCTGGGCCCGCAGGCGCTGCCGGGCCCCTGTCGACAACGCCCATGGCTGCTGCCCGAGCACCTCCAGACGACCGCTGCTAGGCCTGGTCGCCGTGGCCATCAGGTGCAGCAAGCTGGACTTGCCGGCCCCCGATGGGCCGATGATCGCGACGCGCTCCCCCTGTGCGATGCGCAAGGTCACGGCCTCCACGGCGCGCACCGCACCATGCCGCAAGCTTGCACCTTGCAGCGCGATGACTGCCTCAGAAGGCACGGCAGACGTCACTTGAGCAAGCCGGCCTCGCGGGCGGCCTGCTCGGTGCCCGCGTAGTTTTCCGGTTTGGTTTCGATGAAGCGGCTGGCAGCCTGCAGGTCGAGAATGGCTTTTTGCTCTGGATCGGCAGGGTCGAGGTTCAGGAAGGCCTGTTTGATCTTCTCCTTGAGGGCCGGGTCCATGTTGCCACGCACCGTCCAGTTGTAGTCGAAATAGGTCGGGGTCGTGGCAAACACGCGCACCTTGGCGGTATCGACCTTGCCGGCGTCCACCAGCTTCTGCCAGACGCTGGCGTTGAGCACACCGGCATCGACCTTGCCAGCCTGCACCCAGGCCACGGTGGCGTCATGGGCACCGGAATAGGCGACGCGGCTGAAGTACCCTTCAGGCTTGATGTTGTCCTGCTTGAGCATGAAGTAGCGTGGCATCAGGCTACCGGACGTGGAAGAAACGGACCCGAAGGCGAAGGACTTGCCCTTGAGGTCCGCAAGGCTTTTCACCGCAGGGTCGGCAGTGATGAACTTGGAGGTGAACTGGGCGTCCTGCTCGCGTTGCACCAGCGGCGTGGCCGTCGGATCCTTCAGGTGCACCTGCACGAATGTAAATCCGCCCAGCCACGCCAGGTCCAGCCGATCGGAGGCCAGCGATTCGACCACGGCCGGATAATCAGCCACCGGCACGAACTTCACCTGCATGCCCAACTGTTTGGACAAGTATTCGCCCAGGGGTTTGAACTTGCGTTGCAGTTCGGTGGGCGCCTCGTCAGGAATGGCGCTGACACGCAGTGTCTCTGCCGCCTGGACGGCCAGGGCACAGCAGGACAGCACCAGGCTGGCGGCGAGCGCCATAGGACGTTTGAGCATGGGTTTCTCCGGTTCAATAGCGGGGAATGGGGGCGAATTCGAGGCTGCGCGCAGTAACAGGCGGCGCATGTGCGCTGCCTTGCCGACGTGCAGGTTGCAGCTCGATGCAAGTCATTGACCCAACGATTATAAGAGCCGCAGGCCCAATGACCAGCTTTGCTACAATCGGGCGATAAATTGACCTGCCGAGGTACACATGAGCGAGCCGATTCGCCTGACCCAGTACAGCCACGGTGCCGGCTGTGGCTGCAAGATATCCCCCAAGGTGCTGGACGTCATCCTGGCCGAAAGCGGTGCCCAGGCCCTGGACCCGAAACTCTGGGTCGGCAATGCGTCGCGCGACGATGCCGCCGTGTATGCCCTGGACGAGGAGCGCGGGGTGGTGTCGACCACCGACTTCTTCATGCCCATCGTCGATGACCCCTACGATTTCGGCCGCATCGCGGCAACCAATGCCATCAGCGATATCTACGCCATGGGCGGCGATCCACTGATGGCCATCGCCATCCTGGGCTGGCCGGTCAACGTCCTGGCACCCGAGGTTGCTCGTGAGGTAATCCGCGGTGGCCGGGCTGTCTGCGCCGAAGCCGGCATCCCGCTTGCTGGTGGTCATTCCATCGACGCCCCCGAGCCGATTTTCGGCCTGGCGGTAACCGGCGTGGTCAGCAAGCGCCATCTCAAGCGCAACGACACCGCCACGGCGGGCTGCCGCCTGTATCTGACCAAGCCGCTCGGCATCGGCATCCTCACCACTGCCGAGAAGAAAGCCGTGCTGCGCGAGCAGGATCGAGGCGTGGCGCGCGACTGGATGTGCACCCTGAACACGCCGGGCAGCCGATTTGGCAAGCTCGACGGGGTCAAGGCCATGACGGACGTCACCGGGTTTGGCCTGCTCGGCCATCTGGTTGAGCTTGCAGAAGGCAGCGGCGTGACCGCACACCTGGACTACGCCAAGGTGCCCCGCCTGCCGAGTGTCGAGCACTACCTCGCGGCCGGCTGCATTCCGGGGGGTACGCTGCGCAACTTCGAGAGCTACGGGCACAAGATCGGCGCGCTCAGTGACGATCAGAAGCACTTGCTGTGTGATCCGCAGACCAGCGGCGGGCTGCTTGTGGCCGTGACCCCGGAGGGTGAAGACGCATTTCTCGCGGCAGCCGCCGACCTGGGCTTGCAGCTGTCGCCTATCGGCTATCTGGCAGAGCGACAGAGCCACGCAGTCGAGGTCGCCTGATGCGGCCAGACTGCACCGATTTCCGTCAGTTGTTCCTCGACGATGTGCCGATGATGGACATGCGCGCGCCCGTCGAGTTTGCCAAGGGCGCCTTCCCCGGCGTGATCAACCTGCCCCTGATGAACGATCTGGAACGGCAGAAGGTGGGCACCTGCTACAAGCAGCAGGGCCAGGCTGCCGCCATCGCCTTGGGTCATCAACTGGTGGGCGGCGCCACCAAGCAGGCCCGTCTGGAGGCGTGGGTGGCCTTCACCCAGGCTCACCCGGAAGGCTATCTGTATTGCTTTCGTGGTGGCCTGCGTTCACAGATCGTCCAGGGATGGTTGCGCGATGAAGCCGGTATTCGCTACCCGCGTATCAGCGGGGGCTACAAGGCGATGCGCAACTACTTACTGGAAACCACGGAGCAGGCCGTCAGCGAGTGTGATTTCGTACTGGTTGGCGGCTTGACCGGGACTGGCAAGACCGACGTGTTGCAGCAGCTGGGCAACGTGCTGGACCTTGAAGGCCATGCCAATCATCGCGGTTCGAGCTTTGGCAAACGCGCCACCGGGCAACCGGCCCAGATCGACTTCGAGAACCAGCTGGCCATCGATGTGCTGAAAAAGCGCGCGCAGGGTATCGGCCAATTCGTGTTGGAGGATGAAGGGCGCATCGTTGGCAGTTGCACGGTGCCTTTGTCTTTGTACCAGGGCATGCAGCAGTACCCGCTGGTGTGGCTGGAGGACAGTTTCGATGGCCGGGTCGAGCGCATCCTGCGCGACTATGTCATCGACCTCAGTGCCGAGTTCATCGCCCTGCATGGCGAGCAAGCCGGGCTGCACTTGTTCGCGCAGCGCATGCTGCAGAGCATGGCCAACATCCGCAAGCGCCTGGGCGGAGAGCGCCATCAGCGGCTCACGGCGCTGCTGGAGCAGGCGTTGGAAGAGCAATTGCGCAGTGGCGGTGTGGACCTGCACCGAGGTTGGATCGAGGGGCTGCTCAACGAGTACTACGACCCGATGTATGCCTATCAGCGTGAAGCGAAGGCCGAGCGGATCGAGTTTGTTGGGGATGCTGTGCAGGTGCGGGAGTATCTGGCGCAACGCGCGCGGCGCAAGTAGGGTCTGAGCCGGGCAACCCGGCAGCTGCCAGCTCTCGCTCTTACTCGACTCTGGCCTTTGATCTTGATCTTGACCTCGATCTTGATCTTGATCTT
>NZ_DIMK01000032.1:89099-102680 GCF_002425525.1 Pseudomonas sp. UBA5568 | reverse complement strand
GGTATCGGCAGCATTCCGGGCGCCATGCTCGGTGGGCTGGTGCTGGGTGTGGCCGAAGCGTTCGGCGCCGACATCTTCGGTGATCAGTACAAGGACGTCGTGGCATTCGGCTTGTTGGTTCTCGTCCTGTTGTTCCGGCCGACCGGCATTCTGGGCCGCCCGGAGGTTGAAAAAGTATGAACAAGAATCTCAAACCGGCGTTTTTCAGCGCCTTGCTGGTCTGGGCCGTGGCCTTCCCGGTGCTGGGCCTGAAACTGAGCATCGACGGCATCAGCCTGGTGGTGCATAGCCAGGGCTCGTTCACCATCAGCATCATCGCCGTATGCTCGGTGCTGATGTTCCTGCGCGTGCTGTTCGACCGGCAGTGGAGCTCGGTGATGGGCCGACGCTCGGACCGCAAGCTGATTCCACCTGCGCTGAGCAACTACCTGACCCTTCCCAAAACCCAGCGCTGGGTGATTCTGGGGCTGGTCGTGGTAGCCCTGATCTGGCCGTTCTTCGGCTCGCGCGGCGCTGTCGACATCGCCACCCTGATCCTGATCTATGTGTTGCTCGGCCTTGGCCTGAACATCGTGGTCGGCCTGGCCGGGTTGCTGGACCTGGGTTATGTGGGCTTCTACGCCGTGGGCGCTTACAGCTACGCCATGCTGTCGCACTACCTGGGGTGGAGTTTCTGGGTCTGCCTGCCGATTGCCGGCCTGATGGCCGCCACCTTCGGCTTCCTGCTCGGTTTCCCGGTGTTGCGCCTGCGCGGCGACTACCTGGCGATCGTGACGCTGGGCTTCGGCGAGATCATTCGCCTGTTCCTGCGTAACCTCACCGACTGGACCGGTGGCCCTAACGGCATCAGCAACATTCCCAAGCCCGAATTCTTCGGCCTTACCTTCGAACGCCGCGCCGCCGAAGGCATGCAGACCTTCCACGAGTATTTCGGCCTGTCTTACAACTCGATCAACAAGGTCATCTTCCTGTACCTGGTTGCACTGTTGCTGGCACTGCTTGCGCTGTTCGTGATCAACCGCCTGTTGCGCATGCCCATCGGCCGTGCCTGGGAAGCGTTGCGTGAAGACGAGATCGCCTGCCGCGCCCTGGGCCTGAACCCGACCGTGATCAAGCTCTCGGCCTTCACCCTGGGTGCCTGCTTCGCAGGGTTTGCCGGCAGCTTCTTTGCCGCTCGCCAAGGGTTGGTCACGCCGGAATCGTTCACGTTCATCGAGTCGGCCATCATCCTGGCCATCGTGGTGCTCGGCGGCATGGGCTCTCAGTTGGGCGTGATCCTCGCTGCCATTGTCATGATCCTGCTGCCTGAGCTGATGCGCGAATTCAGTGAATACCGGATGCTCATGTTCGGTGCGCTGATGGTGCTGATGATGATCTGGCGTCCGCAAGGTCTGCTGCCAATGCAACGTCCCCACATGGAGCTGCGTCGATGAGCCGCGAAATTCTGCAAGTCAGCGGCCTTAGCATGCGCTTCGGCGGCTTGTTGGCGGTCAACGGCGTGGGCCTGACCGTCAAGGAAAAACAAGTGGTGGCGCTGATCGGTCCGAACGGCGCCGGCAAGACCACGGTGTTCAACTGCCTGACCGGTTTCTACCGGCCCAGCGGCGGCACCATCCTGCTCGATGGCGAACCCATCCAAGGGCTGGCCGGCCATCAGATCGCGCGCAAAGGGGTGGTACGCACCTTCCAGAACGTGCGCCTGTTCAAGGAAATGACAGCGCTCGAGAACCTGCTGATCGCCCAGCACCGGCACTTGAACACCAACTTCTTCGCGGGACTGTTCAAGACCCCAGGGTTCCGCCGCAGTGAAAAGGAAGCCATGGAGCGGGCGCAGTACTGGCTGGACAAGGTCAACCTGACCGAGTTCGCCAACCGCACTGCCGGCACCCTCGCCTACGGCCAACAACGTCGCCTGGAAATCGCTCGCTGCATGATGACCCGCCCGCGGATCATCATGCTCGACGAGCCGGCTGCGGGGTTGAACCCGAAAGAGACCGAGGACCTGAAGGCATTGATTGCCTATCTGCGTGAATCGCACAACGTGACCGTGCTGCTGATCGAGCATGACATGAAGCTGGTGATGAGCATTTCCGATCACATCGTGGTAATCAACCAGGGCACACCCCTGGCCCACGGTACGCCCCAGGAAATTCGCGACAATCCTGAAGTGATCAAAGCCTACCTGGGGGAAGCGTAAATGCTGAAGTTCGAGAACGTTTCCACTTTCTACGGCAAGATCCAGGCGCTGCACAGCGTCAACGTGGAGATCAACCAGGGAGAAATCGTCACCCTGATCGGCGCCAACGGCGCCGGCAAATCCACCTTGCTCATGACCCTGTGCGGTTCACCCCAAGCCCACAGCGGCAGCATCAAGTACCTGGGCGAGGAACTGGTCGGTCAGCCTTCGTCGCACATCATGCGCAAGAGCATTGCCGTGGTGCCGGAAGGCCGCCGGGTGTTCGCCCGGCTGACCGTCGAGGAGAACCTGGCCATGGGCGGGTTCTTCACCGACAAGGGTGACTATCAGGCGCAGTTGGACAAAGTGCTGCAGCTGTTCCCGCGCCTGAAGGAGCGGTATGCCCAGCGTGGCGGCACCATGTCCGGGGGCGAGCAGCAGATGCTGGCCATCGGGCGTGCCCTGATGAGCAAACCCAAGTTGCTGCTGCTCGACGAGCCCTCCCTGGGCCTGGCACCGATCATCATCCAGCAGATCTTCGACATCATCGAACAACTGCGCCGTGATGGCGTGACGGTGTTCCTGGTAGAGCAGAATGCCAACCAGGCGCTGAAGATCGCCGACCGGGCCTATGTGCTGGAGAATGGCCATGTGGTGATGCAGGGTACGGGTGAGGGGCTGCTGACCGATCCAAAAGTGCGTGACGCCTACCTGGGCGGTTGATGCCAGCGGGGCCTGCAGGGGCCCCGTTGTCTTGAAGACGCTACGCTTGCACCCCGCTTCACGATCAAACAGGGCAGGCTGCATGCAGGTGACAGCCGTCTATTTCTCTTCGCCGGGCTTGTATTGCCCCTGCCCGCCTCAGTAACGTGACGGCCTCTCGAACACCGGAGCCCGTCATGCGCCTGACCCCTTCCCTGCTACTGACCGCCTTGTTGCCCCTGTTCGCGGGCTGCCAGCTGCTGGCCGAAAAACCCGTCGACCCTGATATCGGCAGCACTCGCATGCAAGGCCAGGTTCACGCTGCCGGTGGGCAGTTGCTGTTCAAGCCCTGCAACGAACCCCGCAGCTTCGTCATCAACGATGCCGCCGCCACGGGCATCCTGCAGGAAGCGGCGAACCTTGCAACCGGGGCCAACGACACCCTGTTCGCCGACGTGCGTGGCCGACTTACAGGCAGCAAGCAGGCCAGCACCGATGGACAGCTGGACCTGCGCCGCCTGTACCGCCTGGAGCACGCCAGCAACGGGTGCATCGACCCCAATTTCAAGCAGCTTACCCTGCGCGCCGGTGGCCACAAGCCCGATTGGGACGTCAAGGCCAACAGCCGGGGCATGGTGCTCAACCGTGCTGATCAGCCCCCGCTTGCCCTGCCCTTTCTGGAGGAGCAGGTGCCCGGTGGCGGCTTGACCCTGACCAGCGAAGCCAACGGGCAGCGCGTCGAACTCTGGCTGGCGCCACAGCGCTGCATGGACCCGACCACGGGCGCGTTCAACCACTTGCGCGCAGAACTGCGCATCGATGGCACGACCCTTCAAGGTTGCGGTTATTACGGTGGCGCGCGCGATGACTGATGACCGGGCGGCTTAATCCTGCCAGTCGAGGCGGCTAAAGCTTTATACTTGGCGGTTTGTGTTAAGCCGCCGGCCGCCCATGGCCGGGATACTGGACCCTGCCATGCTACGAATCACCGAACTCAAGCTGCCCCTGGACCATCCCGATGAAGCACTGCGCGAGGCCATCGTCCAGCGCCTGGGCATCCGCGACGAGCAGCTGATCAGCTTCAACCTGTTCAAGCGCAGCTACGATGCGCGCAAGAAGAACACCGAACTGCTGTTCATCTACACCATCGACCTGCATGCCAGCAACGAAGAAGAGCTGCTGCGCAAGTTTGCCGACGACCATAATGTCGTGCCCGCGCCGGACGTTACCTACAAGTACGTCGCCCAAGCCCCTGAAGGCCTGGACGCACGACCAATCGTGGTGGGTCTGGGCCCGTGCGGGATTTTCGCCGGCTTGCTGCTGGCGCAGATGGGCTTCAAGCCGATCATCCTCGAGCGCGGCAAGGAAGTGCGCCAGCGTACCAAGGACACCTGGGGCCTGTGGCGCAAAAGTGTGCTCAACCCCGAGTCCAACGTGCAGTTCGGCGAAGGCGGCGCTGGGACATTCTCAGACGGCAAGCTGTACAGCCAGATCAAGGACCCGCAGCATCATGGCCGCAAGGTGTTGGAAGAGTTCGTCAAGGCCGGTGCGCCTGACGAGATCTTGTACATCAACAAGCCGCACATCGGCACCTTCCGCCTCACCGGCATGGTTGAGCAGATGCGCCAGGAAATGATCGCCCTGGGGGCCGAGGTTCGTTTCGAACAAAAGGTCACCGACCTGCTGATCGAAGAAGGCCAGGTTCAAGGCGTAGTGCTTGAAAGTGGCGAGCAACTGCTTTCACGGCATGTGGTTCTGGCATTGGGCCATAGTGCCCGGGACACCTTCCGCATGCTGCACGCGCAGGGTGTGTACATGGAAGCCAAACCGTTTTCCGTCGGTTTCCGCATCGAGCATCCGCAATCGCTCATCGACAAGGCGCGCCTGGGCAAATATGCAGGCCACCCCAAACTGGGTGCGGCGGACTACAAGCTGGTGTACCACGCCAAGAACGGGCGGTCGGTCTACAGCTTCTGCATGTGCCCTGGCGGAACGGTAGTGGCCGCCACCAGTGAACCGGGCCGCGTCGTCACCAATGGCATGAGCCAGTACTCACGCAACGAACGCAACGCCAACTCCGGCATCGTCGTCGGCATCGACCCGGAACGGGACTATCCCGGTGGCCCGCTGGCGGGCATCGAGTTGCAGGAACGCCTGGAAGCGCACGCCTACGTCATGGGCGGGAGCAACTACCAGGCGCCGGCTCAGCTGGTGGGCGATTTCGTGGCTGGCAAGCCTTCGACCGCGCTGGGCACTGTCGAGCCGTCCTACAAGCCTGGCGTGACCCTGGGGGACCTGGCGCCAAGCCTGCCGGCCTTCGCCATCGAGGCGATACGCGAGGCCCTGCCCGCCTTCGATCGGCAGATCAAGGGCTACAACCTGCATGACGCGGTGTTGACCGGGATCGAGACACGCACGTCCTCGCCGCTGCGCATCACGCGGGGTGAAGACTTCCAGAGCCTGAACGTGAAGGGCCTGTTCCCTGCCGGCGAAGGGGCTGGCTATGCAGGCGGCATTCTGTCTGCAGGGGTTGATGGAATTCGGGTTGCCGAAGCGGTGGCCAAGGCCATGCTAGCCCAGTAACAAGCCCTGAATTGCCGGTACAAAAAAAACCCGACCAGGCCAGAAGCCTGATCGGGTTTTTTCAGGGCTGCGATCAGTGCGAGACGCGGCTGGTACCATCGACCGTCATGATGCGCACGCGGTCGCCCACCCGGAAAATCTCGTTTTCCTGCACGGACTGCACATAGGCACGCATGCTGCCATCGTCTTCGCGCACCGTGATCTCCACACCCTGGGTACGGGTAATACCCTCTTCGGCGGCCGAACCGGCCAAGCCACCGGCAACGGCACCAATCACGGCAGCGACGATGCTGCCACGCCCGCCGCCAACGGCGCTGCCCGCCAAGCCACCTACCACGGCACCGGCGCCTCCGCCAATCGGCGTCTTGGTGCCTTCGATCTTCACAGGGCGCAGCGATTCGATGGTGCCCATGCGCACGGTTTGCACACGGCGGGCCTCATCGCGCGAATAGCTGTCGCCGCTCAAGTTTGAGGCACAGCCACCGAGTAGCAACGTGGTGGCTGTGAAGGTCGCAACCAGCAAAGCGGATTTACGCATGGGTAGAATCTCCATAAGTCAGGTATTCATTAGACGCTGCACATTGACGGCTGTCACGGTACTCACTGCATAAAATTGCTTTCATTCAGCCAGCGTACAGCCAACGCGATCAGGCAGGGCGCTTACCGATCAGACCAAGGATAACCATGGATTACTTCATCGTCGTGGTCGCCACCCTCGCAGGGTTGGGGTTTCACGCCTGGCTCTACATGCTCATGCGGCAGTGGATGGACCGCGACCTGGCGCTGTCACTGGCAGGTGGCGACCCGCACATGCAGGCGTACATGCTGCAGCGGTTGCAGCATGCGCGTCAGTCGAAGATGGGGCGCAAGGCACGGGTTCAGTGGCTTGCGCAGGAGGCGGCGGCGTATTCGCGCTGAGCGCCAGGGCGAATGGGGCTATCTGGTAGCCCCGCCTATCAAGGCGCCAGGCGCTCGCGGTGCCAGCCTTGGGCCGCCTTGCGGTAATTCAGGCGGTCATGCAGGCGACTGGCGCGTCCTTGCCAGAACTCGATGCGCTCTGGCAGCAGGCGGTAGCCACCCCAATGCTCGGGGCAGTGAGGCTGCGTGTCGGAGAAACGCGCCTCGGTCGCCTTGACCAGGGCTTCGAGCGCCTCGCGCCCAGCGATCACCTGGCTCTGGGGCGATGCCCAGGCGCCCAGGCGGCTGCCCAACGGCCTGACCTGGTAGTAATCGTCGGACTCCTTGGCCGAGACCTTCTCGACACGGCCCTCGATACGCACTTGCCGCTCGAGCGCCGGCCAGAAAAAGGTCATGGCGGCGAACGGGTTAACCTGCAGTTGCCTACCCTTGGCGCTGTCATAGTTGGTGAAGAACGTGAAGCCCTGCTCATCCAGCCCCTTGAGCAACAGCACACGGCAGTGTGGTCGCCCATCGGCATCGACCGTGGCCAGGGTCATGGCGTTGGCTTCCACCGGCGCCTGCTCTGTTTTCACGGCATGGCCGAACCATTGGTGAAACAAAGCGAACGGCTCGGCCGGAGCCTGAGCTTCGGCCAGGCCGTCCCGGGTGTAATCGCGGCGCATATCGGCCAGGGATTGGGTCATTACTGCGTTCCTTGACGATCAGTTGGTCTTCGCAGAGCTGTTGGAGGCTACCTTCTTGTCAGTGGCAGCTTTCTTGGCGACAGGCTTGGCGGTCGCCGCTTTCTTGGTCGCCGTCTTGGCCGGGGTCTTGGCTTTGGCGGCAGGTTTCTTGGCAGCGGTTTTGACGGCTGGCTTGGCTGCAGCCTTGCTTGGCTGGGCTTTGGCGGCTGGAGCCTTGGACACAGGCGCCTTGGCATCCTGCACGGCCACCATGGTGGCTGGCGACGGCGTTGGTGTGGCCTGTTGATACTTGCTCAGCAGCGCGACCATGGTGTTCTGTGGGGTCAGCAGCATTTCCACGCGGCGGTTCAGCGCACGGCCTTCGGCACTGTCATTGGCGGCGCGAGGCATCACCGAGCCCATGCCCTTGAGGATCAGGCGGTCACGTTGCAACCCGCTCAGGCGGAAAATGGCCGACACCGAGGCAGCACGCTCAAGGCTCAGCTTCTGGTTGGCAGCCACCACGCCGCTGGTGTCGGCGTGGCCCAGGACCAGTACGGCCGTCTTGGGGTCGCCTTCTACCGTCTTGGCCACGCGGGTGATAGGGCCCAGGGTGACGGGCAACAACATGTTCGGACGGTCAGGGTTGTACGCACCGTCCACTGGCAAGGTGACTGCCAGCACGTTGTCGCGCCGCTCGAGCTCCAGCTTGCTGTCCTTGATGGCCTCGCGCAGCTTGGGCTCGTACTCGTCCAACCAGGCCTGGGTGGCCTGCTGGTCGATCTTCGGCACCACCGGCCCTTGGGCCTGCTTCTGCTCACCGCCAAATGGCCACCACCAGCGGCTGGTGCTTTCGGATTTGGCGTCGGCCTTGGCGACCTTTTCCGTGACTGCTGCCTTCACTTCCTGTTCGGCGACCTTGTCCGAGCCGAATGGCCACCAGCTTGAACTGGCGCTCTTGGCAGAACCCTCGGGATGGCTGGCGCAGCCGGTGACAGCGGTCAGGCACAGGGCGAGTGCTAAGGTTTTATGTGAAGACATCAGCGATACACCATGAATTAGAAAGGAATTTTGCCCACACTCTTGAGGCGTCGGCATTGAGGATAGTCAAAGAGGCTGGGCAATACCCGCACTAACCGATCAAAGGCATTGCCCAAGCACGCGCACCAGTTTCTGGGCACGAGGGTCCATCAGCACATAGGGCCCCAAGGTATTGACGACAAAGCCAAAAGCCACATCTCGCTCCGGATCGGCAAATCCGACCGAGCCCCCGGCACCGGGGTGACCGAATGCGCGAGCGCCCAGGCCGAAGGTGGCATTGGCCACATCGGGCTGGTCGAGCATGCACCCTAGGCCGAAGCGCGTCTGGGTCAGCAAGGTCCGGTCCTGGCCCAGGCTGTGTTGGCGGGTGAACGCCTCCAGCAGGTCCGACTCCAGCAGGCTGCCATCGAGCAGGCCTGCATAGAACCCAGCCAGGCTCCGGGCATTGCCATGGCCATTGGCAGCAGGTTGTTGCATGCGCCGCCATTCCGGTTTATTGGTACTGGTCAGAATGGCGGGCGGGTTGGTAAACGCCCTTGTGGACAATGCCTCGGGCTCGCGCAGCGTGACCTGCAGCAAGCGCTGGGCAGCGGCGTCACCGGGGTTGCCTTTGCCACGCGCGATATGGGCTACCCGATAAAACTCCTCGTCGGCCAGCCCGACATGGAAGTCCAGCCCAAGCGGCCGCGCCGTACGCGCCACGATCGAGTCGCCTGGACCGCGCCCATCGGCGCGACGAATCAACTCGCCGATCAGCCAGCCAAAGGTGATGGCGGCGTAGCCGTGCTCGCTGCCCGGTGTCCACCACGGCGTTTGCGCGGCCAGGGCATCGACCATTGCCTGCCAGTCGTAGAGGGCCTCGGCCGGCAGCAATTCGCGAATCGCAGGCAGCCCGGCACGGTGGCTAAGCAGTTGCCTCAGCGTGATGGCCTCTTTGCCCGCCCGACCGAACTCAGGCCAGTAACGCGCTACCGGGGCATCGAGTTCAAGTTTGCCCTCGCCCACCAACTGCAAGGCGGTGACGGCGGCAAAGGGCTTGGTGCAGGAAAACAGATTGGCGATGGTATCGCTGTGCCATGGCTGCTGGCCATCCTTGTCGGCGGTGCCCGCCCACAGGTCCACTACCGTTTCACCACCCACCTGGATGCACAGCGCAGCCCCGCGTTCCTGGGGATCATCGAACAGCGCCGCGAAGGCCTCGCGCACTGCTTCGAATTTCAGCTCGAAATGACCCTGAATCTGCACCCTGTATTCTCCATGCGGCATGTTGGCAAAAGGGCCTGCATTGTTTCAGTAGTTCGGCCTTTTGCCTACAGGCGCGCATCGCACGTCACGGCGACGCGGGTGCTTGGCTGTGAGTGCGCAACTGGTCCAATGCCTCCAGATTGCTCTTGCGCACGGCCTGGACGAAGCCTGGGTAAGCCACGTCGGTGATGGCAACCAACCCCAGGTGCCCGTTCTCTGCGTCCAGCAAACGGCCGCTGGCAGGCTGATCGAGGTACTGGAACCAATGGGCGCCAACGATCATGGGCTGGGCGAGCGCCGCCTTGAGGAAATTGCCATAGGCAGGCCCGCGGTCTTCCTCGCGCGCGACCTCCACCGGCCCCGGCCAGAAAGGCCCGCGATCGCGCGAGCCGAACTGGAACTCGGACACCAGCACCGGCTTGTCCAGCTCTGCCAGGCGCGCGAAGTCATAGCCATCCTGAGGCTTGAGGGTATAGAAGTTGAAGCTGAGCACATCGCAGAACTCGGCGCAGGCCTTGACCGCTTCGGGTGTACTCACGGCAAACCGACCGCCCAGCAAGAGGTGGTTGGGGGCATGCCACTTGAGCGAGTCGGAGAGGGTCTTGAAATAGGTCTGGGCGAACACCTGCTGGAAATACTGGTAGTCACGCTCGATTTCCGGGTGTTCCGCGCTGGGCAGTGGCGCCTCGAAACCAGGGTCTTCCATCAGCTCCCAGGCCGCCAGTTCGATGCCCCAGGCCTTGGACAAGCCCTCCTGGTTTCGGTACTTGTCACGCAACTGCTTGAGGAAAGCGCGCTTGGCCGGTACGTCGGTGGTCAGGCGCAAGGTGCCGTAGGCCAGCCCATAGCGCGCCTTCGGGTCATCGCCCGGGGCCGCCCAGGCCAGCTCGTTGTCGGCAAAGTAACCGATGAGCCAAGGGTCATCGCGGTGATCGCGGGCGGCGATGGCCACGGCCCGCTCGGTGGCCATGGCAAAGCGTGGGTCGAAGGGATCGGGCATCCGGCCCCACCAATCCATGCCGGTGCTGATGCTCGCGTAATCGCCCACGATGGACAGCGGCAAGGTATAGGGCACGCGCTGCTGCTCGACCAGGGCCGCATCGCTCCAGTTGCCCAGTGTATTGAAGCCCCAGGCCTGCAGCCGGTCGAGCGTATGGCGCTGCCAGCGGGCGCTGTCCAACTTGGCGGGCGGGCAATTGACCGGCTGCGCTGACGCCTGCGGGTCGGCCACCTGGCAAGGGGCTGCGTGGGTGCGTTCGAGATTGGCGGCGTAGAAGTCGAACCAGCGCCCCTTCTTGAAGGCGCGCCCCTGGGACGAGGCATTGCCATCATCGTTGTTGCCCTCGCCATAGAAGGCGGACAAGGGCTCGCCTTGTTGCGGCAGCGCCTTGAACATGGCCTCGCGACCCGCCACATAGGTGCGCCCGCCATCTGCGGCCACGGCATTGACGCCCAGGGAGTAGAACGGGTGGCCCAGCGGCGTGACCAGGTACCAGCGCCCCTCACGTTTTTCGGTGCGAAAGAACCCGGTCGCCTCGAAGGGCGTGCCCGCTGTCACGCCGCCATAGGTATCCAGTGGCTGCTTTTCACGCTCGGCCAGCCACCCCTTGATCTGCTGCTGTTCGCGCCCGGCGCTCGCCTTGAGTTGCTCGTCGCTGGTCACTTTCTCAGGCCACGTGCCGCGCGTGGACTGCCCGTAGGCATCGATGAGTTCGTGGTAGGCCGCTTGCCATGCCTGGTCGTCATCCTGGATGCCCATGCGTTCGATCAGCAGGCTTTGGGCTGCCTTGGGGGCAGGGATGCTCAGGCTGACCGCAGCGACCTGTGCAAGGTCCACCGCGCCCGTGCTGCTGCCGAGCAGCACGCGCTGGCCGCTAAAGCTCCACGGCATGGGCGGGCCCGCACGCAGCCCTTCCTGCAGGGGCGAACGCGCCGTCAACGGCACCATCACCGTTTGCGCAGGCCCTGCCGGCAAGTCGATGCGGCTGATCAATGTACGGCCGTCATTGCCCTGCACCGTCACATCCAAGGTCAGCGCCCAGGCCATCGCGTTCTGCAGACGCAGGGTCAGGTAGCGGCCGGAAGACCAGTCCCAAGTGCCGCTCTGTGGGCTCATGCGCAAGGTCGGACGCTCGGCAGCGTTGAACACCACGCGTCGCAACACCTCGCCCTGAGCGGTCTGCTCGGCGTTGTACTGGGGCATGCCGGCGTCCACGGTTTCGACATTGACCACTGAGGCCGGGCGCACGAAGCTGAACAACGTCTGCTGCCCCGCCAGCAACGGCGGGCTCAACAGCAAAGCGATGACAGCGGGCAAGCTACGGCGAACCATAGGGCGGAGTCTCTCCTTCAGGGCCCTCATGGCCCACGACTGAGGTTGGACAACGTGCCGGCGCAAGCGCTCCGGCCGTCAGGAAATCTCCCGCCGAAAGGGCGGCAGCGCATTGAGGATAGCCTTGCCGTAGCGCTGGGTGACCAGGCGCCGGTCCAGCAAGGTGATGACACCGCGGTCCTGCTCGGTGCGCAACAGTCGGCCACACGCCTGGATCAGGCGCAACGAGGCATCGGGTACGGCAATTTCCATGAACGGATTGCCGCCTCGCGCTTCGATCCATTCTGCCAAAGCGGCCTCGACGGGGTCGTCAGGCACGGCGAACGGGATCTTGGCGATGACCACATGCTCGCAATAGGCCCCCGGCAAGTCGACGCCCTCGGCGAAGCTGGCCAGGCCGAAAAGCACGCTGTGCTGGCCGTCGTCGACGCGGGCCTTGTGCTTGTTCAGGGTTTCCTGCTTGGACAGGTTGCCCTGGATCAGCACCAGCTTGCGCCAGTCCCGGTCCAGGCCATCGAACACATCCTGCATCTGCTTGCGTGACGAGAACAACACCAGCGCACCACGGGCATCCTCGACGATGCCCGGCAGCTCGCGGATGATGGCCGCGGTGTGGCCAGCGGCGTCACGGGGGTCAGCCTTGAGGTCCGGTACCCGCAGCAGGCCTGCATCACCGTGCACGAACGGGCTGGGCACCACGCAGGAAACTGCATCGCGGGGCAATCCCGAGCGCATGCGAAAGCGGTCGAACTTGCCCAGCGCGGTCAGGGTCGCCGAGGTGACCAAGGCGCCGTGTGCCACGTTCCACAAGCTGCGCCGCAGCATCTCGGCCGCCAAAATGGGGCTGGCATTGACCTCGATATCGAACAGGGCCCCGCTCTCGGCCAAGGTAAGCCAGCGGGCCATGGGCGGGCTGTCCTCGGGGTCTTCGGCGGTGAACGCCGTCCACAACTCCCAGTTGCCCTGGGCACGGGTCTGCAGGCTACCGAACAGCGGGTACCACTCCTCGGCCTGGTGGCTGGCGATGCCAATGCTGACCTCGCCGCCCATGCCTTCCTTGAGCAGGTCGGTCAGGCGGGTGAACACATCGTTCAGGCGGGCGAAGCCTTTTTTCAGCTCGACGCCAACCTCGCGGATTTCATCGGGCACCACGCCACCTGGAAAACGATAGCGAGGGCGTTCTCGGCCTTCGTTGTCCTCGCCTGGACGAAAATCGGCCACCTGCTCGCACAGCGTGAACATGAACTGCTGTTGGGTGCGGATTTCGCGGGCAAGCTCAGGGACCTGTTCGATCAGCTTGCCCAGGTCACCCGGAAGGGGGTGCTGGGCCAGCAGCTTGGTCAGGTTCTTGGCGGTCTGCTCGAGCCAGTCGGCCGTCGAACGCAGCCGTGAATAATGAGCGAAGTGGCCGATGGCCTTGTCTGGCAGGTGATGCCCTTCGTCGAACACGTACATGGTGTCGCGGGGGGCCGGGAGCACCGCACCGCCGCCCAGCGCCAGGTCGGCCAGCACCATGTCGTGGTTGGTGACGATCACGTCTACCTTTCCCATGCCTTCACGGGCCTTGTAGAACACGCACTGCTGGAAGTTGGGGCAGTGGCGGCCGGTGCACTGGCTGTGGTCGGTGGTCAGCCGTGCCCAGTCCTCGTCTTCGAGGCTCTCTGGCCAACTGTCGCGATCACCGTCCCAGCGGTTGCCGGCCAGCTTTTCGATCATGCTGTTGAACAGCTTCAGGCTGCGCTCGTCCACGTCGATGCGAAAGCCTTCTTCCTCCAGCAGCTGCGCCTGGGACGTCTGGGCATGACCTTCCTGGACCAGGATGTCGAGCTTGGACAGGCACAGGTAGCGGCCCCGCCCCTTGGCCAGGGCAAAGCTGAAATTCAGCCCGCTGTTGCGCATCAGGTCAGGCAGGTCCTTTG
>NZ_DIMK01000032.1:0-89091 GCF_002425525.1 Pseudomonas sp. UBA5568 | reverse complement strand
TGAAGACGATCTGCTCCTGCAGCGCCACGGTCGCGGTGGCGATGACCAGGCGCTTGCCTGCCGCCTTGGCCGCCGGAATGGCCGCCAGGCTGTAGGCGACCGTCTTGCCGGTACCGGTGCCCGCCTCCACCGCCACGACGGCGGGCTCGCCGGCACGGCGGCCTTCGTCGTCGCAGGGAATATCCCCGAGGACCTTGGCCACCTCGGCGATCATCAGGCGCTGGCCGTAACGCGGCTTGAGGCTCTTGGCTTCGAGAAATCGCGTGTAGGCGCCCTGGATGGTGGCTTTGAGTTCAGTGCTGATCATGGTGTGCAGGCGCCCGGAGGGCTGGATATATTTTCAGTATCGCGCATAGGGCGGCTATCATACCCCGCTCACGCTGTTTATGCCGCATGGAGATCCGGATGACTGCCTTTGCCCTGCCCTACACCCTGCACGTTCTGGCCGCCCTGGTGTGGGTGGGTGGCATGTTCTTCGCCTGGATGGTGCTGCGCCCGGCAACGGGTGCAGCGCTGGACGGGCCTGCCAGGCTGCGGTTGTGGGTGGAAGTTTTCCGACGCTTCTTCGGCTGGGTCTGGGTGGCCGTGGCGATTCTGGCGATAAGCGGCGTGGGCATGATTCACCTGCGCTTCAATGGCTTCGAAACCGCGCCGCGGTATGTCCAGGTGATGATCGGGGGCGGTATCGTCATGTTCGCCCTGTTCATGCGCATCCAGGCGTTGCTGCTGCCAGAAATGAAAACGGCGGTCCAGGCCGAGGACTGGCCAGGCGCGGCGGCCGTGCTGGGGCGCATCCGCCGGATGGTGGGGGTGAACCTGCTGCTGGGCCTGGCCGTGGTCGCCGTGGCCAGTGCCCGCCTGATGTTCTGAGCGTACCCGCAGCGATCAGAGTCGCTGCAGGATCAGCTCGCCGGCAGCCCCGGCAAGGCCTTGCTGACCGGGTTGCCCGGCGCGGCCACTGTTGCCCGGCGAGGTGCGGTACACCAGGCAACCCTTGCTCGCACCGCCCTTGCCCGCCTGGCCTGCTGCCCCAGGCTTGCCCGGCGCGCCACCGTCCAGGCGCACCCTGATGCGCTCGGCCGGGAAGGCCTCGGGCACGCTCAGGCGGATTCGACCACCCGGTGCACCGTCGTGGCCATTGCCGCCATCATCCCCATTGAAGCCACGGCTGGCACGGCCCCAGGTGCAACCACCGGCCTGGCCGTTGGCACCATCGAGCCCGGCGAACCCTGGCGCACCCGCGCCGCCGCGGGCGTCGATGGACAGTTGTTCGCCCTGCACCTGGGCAAGCTTGAGGTCGAGCCCGCGCCCTGAACGCGCGGCACGTTCATAAGTCCCAGGCGCGCCCGGCGCACTGAACTCACTGCCTTCACCCAGGCTGGCACTGGCCGCTTCGATCAGGAGCGGGGTATCGGCCGGCGCCACGGCGATACGCGCATCACGGCCCAGCTCCAGCCGATCGACCGTCAGCGAGGCGAGCGTGGCGGGAAGCAGCAAGGTGGCATCGTCCGCCACCCTGAGCTGCTCCAGATGCACCTCGGCCGACTTGGTCGGCAAGCGCAGCATGGAATTGGCGGGTACTTCGAGGTTCTGTGCCTGCGCAAGCGGCGCAGCCAACAGGGCGAACAACATCAGATTACGCATTTCGTGGCGCCTCTTGCGCGCGGGGGATGGACATGATGTGGAAAATGCCCGTCAACAGGATCTGCAGACGGTCGAACCAGCGATGGCTACGGCCGCGCAGACTGGCATTGAAAAACAGCATTTCGAGCAAATGCAGCAGCACCAGCAACAGGCCCGTGGCGTTGATCAACAGGTTCAGCGGCACAGGTTGCGGCACCATCTGGTTGTACAGCACTACACCCCAGAAGACTATGGTCAGGAGCTTGCCCAGGCTCAAGATGAATTTCATGCTCTGCCCCACCGTATGGCGTACTGCCGGGATGGCCAACGCGACCATTTCACATTAACCGCTCGGTCGGGACTCACGCCAGCGCACACTGCGCTTGGCAATGTATGGGCACCGGCCATTACCGTCTATGGCGTTTGCAAAGCGCCCGCGCCGATACGCTGGGCGGGCGCTGCTGCTTCAGCGCTGGATCTTGATCTCCGTACGACGGTTCATGGCACGCCCCTCGGCGGTGGCGTTGTCAGCCACAGGTTGGGATTCGCCGGCCCCGACCACGGACACGAAGCTGTTGCGCGGGATGCCGCTTTCGACCAGATAGTCGGTGACCGAGTGGGCACGGCGCTCGGAAAGTTTCTGGTTGTAGCTGTCGGCGCCTACGCTGTCGGTGTGGCCGCTCACGCTCAGGCGGGCCGACGGCGCTTCCTGCTTCAGGCGCGTGGCGATGGTATTGAGGCGCTGCTTGTCGGCGGCGGTCAGCCGTGCAGAGTCGAATTCGAAATGCACATCGCGGATGACGATCACCTCTTCTTTCTCGACCACCACTTGCTCGACGACCACAGCTTCGACTTGCGGCGCAGGCGGCGGGCAACCGTTGGCATCGACCTGGACGCCGCGCGGCGTCCCTGGGCACTTGTCACGGCTGTCGGGTACGCCATCGCCGTCTTCGTCGCCATCACCATGGGCCCAGCAATACCCCGCTGCAAGGCCGCCCCCGAGCAGCGCGCCCCAACCTGCCCAGCTCGAGCTTTCGATCGCGCCCAGCGCTGCGCCGCCCACACCGCCGACCGCCGCACACTTGGGCCAGTCGGTTTTTTGCAAACCCGCGCAACCAGTCAACACACTGGTGAGCAGAACCAGAGGTACAGCTGTGCGTACTATGCTCATCTCATCGCCTCTTTTGGGGGGATCGGCATCGTGGCCGATCAGGGCAGTAAAGACGCTGCTTGCACAGCCTGCCAGCCATTTGCCATGACCGGATGCCACGGCCCTATGCCGACAGGCTCTGGCCCGATAGTCTTGGCTGATCTTGATGAGGACTGGCAATGACCGACGGTTTTTCCCAACGCACACCGCAGCAGGCGCTTGCCGCCTTGCTCGAGCGCGTGTCCCCGCAACGCCTGTTGCTGGTGGGCACGCGGTTCCCGGCACTTGACGCCTTCCTGCAGGCCCACCCACAAGCGAGCCTGGCGTGCGCGCCGCCGGGCCCGCTGCCGGCTGAACTGGCAGCCCAGCGCTTCGACCTGGCGCTTCTGGTCGATTGCCTGGAACACCTGCCCAAGCGCAACGGGTTGGAACTGCTGGGTGGCATTCGCAATCTCAACGCCAGTCGAGTCGCAGTGCTGGCCGACCTGGCCGCCTGCGGCTGGCAAGACACGGACTTCTTCGCCCTGGCCCTGTCGGCCAGTGAGAAGTTTCAACGCGACCAGCAGGTGCTGAGCCTGTTCACCTATGATCTACATGACTACAAGCAGGTCCCTGACTGGCTGAATGCGCGGTTCTGGGCCAACCCTGAAAACTTCGGCAAATACTGGTGGTGATGATGAGTGTTTCGGTCTGTCCATGCGGCAGTGGCAACGTGCTCGACGCCTGCTGCGGGCATTACCACGCCGGCACACCTGCACCGGACGCCCAAGCCCTGATGCGCTCACGCTACAGCGCCTATGTGCTGGGGCTGGTCGATTACCTGGTGGCGACCACCTTGCCAGCCCAACAGGCCGGCCTCGATCGCGCCGCCATGGCCGCCTGGAGTGCCCAGAGCACCTGGCTGGGCCTGGAAGTGGAAGACGCCGAGCTGATCGGTGGCCAGCCTGAACACGGCTTCGTCACCTTCACTGCCCGCTGGCACGACCAGGACGGTGATCACCAGCACCGCGAGCGCTCAGCCTTCGTGCAGCACGATGGCCGCTGGTACTTCATCGACCCCACCGTTGGCCTGAACGCCACGCGCAACGATCCCTGCCCTTGCCAAAGCGGGCAGAAATTCAAGAAATGCTGCGCCAGCTATGTGGGTGGCTGAGCATGATGACCCGCCTGCGTGTCCTGCTGCCTGCCTTGTTGGTGATGCTCCTGGCCGGCTGCGTCAGCTGGGGTGGTGAGCCATGGCGGCAACCGGAGATCCACCTGGTCAGGGTGGAAACGGTCAAGGCCCGCCTGCTGCAACAGGAATTCGTGCTCCACGTGCGGGTGGAAAACCCCAACGACAGCCGCCTGTTCATCCGCAACCTGTCCTATGCCCTGCGGTTGAACGATGTGCTGCTGGCAGAAGACGAAGCCAGCCTGTGGCGCAGTGTTGGCGGGCACGACCAGCGCACCTTCAAGATCACCGCCCGAACCAACCTGTGGCAGCGCCTCAAGCCCTTGGCCAAGATGCTCAAGAGCCACCAGCCTTTGAAGTACACGCTCAAGGCCGAACTGGGCACCGGCCTGTTGATCCATCGGAACCTGCACTTGTTGCGCGGTGGTGAGATAATGCCCGGCGATCATTACCTGGAGTAACCCTGCAATGTCCCAACAGCCTCACGTTCACGGCCCTGACTGCGACCACGACCACGATCATCACCATGATCACGGCCACGGCCACGTCCACGGGCCGCACTGCAACCACGGTCACCAGGAGCCGGTGCGCAACGCCCTCAAGGATGTTGGCCGCAACGACCCGTGCCCCTGCGGCAGCGAAAAGAAATTCAAGAAGTGCCACGGCGCCTGATAGCCGTCCCGCCGTTTGACAGCACCGCGCCTGTCCGTTAGCGCGGGCGCGGTGCGGTCTGCAGCCCGGGCGCCGAGGTGCCTGGCTTGGCTGGCAACCGAAGCGCGGTGGCCAGCAACAGCCCCAGGCACAGCACCATGCATAGACCGTTGGTGCCCGTCCAGCCTGCGGTGTCCAGCAACAAGGATGGCGTAAAGGCGCCGAGGGTGGCACACACGGCGATGGCCAGGTCATTCTTGCCCTGCAGGCGCATCGCCCCCGGGCTATCTTGCAATGCCTGCGCCAGCAGCGCCCCCCCGCCCACGTAGGTCAGGTTCCAGCCCAGGCCCAGGGCTATCAGTGCCGCCGTCATCACGGCATAACTGCTAGACCCCATGTTCAAGGCCGTGCTCACCACGAACAGACCCAACCCGGCACAGATCGTCACCTTGATGCCCAACCGTTGAATGATGCTGCCAGTGAAGAACGAAGGCGCAAACATCGCCACGACATGCCACTGGATGGCCATGCGCACGTCGGAGAAGTCCTGGTGCATACCTTTCATGTGCAGCGAAGCCTGGATCATCAACAGGTTCATGATGCCGTACCCCAGCGCTGCCACGCTCATCGCCACCACCAGCACCCTGCGTGACGCAAGCTGCCCTACCTCGCACGCTCGCAGGTCCTGCTGCGGGCGATTGACCGGTTTCTCTTTAGGCAAGCAAAGGGCTATCAACCACGACACGAGCGCCAGGCCGACAAAGGCGGCGTAGCACAGCGAGAACAGCGGATACCCACCCACATCCCTGAGCCAACCGGTCAAGGCCGGCCCCACCACTGCCGCGATCACTCCGCCTGCCACCACCAGTGAGAGCGCCCGCGCTTTGAGGTGTTGCGTCAGGTTGTCGGTAGCGGCAAACCGGTTGAAGTTGGCGAACGCGATATACACCCCCAATGCGCAGTGGCTGAGTATCAGGGCAACAAAGTGCTGGTGCTGCACGGCCAGGAACCCGCTGACGCCGGATAGGGCCAAGGGTAGAGCACCCAGCATGAACGCGCGCCGACGACCGATGCGCCCCATCAGCCACGACACCGGGTAGGTCGCCAGCATCACGCAGAGAAACTGAAACCCGTAGGGCACCGTTGACCACGCAGGATCGGGCGCCAGAGCAGCACCGACCAGGGCCGCCATGGTCACGGACATCACAGCCGTGGTGAGGTTGACCGACTGCGCAATGAAATACAGGTAGGTGCGTGCTGGCAGGGTTTCGGTCATGGCGTGCTCGCTGATGATGCAGGAATGGAATGCGCCGAAGCTTCTCACTGATCGGCCGAGCACGGGCGAACAGTCGACGCGGTTTCCAGCTAACTGTTAGGCTGTTTTTTCTAACACTGGCGGACCCGTCGATGCGTGCTGACACTCTGCTTCATCAACTCCGGCAGCGTCTGGCTGCCAGCGAATGGCTGCCAGGGCAACGCATGCCGTCGATTCGCAAGCTCACGGCCAGCACGGGTGCGACCTACCACGAGGTCGTGTCCAGCTATGGGCGCCTGGTCAGCGAAGGGCTGTTGACGGCCGTGCCAGGGCGTGGCTATTTCGTGGCCGGCACCGCTCGGCCGCCAGCCAGAGACGAGGCACCTGGGCATATGGCCGGGGACGCGCTGTTCAAACTGCTGCAAGGCGGCCAGCACTACACCAAGCTCGGCTGCGGTTGGCTGCCCCCTGCCTGGCGCGACACCGAGCTGCTGGCCAAGGCTGTGCGTCGCACGGCGCGCCTGGAACAAAGCTCGCTGGCCGATTACGGCGACATCCAGGGTTACCTGCCCATGCGCAAGCAGCTGTGCGTGCACCTGCGGCGCATGACCCAGATCGATGTAGGTCCACAGCAATTACTCAGCACATTGGGCGCCACCCAGGCCCTGGACCTGGTGGCCCGTCTGCTGATCGCCCCTGGCGACCACGTGTTCGTCGACGAGCCCTGCAACGGTAACCTGATCAAGCTGATCCAGCTGGCCGGAGGGCACGTGATCGGCATCCGTCGGCTGCAAGACGGCCCGGACCTTGAGGACATGCAGCGGCACCTGGTCCAGCACAAGGTCAAGGCATTCTTCTGCAACAGCACATTCCACAACCCCACCGGCAGCAACGTCAGCCCGCACAACGCCTTCGGCGTGCTGAGACTGGCGATCGAACACGGCTTCTACATCGTCGAAGACGATGTCTATGGCGACTTCAGCCCGGGTGTACGCCAGACCTTCGCCGGCTTGGACAACCTGCAGCAGGTCATCTATATCGGCAGTTTCTCCAAATGCCTGTCCGCCTCGCTACGCGTGGGCTACATCGCTTGCCCGGCTGCACTGGTCGAACCGCTCATGCGCCTGAAACTGCTCACCTGCGTGGCGGTGCCTGCGTTCTGCGAGCGCTTCGTCAACACCATCCTCACCGACGGCACCTACGCCAGGCACATGAGCGATCTGCAGCAACGCCTGATTCGACAGCAGGTTCAGACCCAGCGCACGCTGACAGACCGCGGTTGGCGCTTCGATATCACGCCCCAAGGCGGCATGTTTCTGTGGGTCCATCACCCCGATATCGCCGACCTGCATCCTTTCGTGCGCCAACTCGAACAGCACGATGTGCTGCTCATGCCTGGCGAATCCTTTGCGATCACACGTAACTATGTGCAGTACACCCGCATCAACTGCACGCACTTTTCCGACGCCATGGCTGAGCATTTCGAGGTTTGACCCGCTGCAAGGCGCGCTTGGGTACCCCAGCGTCATGGCCACGGATTGGCAAATTGCCGACAGAGTCCTGCCACTCATCCACCGCTGGGGCAGTGTGCCGAAATAAAGCCGGGGCAGGCCTTGCACCCAGGCGGCCTGCTCACTACCTTAGCGCCTTTCCATACCCGCTACGCCTTGCAGGAGCCTTGCCATGGCCGCCCCCGCCCTTTTCTTTTTCCGCCCGCGCGCTGCAACGGCTGCCCTGCTGCTCGGTTCACTTGGCCTGGCCGGTTGCCAGACCACCGCCCAACAGGACAGCCTGCCGCCGTCCAGCGGCGTGCAGCCGATCAAGGGCCTGGCCCAGAACGTGTCGGTCAGGCGCAATGCCATGGGCGCTCCGCTGATCGAGAGCAGCTCGTTCCATGACGCGCTCTTCACCTTGGGGTACGTGCATGCCGGGGACCGGATCGAGCAGATGGTCGCCATGCGGTTGCTCGCCCAAGGGCGCATGGCTGAAGTGGCCGGCCGTGATGCACTGGATATCGACCGCTTGATGCGGGCGGCCAACCTCAAGCAAAGCGCGGCGCAGCTGTACGCCGACGCATCGCCACGGCTCAAGCGCTTCTTCGACGTCTATGCGCGCGGGGTCAACGCCTACCTGTTCCGCTACCGCGACAAGCTGCCAGCGGACCTGGCCAACAGCGGCTACCGCCCCGAGTACTGGAAGCCCGAAGACTGCGCGCTGATGTTTTCGCTGTATGCCTTCAGTCAGTCGGTCAACCTGCAAGAAGAGATCAGTGCATTGACCCTGGCGCAGAAAGTCGGCAGCGACAAGCTGGCCTGGCTGCTACCCGGTGCCGCCGACGAACCGCTTCCCGAAGGCGAAGCAGCCAAGCTCAAGGGCCTGGACCTTGCCAGTCAGTTGCCGGGGTTGTCTGCCCTGGCAGCTGCCAGTCAAAAACTGGGCGACCTTGATCTGCTGGGCAGTCCCGGTTCGGCCAACCTGGCCATCGGCCCGCAACGCAGCCGCAGCGGCAAGAGCCTGCTGGCCAGCGACAGCCGTGCAGCCTGGGCGCTGAGCCCGGTGCAGATCCACTCCAGCAAGTACCAAGTGGCCGGCCTGTCGCTGCCGGGCCTGCCGATCGTGCTGGCTGGCTACAACGGCCAGCTGGCCTGGACCAGCAGCGCGGTGATGGCCGACAACCAGGACCTGTTCCTGGAAAAACTGCGCCACCAGGGCAATCAGGTCAGTTACCTGGCGGACGGCAAATGGGTTGCAGCCAGGGCGCACACCGAGACCTTCCTGGTGCGCGGCGAGCGCCCAGTGCGCGAAGTGATGCACGACACCCGCCATGGCACGCTACTTGGCCAGTCGGGCAATGCCAGCCTGGGCCTTGCACTGAACCTGCCGCAGTTCAAGGGCGATCGCAGCCTTGATGCACTGTTCGACCTGACCCGCGCCAAGACCGTGGAGCGCGCATTCGACAGCACCCGTGATGTCACGGCTGCGGCGCTGAACTTCGTCTTCGCCGAAGCATCGCACATTGGCTGGCAGGTGAGCGGGCGCTACCCCAATCGCCGAGAAGGCCAAGGCCTGTTGCCTTCGCCGGGGTGGGATGGGCGCTATGACTGGGATGGCTATGCCGACCCCATGCTGCACCCATACGATCAGGACCCGACCGCTGGCTGGATCGGCCACGCCAACCAGCGCAGCCTGCCGCGCGGCTACGGCATGCAGCTGTCGAGCAGTTGGTACTACCCGGAGCGTGCCGAGCGCCTGGGCCAGCTCGCCGGCAGTGGCCGCCTTGATAGCCGCAGCCTGATGGCGCTGCAGAACGACCAGGTCACCTTGTTGGCCGGCAAGCTCAAGCAGATGTTCGAAGCGCCAGGCATGGCAGGCCCGCTGCAGCAGGCCATCAATGCCTTGCCCGCCGATCAGCGCGAAAAGGCCCGTACGGCGCTGGCCAGGCTCAAGGCATTCGATGGTCGCTTGAGCCCAGTGTCGGCAGATGCTGCGCTGTACGCCCTGTTCCTCCAGGCTGTCGCCCGTCAGACATTCCTCGATGACTTGGGACCGGAAGCGGGAGCGGCCTGGCAGGCATTGGTCAGCAATGCACGCTTGTCGTTCTCGGCACAGGCCGATCACCTGCTGGGCCGGGATGACAGCCCGTTCTGGGACGACCGCAGTACGCCACAGAAGGAAGACAAACCCGCCATCCTGGCCCGCAGCCTGGTCGCGGCAATGGACACGGGCATCGCCCAACTGGGCACCGACCGCAGCGCCTGGCAATGGGGCAAACTGCACCAATACCAATGGCCTGCACCGGCCTACCATGGGCTGGGTGATGCCATCAGCCGCCCTGCGCAGCCTGCAGGCGGCGACTTCAGCACGCTTGCCTTCACCCCCTACGCCTGGGGAAGCGACTTCGTCACCCGCCTGCCGGCATCGGCGCGGCTGATCGTGGACTTCAGCCAGGCTGAACCCCTCCAGGTGCTGACCAGCAGCGGCCAGTCCGGCAATCCGGCCAGCCCACATTACGGGGATGGCCTTGAGGCCTGGTTCAAGGGCCGCTTCGCTGTCATGCCCCTTGCGCCTCAGCACTTCGCGCGTGCCTATGGCACCCAGCGCCTGACCCTGGTACCGGGCAAGTAGAAACGGCCGGCGGCGTGCAGCGCTTGCGGCGGTCAAGGGGTGAAGAAACCACCGGTCGAACTTCCCCTGGCCGCAGCGGCTCCTAACTGGTAACTCCCTACCAGTGCGTGTGCCATGGACCTCGTCATCGCTCGACCCGAAGGCCTGTACTGCCCGCCCGGCGATTTCTACATCGATCCCTGGCGGCCGGTAGACCGTGCCGTGATCACCCATGGTCACGGTGACCACTCGCGTTCCGGCAATCGCCACTACCTCACCGCAGACCCGGGCGCCGGCATCCTGCGCAGCCGCCTGGGCATGGACATCAATTTGCAGACCCTGCCCTACGGCGAGCGCCTGTTGCACCACGGCGTGACCTTGAGCCTGCACCCTGCCGGGCATGTGCTGGGGTCGGCGCAGGTGCGCCTGGAGTATCAAGGCGAGGTGTGGGTGGCGTCGGGCGACTACAAGGTCGAGCCCGACGGCACCTGCGCGCCGTTCGAGCCCGTACGCTGCCATACCTTCATCACCGAATCGACGTTTGGCCTGCCCATCTACCGTTGGCCGACCCAGGCGGATGTGTTCGCCGGGATCAACGCCTGGTGGCGGGCCAACAGCGAACAGGGCAAGGCCAGCGTGCTGTTCTGCTACGCCTTCGGCAAGGCGCAGCGCATCCTGCATGGCCTGGACCCCAGCATCGGCTCGATTCTGGTGCACGGCGCCGTCGAGCCGCTGAACAGGGTGTATCGCGAAGCGGGCGTGTATTTACCTGAAACCCGCTATGCCGGCGATATTGCACGCAACGACCCGCTATTGCGCACCGCCCTGGTGATGGCCCCGCCGTCCGCTGGCGGCAGCAGCTGGATGCGACGCTTCGGCGATTACAGCGACGCGTTCGCCAGTGGCTGGATGCTGCTGCGCGGCACCCGGCGCAGACGCGGTGTGGACCGGGGCTTCGTGCTCTCGGACCACGCCGATTGGCCTGGGCTGCTGTGGGCCATCGGCCAGACCGGCGCCGAACGGGTCATGGTCACCCATGGATCGGTGGGCGTGCTGGTGCGCTACCTGAATGAACAGGGGCTCGACGCCCGCGCATTCGTTACCGAATACGGTGAGGAAGATGACGCTACAGCTGGGGAGACGGGCGCATGAAAGCCTTCGCCGAACTGTACCTGCGCCTCGATGGCACCACCTCCAGCAATGCCAAGCTCCAGGCCCTGCGTGAATACTTCGCCAGCGCACCGGCCCAGGACGCCGCCTGGGCGGTGTATTTCCTGGCTGGCGGGCGGCCGCGTCAATTGGTACCCACTCGGGTACTGCGCGAACTGGCCGGCGCGATGGCAGGGCTGCCGGACTGGCTGTTCGAGGAAAGCTACCAGGCGGTAGGCGACCTGGCCGAGACCATTTCGCTGCTGCTGCCCGACACCCAGGAGGGCGATGGCGAAGGCCTGGCGCACTGGGTCGAAAGCTACCTGCTGCCGTTGCGCGGCCTGCCCCCGGAAGAGCTCCAGCAACGTCTGCCACCTTTGTGGGCACGGCTGGATCGCCCCAGCCTGATGCTGTGCCTGAAGCTGATCACCGGCAGTTTCCGCGTCGGCGTATCGAAGCTGCTGGTCACGCGTGCCCTGGCCCAGTTGGCGGAGCTGGATGCCAAGCGGATAGCCCAGCGGCTGGTCGGGTATACCGACATCAGCCACGGGCCAACCGCCGAGCGCTACCTTCAACTGATCGCGCCCGAATCTGCCGATGAGCATAGCCAGCGTGGTGGGCAGCCGTATCCGTTCTTTCTCGCGCACCCACTGCAAGCCCCGGTCGAACAGTTCGATACGCTGCTCGGGCCACCCAGCGCTTGGCAAATCGAATGGAAGTGGGATGGCATCCGGGCACAGGTGGTCAAGCGCGACGGGCAGTTGTGGGTCTGGTCGCGCGGCGAGGAGCTGGTCACCGAACGTTTTCCCGAGTTGCAGAGCCTGGCCCAGACCCTGCCCGATGGCGTGGTGCTCGATGGCGAGATCCTGGTCTGGAAAGCGAGCGATGCCAAGGCAGAGGCGTCCGTGCAGCCCTTTGCCCTGCTGCAGCAGCGCCTGGGTCGCAAGACCTTGGGCAAGAAATTGCTGAGCGATGCCCCGGTGGTGTTGCAGGCCTATGACTTGCTGGAGTGGCAAGGCGAGGACTGGCGCAGTCGCCCGCAGCATGAACGGCGCGCGCAGCTCGAGCGCGTGCTTGAGGCCTCCCCACTGGCACCTGTATTGCTCTCCCCACTGCTCGAAGGGCCCGATTGGGCGGACCTTGCCCGGCAGCGGGAGCAGTCACGCAGCCTGGGCGTGGAAGGCATGATGCTCAAGCAGCGCGAGGCCCTGTATGGCGTTGGCCGCACCAAGGACATGGGCACCTGGTGGAAGTGGAAGATCGACCCGTTCAGCGTCGATGCCGTGCTGATCTACGCCCAGCGGGGTCACGGACGGCGCGCCAGCTTGTACAGCGACTACACCTTCGCGGTCTGGGACAGCCCTGCCGGCACCCCGGACCGCACGCTGATCCCCTTCGCCAAGGCCTATTCCGGCCTGACCGACGAGGAGATGCGCAAGGTCGATGCCATCGTGCGCAAGACCACCCAGGAAACCTTCGGCCCAGTGCGCAGCGTCACGCCTACGCTGGTGTTCGAGCTGGGCTTTGAAGGCATCGCCCTGTCCAAGCGCCACAAGAGCGGCATTGCCGTGCGCTTTCCGCGCATGTTGCGCTGGCGTCTGGACAAGCCTGTCGAGGAGGCTGACGACTTGGCGACCTTGCAGGCCTTGCTGGCCTGATCGGGATCGCAGGTGGCGGCGAGGGGCTGGCGTGAGGCGCTGGCGGCGAAACTGTGCTTTCATCTGAAGGCTCAACCCGTGCCCCAGACCGTACAGCCCCGTATTCAGGACCATCATGCACCACTCGACCCACGACATTCTTTCCCCTGTTCCTGGGGTAACCCGCCAACTGCACAGTTTTCACTTCGGGCCACGCAGTGGTCGCAAGGTGTACATCCAGGCCTCGCTGCATGCCGACGAATTGCCCGGCATGCTGGTGGCCTGGCACCTCAAGCGCCAGTTGCTGGAACTGGACCAGCAAGGCCGCCTGCAGTGCGAGGTTATCCTGGTGCCGGTCGCCAACCCAGTGGGCCTTGAGCAGGTGCTGCTCGACGCCCCGCTGGGCCGGTTCGAGTTGCAAAGTGGCGAGAACTTCAACCGCAATTTCGTCGACCTGTCAGACACCATCGGTGATCAGGTCGAGGCCCACCTGACCCAGGACCCGCTCCACAACCAGGCACTGATCCGCGAATACCTGCGCCGCGGCCTGGATGCCCATCCGGCACGTACCCCCCTGCAAGCGCAGCGCCTGATCCTGCAGCGCCTGGCGTGCGATGCCGACCTGGTTCTGGACCTGCACTGCGACTTCGAGGCCGTCGAACACCTCTACACCACTCCAGACGCCTGGCCGCAGTTCGAGCCCTTGGCCCGTTACCTGGGTGTCCAGGCCAGCCTATTGGCGACTGATTCGGGCGGGCAGTCATTTGACGAGTGCTTCAGCCTGCTGTGGTGGCAACTGCAACAGCGCTTTGGCAAACGCTTCCCCATCCCGGCGGGCACGTGTTCGGTCACCCTCGAACTGCGCGGTCAGGCTGATGTGAGCCATGACCTGGCGCGTCAGGACTGCCAGGCCATTCTCGACTTCCTGACCCATGCTGGCGTTATCCAGGGCCATGCCCCTGCCCTGCCGCCCTTGCGCTGGCCAGCCACGCCACTGGCTGCTGTGGAGCCGATCACGGCTGCGGCGGGCGGGTTGCTGGTGTACCACGCCAAGCCAGGGCAGTACCTGGAGGCAGGTCAACTGATTGCCGAGGTCATCGACCCGCTCAGTGATCGCGTCATGCCCCTGCGCAACAGCCAGCCTGGACTGCTGTATGCGCGCAGCGTGCGGCGCATGGCCACGGCAGGCATGGTGATCGCCCATGTGGCCGGCGAGCAGGTGTGCCGCAGCGGCAATCTGCTGGCCAACTGACAAGTAAACCAATACCTTGCAGCGGTGGTCTTTAGAAGCACAGCCTTCGAGGGACTGCCTGCCTGATGCCCACCACCACCGATCTTGCCAATGCCTGGTTCGCTCAACGCGGCTGGAAGCCGTTCGCTTTCCAGCGCAAGGTGTGGGCCGCCGTCGAGCGGGGGGAGTCAGGCCTGCTTTATGCCAACACCGGCGCTGGCAAGACGTATGCGGTCTGGCTGGCGGCCCTGCGGGCATTCAAGGCCCAGGCCCAGGGGCGTCACGCGGCGCCACTCCAGGTCATCTGGATCACCCCCATGCGCGCCCTGGCAGCCGATACGGCTCGGGCGCTGCAGGCGCCTATCGACGAGATGGGCCTGCCCTGGAGCGTTGGCGTGCGCAGCGGCGACACGGGCAGCGCCGAGCGCGCACGCCAGGCCCGGCGCATGCCCAGCGTGCTGGTCACCACACCTGAAAGCCTGACGCTGCTGCTGACCCGAGCCCAGGCCAGCAATGACTTCGCGACGCTGCGCATGGTGGTGGTCGATGAGTGGCACGAGCTGCTCGGCAACAAGCGGGGGGTTCAGCTGCAACTGGCGTTGGCCCGCCTGCGCCGTTGGCACCCTGGCCTGCCGACCTGGGGGTTGTCGGCCACCCTCGGCAACCTGCAGCATGCCCTGGACGTGTTGCTGCCCCAAGGTGGTCAGCTGGTGCGCGGGCGCCAGGACAAGGTGCTGCAGGTCGATACCCTTGTGCCCGAGCACATCGAGCGCTTCCCATGGGCAGGGCATATCGGCCTGAAAATGTTGAAGCAGGTGAGCCGGGAAATCGACGCCAGCAGCAGTTGCCTGGTCTTCACCAACACCCGGGCGCAGGCCGAACTCTGGTACCAGGCCCTGCTCGACGAGCGCCCCGACTGGGCGGGCCTGATTGCGTTGCATCACGCCAGCCTGGCACGTGACACCCGCGACTGGGTCGAGCGCAGCCTCAAGGAAGGCACGCTCAAAGCCGTCGTCTGTACATCGAGCTTGGACCTGGGCGTGGACTTTCTGCCGGTCGAGCGCGTCCTGCAGATCGGTTCGGCAAAAGGGATCGCCCGTTTGATGCAGCGCGCAGGGCGTTCCGGGCATGCGCCTGGACGGCGCTCGCGCATCACCCTTGTGCCCACCCACAGCCTGGAGCTGGTGGAAGCCGCCGCCATGCGTCAGGCCCTGGCGGCAGGCCACCTGGAGGGCCGCCGGTCGCCGCGCCTGTGCATGGATGTACTGGTTCAGCACCTGGTCAGCATGGCCCTGGGCAGCGGGTTCGATCCGCAGCAACTGCTCGCTGAAGTGCGCAGCACCTGGGCCTTTGCCGACCTGCGCGACAGCCAGTGGCAATGGGCACTGGACTTCGTTTGCCATGGCGGCAGCTCGCTCAGCGCCTACCCCGACTATCAACGTGTTGAAATGCACCCCGACGGCTTGTACCGGGTTGCCAGTGAGCGCTTGGCGCGCCGCCATCGGATGGGCATCGGCACCATTGTCAGTGACGCTTCGCTGCACCTGAAATACTGGAGCAAAGGCGGTGGCGGCAAGAACCTAGGCAGCGTGGAAGAGGCGTTCATCTCACGCTTGAGGCCCGGGGACACCTTCGTGTTCGCCGGCCGCGTGCTGGAGCTGGTTCGCGTGGAAAACATGACCGCCTATGTACGCCGCAGCAACGCGCGAAAGGCGGCGGTGGCCCGCTGGAACGGCGGGCGCATGCCACTTTCCAGCGAACTGGCCGACGCTGTGGTGCAACAACTTGACGCCGCCGCGCACGGGCGCTTCGATAGCCCTGAAATGCGCGCAGTAAGGCCATTGCTCACGGTACAAGCCCAGTGGTCGGCGCTGCCGACGACAGGGACCCTGCTTGCAGAGACGTTCAAGTCCAGGCAGGGCTGGCACCTGTTCATGTACCCCTTTGCCGGGCGCATGGCCAACATGGGGCTGGCCAACCTGATTGCCTGGCGTGTCAGCCGCGAGCAACCGCTGTCGGTTTCCATCGCCGTCAACGACTATGGCTTCGAGCTGCTTAGCCCTGGACCGGTGGATTGGGCCAGCTACCTGCCCCGGGCGTTGAGTACCGAAGATCTATTGGAGGATGTGCTTGCCAGCCTCAATGCCGGGGAAATGGCATTGAGGCGGTTCCGGGAAATCGCCCAGATCGCAGGGCTCGTATTCGGTGGCTATCATGCGGCGCAAAAGAGCATGCGCCAGATCCAGGCCTCAAGCGGGCTGTTCTACGAGGTCTTCCGCAAGCACGATGCAGGCAACCTGCTGCTGGGCCAGGCACGTGATGAGGTACTGAGTGAAGAATTGGAAATCGATCGGCTTCGGGGCCAGCTACTGAAGCTGACCGACCTCAGGCTGGACTTGCGTGTGATGGAGCGCACCGGGCCGCTGGCGTTCGCGCTGCTGGTCGAAGGACTGCGTGAAACCCTCAGCACGGAAAAACTGGCCGACCGCATTGCGCGGATGGTGGCGGAATTGGAGAGCATTGCAGGTTGAACCCGATAACGACCAAACGCATTCATGAGGCAGCGGTTATCTCGCTTGCCATCGACGGCCTGGCGATCCACACATGACGACACATTGCGCCATCGAACTGGCCGGGCAGAAACTCTGGCTGCTTCCGGACAAGGCCGTGTATTGGCCGGCCCGCAAGGCCTTGCTGCTGGCCGATGTGCACATCGGCAAGGCGGCGAGCTACAGGGCCTTGCACCAACCCGTTCCCAGAGGCACTACCGAAGCCACCTTGGCCCGGCTCGACACACTGCTTGCCGAACATGAGTGCGAGCGACTGATCGTGCTGGGTGATTTCCTGCATGCCCGTACTGCGCGGGCGCCGGCTACGCTGGCCCGGGTGCAAGCCTGGCGAGCACGTCACCCCGGGTTGAGCATCGTGCTGATACGCGGCAACCATGACCGCAACGCAGGGGATCCACCCGTGGAGCTGGGGATCGACGTGGTGGATGAACCTTATGTGGTGGAGCCATTTGCCCTGCAACACGAACCCAAGGTGCATCCGACGCTCACGGTGCTTTCAGGGCACGTCCACCCGGTATTCGTATTGCGCGGCAGGGCCCGCCAACGGCTTCGCCTGCCGTGCTTTTTGATCGACGAACACGTCAGCCTGTTGCCAGCTTTCGGGGAGTTCACGGGCGGTTGGGAAATCGAGCCCGCCAGCACCAGCCAGGTCTATCTGGCGGGCGCCGGCCGGGTATGGCCGCTATGAGATGCGTCAGGCCACGGGCGCCGGAGGCGGCTCATCGGGAAGGGTAGGCTCACCGGGTTCCATGGGCGTATCACCCGGCTGGCCGGGCTGCGGCGTGTCCGGATCGGGCTGCCCTGGCACACCGCCAGCATTCATCGGCAATGGGTCAGCCAGCAGTGACCAGGACAGCAGCCCGATGTGATTGGGCTGCAAGCCAGCCAACTTCGCACTGATCGTTGGGTGGAGTTTCATTGGCATCTCCTGACAACAGCCGACCCGCTTTATGCAAATCGGCAGGGTTACAGGTTGGAGTGTCAAAAGGCAGTGAAATTCCCAACGCCTGTCGGTCAGGTACGTGGCAGGGTGACGCCACGCTGGCCCTGATACTTGCCGCCGCGGTCCCGGTAGGACACTTCACATGGCTCGTCCGACTGCAGGAACAGCATCTGCGCCACCCCTTCGTTGGCGTAGATCTTGGCCGGCAACGTGGTGGTGTTGGAGAACTCCAGCGTCACGTGGCCTTCCCATTCAGGCTCCAGCGGGGTCACGTTGACGATGATGCCGCAACGCGCATAGGTGCTCTTGCCCAGGCAGATGGTCAGCACGTCGCGCGGGATGCGGAAGTACTCCACGGTGCGTGCCAGTGCAAAGGAGTTGGGCGGGATGATGCACACGTCGCTCTTGATGTCGACGAAGCTGCCGGCATCGAAGTTCTTCGGGTCGACGGTGGCCGAGTTGATATTGGTGAAGACCTTGAATTCGTCGGCGCAGCGCACGTCGTAGCCGTAGCTCGAAACGCCGAAAGAGATGACCCGGTTATCCTGTTCGCCACGCACCTGGCGCTCGACGAACGGCTCGATCATGCCGTGTTCCTGCGCCATGCGGCGAATCCACTTGTCCGATTTGATGCTCATGGCGGGATGTCCTGAAGAGTCTGCAAGGTAAAGATAGACGCGCATCTTACCGGTCCCGGCGCGCTCTTCAAAGTTCCATCCGGCGTTTGCCGCCCGCTGCCGCTACAGTGCCCGCAAGGCGTGGCTTGCAGCTGCCGTCGATCTCTTTTCGGGTAAAGAGGCGTCTGGCCATTGGCAGCTTGGGCAAAGTGGGGTAAGGTGTTGCCACTGTGCTGCACGTGACACCGAGAATCTCTAGTTTGATGCACGATCCTGATCGGCCCATCGCTGAATTTTCTGCTCTCTTTGCGCTCAGTCCCGGGCGGGGTTTTTCCTGACCGAAATCAAATTGTCCAAGGAGACAGAAAAATGTCCAATCGTCAAAGCGGTACCGTCAAGTGGTTCAACGATGAGAAAGGCTACGGCTTCATCACCCCTCAGTCGGGCGACGACCTGTTCGTGCACTTCAAAGCCATCCAAGCTGACGGCTTCAAAACCCTGAAAGAAGGCCAGGCTGTTACTTTCGTCGCTACCCGCGGCCAGAAAGGTATGCAGGCTGAAGAAGTTCAGATCGCCTAAGTCGATCGAGCTTTCTAGCTTTCAAAAAAACCCGCTTCGGCGGGTTTTTTTATGCCTGTCATTTCGCCAGAAGGCGCCAGAGCATGCTGGCCGTGGTCAAGGCTCCCGTTAAACATGGATCGGCCTCCAACAACCACGGTCCGTCAGCACGAGCGACTCACCGAGCCGCCCTCCGATCTTGATCAGTCTTCGCTGATAGTGATGCTCGGCATCGCTGGCGCTGCCGCTTCACGCAGTACGATACGCGCCCCTACTTTGCGTGCCAGCTCCTGGTACACCATGGCGATCTGGCTCTCGGGCTCGGCGATAGCCGTAGGCTTGCCGTTGTCGGCCTGCTCGCGAATCAACATCGAAAGCGGCAACGAAGCCAGCAGATCGACGCCGTACTGGCTGGCGAGTTTCTCACCGCCACCTTCGCCGAACAGGTGCTCAGCATGGCCGCAATTGGAGCAGATGTGTACGGCCATGTTCTCGACCACGCCCAACACCGGTATGTTGACCTTGCGGAACATTTCCACGCCTTTTCTGGCATCGAGCAGCGCCAGGTCCTGCGGCGTGGTCACGATGACCGAACCTGCAACCGGCACTTTCTGCGCCAGCGTCAGCTGGATGTCGCCAGTGCCAGGCGGCATGTCGATGACCAGGTAATCGAGATCATTCCACGCCGTCTGGGTTACCAACTGCAGCAGCGCACCCGAAACCATGGGGCCGCGCCAGACCATGGGGGTATTGTCATCGGTCAGGAATGCCATCGACATCACTTCGACCCCATGGGCCTGGATAGGCACGAACCATTTCTGATCACGAATCTGCGGCCGAGTACCTTCGGGGATGCCGAACATCACACCTTGGCTGGGGCCATAGATATCCGCATCGAGAATGCCAACGCGCGCACCCTCGCGGGCCAGTGCCAGCGCCAGATTGGCGGCAGTGGTGGATTTGCCTACACCGCCCTTGCCCGATGCCACGGCGATGACGTTCTTGACGTTGGCCATACCGGGCACCTGAGCCTGGCCCTTGTGGGCCGCGATCACGCACTCGATGTTCACCTGGGCGTGGGTCACCCCCTCAAGGTTACCGATCGCAGTTTCCAGCACCTGCGCCCAGCCTTGCTTGAACAGGCCTGCGGCGTAGCCGAGCTGCATCTGTACGCTGACACGCCCATCCTGGATTTCGATGGCACTCACGCAACCGGCAGTGACCGGATCCTGCTCGAGATAGGGGTCGGTGTACTGGCGAAGCACGGCTTCGATGGCGGCGCGATTGAGGGCACTCATGGACACTCCCGTTGGCAAACTGAATGTAAAACAAGCGCCTATCCTAACCCGTCAATCGTCAGCAGATGCGTACGCGGGGTGAAATATATTCGTCAGCCCTTTATAGTGGCCGATCATCCTCATTTTCACCCGTCGCCAGATAAGTAGCCGAGCCACCATGTCCGAGCCACGTCAGATTCTCGTCACCAGCGCCTTGCCCTATGCCAATGGATCGATCCATCTTGGCCATATGCTCGAGTACATCCAGACAGACATGTGGGTCCGCTTTCAAAAGCTGCGCGGCAATCAGTGCATCTATGTCTGCGCCGATGATGCACACGGCTCGGCCATCATGCTGCGGGCCGAGAAGGAAGGCATCACGCCAGAGCAACTGATCGCCAACGTACAAGCTGAGCACAGCGCCGACTTTGCTGACTTCCTGGTGGACTTCGATAATTTCCACTCCACCCACAGCGAAGAAAACCGTGAGCTGTCGGGCATGATCTATACCCGACTGCGCGAGGCGGGGCACATCTCTACCCGCTCGGTGACCCAATACTTCGACCCTGAAAAGGGCATGTTCCTGGCAGACCGCTTCATCAAAGGCACCTGCCCGAAGTGCGCGGCCGAAGACCAGTATGGCGATAACTGCGAAAAATGCGGCGCGACCTATGCACCGACCGAATTGAAAGACCCCAAGTCTGCCATTTCAGGTGCTACACCGGTGCTGCGCGACTCCCAGCACTTCTTCTTCAAACTGCCCGACTTCCAGGCCATGCTCCAGCAGTGGACGCGCAGCGGAACGTTGCAGGACGCCGTGGCCAACAAGCTCGCCGAATGGCTGGATGCCGGCCTGCAGGAGTGGGATATCTCCCGCGATGCGCCCTACTTCGGTTTCGAGATCCCTGGCGAGCCTGGCAAGTACTTCTACGTCTGGCTGGACGCGCCAATCGGTTACATGGCGAGCTTCAAGAACCTGTGCGCGCGCCGCCCGGACCTGGACTTCGACGCCTTCTGGAACCAAGGCTCCACCGCCGAGCTTTACCACTTCATCGGCAAGGACATCGTCAACTTCCACGCCCTGTTCTGGCCCGCCATGCTCGAAGGTGCGGGCTTGCGCAAGCCGACCGCGGTCAACGTGCACGGCTACCTCACCGTCAACGGTGCGAAGATGTCCAAGTCGCGGGGCACGTTCATCAAGGCCCGTACCTACCTCGACCATCTGCAACCCGAATACCTGCGCTACTACTACGCAGCCAAGCTTGGTCGCGGGGTCGATGACCTGGACCTGAATCTCGAAGACTTCGTGCAGAAGGTCAACTCCGACCTGGTGGGCAAGGTGGTCAACATCGCCAGCCGGTGTGCCGGGTTCATCCACAAAGGCAATGGCGGCGTGATGGTGGCCGGTGATGCGGCGCCAGAGCTGACAGAAGCCTTCCAGGCAGCTGCGCCGTCCATCGCCGAGGCCTACGAGGGCCGCGACTTCGCACGCGCCATGCGCGAGATCATGGCACTGGCCGACCGTGCCAATGCCTGGATCGCCGACAAGGCGCCCTGGTCGCTGGCCAAGCAGGAGGGCAAGCAGGATGAAGTGCAAGCCATTTGCGCTCAGGGCATCAACCTGTTCCGCCAACTGGTGATTTTCCTCAAGCCTGTGCTGCCCGTGCTGGCGGCCGATGCCGAGGCCTTCCTGAATGTCGCACCGTTGACCTGGGACGATCACCGCTCTCGCCTGGAAAATCACACGCTCAACCCGTTCAAGGCCCTGCTCAGCCGCATCGAGCCTGCCAAGGTGCAAGACATGATCGCGGCCAGCAAGGAAGACCTGCTGGCCGCCGAGGAGCCCAAGGCACCTGTGGGTAATGGCGAGCTGCACAAGGACCCGCTGTCGACGGAAGTCGACTTCGATACCTTTGCCGCTGTCGACCTGCGCGTGGCATTGATCGTCAAGGCCGAAGCCGTACCGGGTGCCGACAAGCTGCTGCAATTGACCCTGGACATCGGTGATGAACGCCGTAACGTTTTCTCCGGCATCAAGTCTGCCTACCCTGATCCTGCCCAGCTCGAAGGCCGGCTGACCATGATGGTCGCCAACCTCAAGCCACGCAAAATGCGTTTTGGCGTCTCTGAAGGGATGGTGATGGCCGCTGGCCCTGGCGGTGAAGAGATCTACTTGCTCAGCCCCGACAGCGGCGCCAAGCCCGGTCAGCGCATCAAGTGACCCACAAGCGGAGCCTGCATTGGGCTCCGCCTTGCGACAATGGCGCGCAGCCACGGGCTGCTGCGCTTTGCCTAGAGCAGGCGCGTCCAAGTGACTGCTCACGTTCTCCAGGAACGCTGCCAATTCATGAATGCCGTCAAACGTCGAGAAATCTTCCGTCGACTGCACGAAGATAACCCGACGCCCAAAACCGAGCTGGCTTACACCACACCCTTCGAGCTGCTGGTAGCCGTGACCCTCTCCGCGCAGTCCACCGATGTCGGTGTGAACAAGGCGACAGCGCGGCTTTTTCCAGTCGCCAATACCCCTGAGGCTATCTACGCGCTGGGTGTCGACGGACTGAGCCAGTACATCAAGACCATTGGGCTCTACAACAGCAAGGCCAAGAACGTCATCGCGGCCTGTCGTCTGCTCATTGAGCGGCACGGCGGCCAGGTGCCGGACACGCGCGAGGCCCTCGAAGCCTTGCCGGGCGTGGGCCGCAAGACAGCCAACGTAGTGCTCAATACGGCGTTTGGCCAACCGGCGATGGCTGTGGATACCCATATCTTCCGCGTCAGCAATCGCACAGGCATCGCCCCGGGCAAGACGGTGCTGGAGGTGGAAAAAAAACTGCTCAAGTTCGTCCCCAAGGATTACTTGCTCGACGCACACCATTGGCTGATCTTGCATGGCCGCTATGTCTGTCAGGCCCGTAAGCCTAGATGCGGCAGTTGCCGAATCGAGGACCTGTGCGAATACAAGCACAAGACCACTGATGATTGAAGCAATAGTAAAAACACTGCGCTTCGATTGAAAAAATCTTTTTTACCAGCGCTCACTTTATGGTTATAAGGTCGGCCATTGGCCCTTGCCGTGGAGCGACTCATGAGCACTGATAAAGACGACCTCGCGATTGAAGATGATTTTGTGACAGCTGAAGAAGAGGTCGAGCCGCACGTGGAACCGGCGAAAACCAATTTGAGCAAGCGTCGCACCATCGACAATCTGCTGGAAGAACGTCGATTGCAGAAGCAACTGGCCGATTTCGATTACGACCTCTAGGGAGGTGGTCGCTGGCGGGCCTTCGATGGCCGCGTTCCCTCCCCTGACTGCGCCGTTCAGGGCCTCGAATTCGGCGCAGAGCTCCCCTGGAGGAGGCTCTGCATACCATCAGTTCAACCCCTGTCGCTGCGCCAGCTCGATCAGGTCCACCAATGACCGAGCGTTTAGCTTGAGCAGCAGCCGAGACTTGTAGGTACTGACCGTCTTGTTGCTCAAGTACATGCTGTCGGCGATTTCCTTGTTCGAACGGCCCCGCGCCAATTGCTGAAGCACCGTCATCTCCCTTGCCGAAAGGCGATTGACCATTTCCGCTTCACTGCCGCCGCTGCGCCCTCGCGAGGCGTGCAGCGCCTGGTTGGGAAAGTAGCTATAGCCCGATAGCACGGCTTTGATCGCGCTGAGCAGTTCGGTCAGTTCCTGTTGCTTGCACACGTACCCTGCCGCCCCTGCCTGCATGCACCGCATCGAGAAGTTGCCGGGTGCCTGGGAGGTCAGTACGAGCACTTTGCTGCATGGGCTGGAACTGGCCATGCGGCCGATGACTTCGAGGCCGTCGAGCTTGGGTATGCCGATGTCCAGCACGACGATATCGGGAAGATGTTGCCGAGTCAGTTGCAGCGCGGCCACTCCGTTGTCCGTTTCAGCGACGACATCGTACCCATGCCGCTCCATCAGCATGCGTACGGCCAGACGTATCACAGGGTGATCATCCACGATAAGCACTTTGTTCATGCGATATCCATTCATTGCTATTGCATTGGCAGGCTACGATAACCGAGAGAAGAACTCATGGCGCGGCGTTTTCGCCTAGAAACGGACGTACAGACACGGATTACTAAACTTACGGAAGTTTCCTACACACAATATGAAGAGTTGTTACAAGCTAATTATAAAAAAGCGGATAACACTCCCCGGGAGGACAACTCCCGAAACTTTCACATCAACCGCGGACAACGGTTTTCATTAAGCTTCGAACGCTAGCCAGGCGCAGCCGCGGCATGGAAACAGTGCAGGGTTTAGCTGAGCAAGATCCTAGGCTATAGATGTAACGAAAGCGCAGGAGAAGGCCCATGAATCAAGCACAACCCGTTGCTCCGCTGACAATTGTCGCCATCTTTGCTGGGATAATCGAAGCCTCCGCCCTGGCTACCTTGCCTTTTCTCAGCGAAGCCAGCCAGACGCTTTACACGTGGTTCCTGGTTGGTTTTCCCTTCTTTCTGACCGCTTTGTTCTTCCTGACGCTGAACTTCAATTACAAGTCCTTCTATACGCCTGCTGGATCGCGCACTGAAGCTGTGGACAGTGCGCAGAGTGCCCGCAAGATCACCTCCACGACCACGCCAAGCGCAATCGCGCATGGGGAGCCGATGACCTTCATGTTCAGCGGGCCAGAGGCAAGTCAGTTGATGGAAAAGGAGTTGTTGCAAGCGCTCGCACAAGCGCCTGAGCCGGCTCGCACCTGGCAGTTCTGCAATGTGCCGAGGGGCCAGTGTGTCCGGCTTTCAGTCAGCCCGCTGGAGTAAAGACAAAAAACCCGGCACTAGGCCGGGTTCTTGCAGAACGGCTTGCTGCATCAGAGCAACGAACGGCCCTTGTTCGCAGCGATGCGCATACGCAGCGCATTGAGCTTGATGAAGCCCGCCGCGTCTTCCTGGTTGTAGGCACCGCCGTCTTCTTCGAAGGTGGCGATGTTGGCATCGAACAGCGAGTCGTCGGACTTGCGGCCGACTACGGTAACGTTGCCCTTGTAGAGCTTCAGACGCACGACACCGTTCACATTGACCTGGGAGGCGTCGATCATCTGCTGGAGCATGACGCGCTCCGGGCTCCACCAGTAACCGGTGTAGATCAGGCTGGCGTACTTGGGCATCAGCTCGTCTTTGAGGTGAGCGACTTCGCGGTCCAGGGTGATCGACTCGATGGCGCGGTGCGCCCTGAGCATGATGGTGCCGCCAGGGGTTTCGTAGCAGCCACGCGATTTCATGCCCACGTAGCGGTTTTCGACGATGTCCAGTCGACCGATGCCGTTGGCGCCGCCGATGCGGTTCAAATCGGCCAGGACAGTGGCCGGGCTCTTCTCTACACCGTCGATCGCGACGATGTCGCCGTTGCGGTAGGTCAGTTCCAGGTAGGTTGCCTGGTCCGGGGCGTTTTCGGGCGAAACGCTCCAGCGCCACATGTCTTCTTCGTGCTCGGTCCAGGTATCTTCCAGCACACCGCCTTCATAGGAGATGTGCAGCAGGTTGGCGTCCATCGAGTAAGGGGACTTCTTCTTGCCATGACGCTCGATCGGGATACCGTGCTTCTCGGCGTAGTCCATCAGCTTCTCGCGCGAGAGCAGGTCCCATTCACGCCATGGCGCGATGACCTTGACGCCAGGCTTGAGGGCATAAGCGCCCAGTTCGAACCGAACCTGGTCGTTGCCTTTGCCGGTAGCGCCGTGGGAGATGGCGTCGGCACCGGTTTCGTTGGCGATTTCGATCAGACGCTTGGCGATCAGCGGACGGGCGATGGAAGTACCCAGCAGGTACTCGCCTTCATATACGGTGTTGGCGCGGAACATCGGGAACACGAAATCACGCACGAATTCTTCGCGCAGGTCGTCGATGTAGATCTCTTTGACGCCCATTGCCTGAGCCTTGGCGCGCGCCGGCTCGACCTCTTCGCCCTGCCCCAGGTCGGCGGTGAACGTCACCACTTCGCAGTTGTAGGTATCTTGCAGCCACTTGAGAATCACCGAAGTATCAAGGCCGCCGGAATACGCCAGTACGACCTTTTTTACGTCCGCCATGCCATCACTCCACGGGGTTGTACGGAAAAGGCCCGATTCTAACGGCGTTGAGGCTCAATTTATAGAGGCGCGACAGCTTCTGACGACAAAGCGACAAGAATTGTCGATGGCGCGACGGCCGCTACTTGGCCATGGCGGGTTTGCCTTGGGCCGGCGTCGTGGTACCCGCAGCCTGCGCGGGAGCAGCGGGAGCAGCGGGCGCCTCGGCGACCTTTTGTGTGGGCTGCGCCTGGACAGGGCCTCGCTCTAGCTCGATGTTGACCCGCCGGTTACGGGCCCGATTGCCGGCGTTGTTGTTCTTGGCCAGCGGGTAACGCTCGCCGTGGAAACGCACGGTTATCTGACTTTCAGGCACGCCGTGGGCCATGAGGTAATCGGCGACCGCCAGGGCTCGCCGGCGGGACACGTCGCGGTTGGTCAACCGGTTGCCGCTGTTGTCGGAATGCCCGTCCAAGGCCACCTGATTGACGCTGGGGTCGGCCTTCATGTACTCGAGCAGCACATCCAGTCGGGCCTTGGCAGCCTGATCCAGCACGATGCCGCCACCCGGGAAGCCCACCTGGGTCTGGCGTACCTGGTCGTAGTTCATGGGCAGCAGCTTGCTGGCGCAGGCCTGGTAGTCGCTGTAGGCCTTGGCGAAACTGACCGGCAGTACGCGCACTTCCATTGCCCTGCCCCCCTCCCCGGTGTAATTGCGCACCACGGCGCTGCGGCCATCGAGCAGGCCGTTGATCAACCGACTGGCCTGGCCTTGGGATGAGTTGAACAGCACGCCGGTGCGCGCCATGCGCACATTGCCCAGGTTGATGTCCCCGCGCCCAGGTTGCCAGGGTGCTGCTGCCGCCAGCAAGGTGGCACCGCCGGCGCCGAGCGCATTGGTCTGTGAGCGCAGACGAAACACCGGTTGCTCACCGGCACGACGCACGAATTCGCCGCTTCCGAAACCGTCTATCGGCTGGGTCAGCCGGCATTCGAACGCGTCACCCTCCACCGTCCAGGCAATGCTTTCCATGCGCGTTTGAAACGTCAACGCACCGGCCGGCAAGCTGGCAAACACGATAAACAAGGCTAGGTAACGCTGGCGCACGGCGGGCTCCACATAATTCGACACTCACCTTTACGCTATCGGGCAGTCGCGGGAAAACTTGATACCTGTGCTCTGGAGGGGCTTTTCCGGTAGCATTGCGGCTTGAGTTCGACCCGCCTGGAATCCTCAATGTCCGATCGCCTGACCCTCCTGCGCCCCGACGACTGGCACATCCATCTGCGTGATGGTGCCGTCCTGCCCCACACCGTTGGTGATGTGGCGCGCACTTTCGCCCGTGCCATCATCATGCCCAACCTGGTGCCGCCGGTGCGCAATGCCGCCGAAGCCGGGGCCTATCGTGACCGTATCCTGGCTGCTCGCCCGGCTGGCAGTCGGTTTGAGCCGTTGATGGTGCTGTATCTCACCGACCGCACCAGCGCGCAAGACATCCGAGATGCCAAGGCCAGCGGTATCGTGCATGCCGCCAAGCTCTACCCGGCAGGCGCCACCACCAATTCCGATTCTGGTGTGACCAGCATCGACAACATCTTCCCCGCTATCGAGGCGCTGGCTGAAGTCGGCATGCCGTTGCTGGTGCACGGCGAAGTCACGCGCAGCGAGATCGACGTGTTCGACCGTGAAAAGCGCTTCATCGATGAGCACATGCGCCGCCTGGTCGAGCGTTTCCCCACGCTCAAGGTAGTCTTCGAGCACATTACCACCAGCGATGCGGCCCAGTTCGTGACCGAAGCTTCGGCCAACGTTGGCGCCACCATCACGGCGCAGCACTTGCTGTACAACCGCAACCATATGCTGGTGGGCGGAATACGACCCCATTTCTATTGCCTGCCCATTCTCAAGCGCAACACGCATCAGGTGGCGTTGCTCGACGCCGCCACCAGCGGTAACCCGAAATTCTTCCTCGGCACCGACTCGGCTCCTCACGCCCGCCACGCCAAGGAAGCGGCGTGTGGGTGCGCTGGCTGCTATACCGCGTACGCGGCCATCGAACTCTATGCAGAGGCGTTCGAACAACGCAACGCGCTGGACAAGCTCGAAGGCTTTGCCAGCCTGCACGGCCCTGCGTTCTACGGCCTGCCGGCCAACACCGACACCATTACCCTGGTTCGTGATCAGTGGACGGCCCCAGAGAGCCTGCCCTTCGGTGAGCAAACCGTGATCCCGCTGCGCGCCGGGGAAACACTGCGCTGGCGCCTGCTGGAGGAACACGCGTGAGCGAAGACCTGTACGAAGACGAACTTGAATCCTCCGGCAGCGGTGGTCACCGCCATCCGATGGCAGAACGCTTCCGGGGTTACCTGCCAGTGGTGGTGGATGTGGAGACTGGCGGCTTCAACAGCGCCACTGACGCCTTGCTGGAAATTGCTGCCGTCACCATTGGCATGGACGAAAAGGGTTTCCTGTTCCCCGAACATACCTATTTTCACCGGGTGGAGCCCTTCGAAGGCGCCAACATCGAGGCTGCCGCGCTGGAGTTCACCGGCATCAAGCTCGACCATCCGTTGCGCATGGCAGTAAGCGAGGAAACGGCCCTGACGGATATCTTCCGAGGCATCCGCAAGGCGCTCAAGGCCAATGGCTGCAAGCGCGCCATTCTGGTGGGCCACAACAGCAGTTTCGATTTGGGTTTCCTCAACGCGGCGGTAGCGCGCAACGACCTCAAGCGTAACCCGTTCCACCCGTTCTCAAGCTTCGACACGGCCACCCTGGCAGGGCTCGCTTATGGGCAAACCGTACTGGCTCGCGCCTGCCAGAGCGCCGACATCGATTTCGATGGTCGCGAGGCCCACTCGGCGCGCTACGACACCGAAAAAACGGCTGAGCTGTTCTGCGGTATCGTCAATCGCTGGAAAGACATGGGCGGCTGGCGCCAGGATTGATCCGCGCGTTCCAGGTTCAGGTCAGCCCCATGCGGCTGGCCAAAAAAAAACCGGCCATGAGGGCCGGTTTTTTTGTGCGCGACGCGGGCTTACAGCTTGCCGGCGTTCTCGCTCAGGTAGGCAGCAACGCCTTCTGGCGATGCGTTCATGCCCTTGTCGCCTTTTTTCCAGTTGGCAGGGCAGACTTCGCCGTGCTCTTCGTGGAACTGCAGGGCGTCGACCAGGCGCAGCAGCTCGTCCATGTTACGGCCCAGCGGCAGATCGTTGATGATCTGCGAGCGCACGACACCGTTGGTGTCGATCAGGAAGGCGCCACGGAAGGCCACGCCGCCTTCGGACTCCACGTCGTAGGCCTTGCAGATTTCATGGGTCATGTCGGCAGCCAGGGTGTACTTGACCGGGCCGATGCCGCCATTGTTGACGGGGGTGTTGCGCCATGCGTTGTGGGTGAAGTGCGAGTCGATCGATACGCCGATCACTTCTACGTTGCGCGCCTGGAAGTCAGGAATGCGGTTGTCCAGGGCAATCAGCTCGGACGGGCAAACGAAGGTGAAGTCCAGCGGGTAGAAGAACACCAGGCCGTACTTGCCCTTGATGGCCGAGGCCAGGTTGAAGCTGTCGACGATCTCGCCGCTGCCCAGTACGGCAGGTACGGTAAAATCGGGGGCTTTCTTGCCAACGAGTACGCTCATTGTTATCTCCTGATGTGAGTGAAGAACCATTGCCAGGCCGAGTCGCCGACCCGACATGCAGCAAAGGTTGACCATCATACACAGGTTACGATGGCAGGCCGAATGCTGAGCGCACGACCGCTGGTCAGCCGGGCCGAATGCCTTCTGAAACCACTTTGACAAGCATTCTCATTCACATTAAGCTCCAACCCATCGAACCCGCCAGCGATGGTCAGCCCTATGTATGTGTGTCTTTGTGTCGGCGTCACCGACGGACAGATCCGCGATGCGATCTATGAAGGATGCTGCAGCTACAAGGAAGTCCGAGCCGCCACCAATGTCGCCAGCCAGTGTGGCAAGTGCGCTTGCCTGGCCAAGGAAGTGGTGCGCGAGACACTGACCAAACTTCAGGTCAGCCAGGCCGCCCTGCCCTATCCGGTGGAATTCACCACTGCCTGATACCCAGATTGACAAAAACCGGACCCTGTGTCCGGTTTTTTTTCGCTTTAATTCAACAAGTTAGCGCGCCAACGCGGTTCACAAACATTCTTATTCCTATTAATTTTCATTTATTATTCAATTACTTAGGTTTGACAGGCCTGAGCATCAGGCTCAAACTTCCCTGCATTGGCACACTTCGACAGGGCAGGAACCCCAATGAAAGGCGACATCAGCGTCATCCAGCATCTCAACAAGATCCTCGGAAACGAGCTGGTCGCAATCAACCAGTACTTCCTGCATGCCCGCATGTACGAAGATTGGGGCCTGAACAAGCTCGGCAAGCACGAGTACAAAGAATCCATCGACGAAATGAAGCACGCTGACAAATTGATCAAGCGTATTCTGTTTCTCGAAGGTATCCCTAACGTTCAGGACCTGGGCAAGCTGCTGATTGGCGAGCACACCAAGGAGATGCTCGAATGCGACCTGCGAATCGAGCAGAAAGGCCTGATCGACCTGAAGGCGGCCATTGCCCACTGCGAAACAGCGGGTGACTTTGGTTCGCGTGACGTCCTCGAAGATATTCTGGAGTCCGAAGAAGAGCATATCGACTGGCTGGAAACCCAGCTGGGCTTGATCGACAAGATCGGTATCGAAAATTACCTGCAGTCGCAGATGGGCGAAGAATAAGACGCCCCTACAAAAAAACCCGCCAATGGCGGGTTTTTTTATGAGCGCAGTGTTTACGCTTCGGCAGCCTTCGCCTTGGCGGCGGCATCCTTGATCAGGGTCTGCAGCTCACCCTTTTCGAACATTTCCAGCACGATGTCGCTGCCACCGACCAGCTCACCACCGACCCACAGCTGGGGGAAGGTTGGCCAGTTGGCATATTTGGGCAGGTTGGCGCGGATTTCCGGGTTCTGCAGGATGTCGACGTAGGCGAACTTCTCGCCGCAACCCATCACTGCCTGGGAGGCACGGGCCGAAAAGCCGCACTGCGGCGCATTCGGCGAGCCCTTCATGTAAAGCAGAATGGTGTTGTTGGCAATCTGCTCTTTGATCGTTTCGATGATATCCATGTAGCACCTCGGCTTGACTTTCCGACACGGGCGTCGGCACGGTGACGCATTGTAACGGAAAGCCGAGCAGCATGCTCGGCCTTGCCAAGGCTCAAGCGGCTTCGACGTACACCGGAACGCCGTTGAGCGCAGCATTGCCACAGACCGAGTCACGCAGCAGCTCGTCAGTAAGATCATTGGCGCTGACGCCGGGCTGCGCCTGGGCAGTCTGAAGGCGCACACCCTGACGGTCATGCCCGAAGCCATGGGGCAGGCTTACCACCCCGGGCATCATGCTTTCGCATGCCTGCACCTGCACCTGCACCGCCCCTGCTCGCGAGCGCACCCTGACCTGCTGGCCATCCTGCAGTTGGCGCTGACGCAGGTCATCAGGGTGCATCAACAAGTGATGGCGCGGTTTACCTTTCACCAGCCTGTGATAATTGTGCATCCAGGAATTGTTGCTGCGTACGTGCCGCCGCCCGATGAGCAGCAGTTGCCCGGTTTCTGGCGGCGCCTGCCGGGCCAGACGCTGTAGATCATCAAGCAGCAGGCGCGGCGCTGCCTCGACGGTTTTGCTCGCAGTGCCCAGGCGATGTGCAAGGTTGGCCTGCAAGGGGCCCAGGTCCAACCCGTGCGGGTGTGCATCTAGGGTCTGGAGTGACAGCTGCCAGGGCGTCGCCTGCCCATAACGCCCGCTGCGCAAGGCTTTGTCGATCATCTGCGCTGGCGCTACGGTCGGCGACAGTTCACGCCCGGCGCGTCGCGCATACGCCTTGGCCAGGCCGACGAAGATTTCCCAGTCGTGCAGGGCGCCATCGGGCCTGGGCAGAATCGCTCGGTTGAACCGGCTCACATTGCGAACTGCCAGCAAGTTGAAGGTGGTGTCGTAGTGATCGTTTTCCAGGGCTGAAGTCGATGGCAGGATCAGATCGGCATGGCGCGTGGTTTCGTTGATGTATAGGTCGATGCTGAGCATGAAATCGAGCCCCGACAGTGCGCTGTCCAATTGCCGCCCGTTGGGCGTGGACAGCACGGGATTGCCCGCGACCGTGACCAAAGCCCGGACCTGCCCCTCACCCGGGGTCAGCATCTCCTCGGCAAGCGCCACTACCGGCAGTTCCCCGGCATATTCGGGCAGGCCGGACACCCGACTCTGCCAGACGTTGAAGTGACCACCCGACGTGCTCGCCACCACGTCCACCGCAGGTTCGGTACACAGTGCCCCGCCCTTGCGATCAAGGTTACCGGTGACCAGGTTGATCATCTGTACCAGCCAGTGACAGAGGGTGCCGAACACCTGGGTCGATACCCCCATGCGGCCGTAACAGACCGCCTTGTCCGCCGCGGCGAAATCACGCGCCAACTGACGAATGTCCTGCGCCGGGATGCCGCACAGGCTGCTCATGGCCTCGGCTGTCATGGGAGCCAGGGCGGCGCGGACATCGGTCAGCCCTGTAATCGGCAGATGCGAGCCGCGCGTCAGGCCTTCTTCGAACAACGTGTTGAGCAGCCCGCACAGCAAGGCCGCGTCGCCGCCGGGGCGAATGAATAGATGACTGTCTGCGATCGCCGCAGTTTCAGTGCGCCGCGGGTCGATCACCACCAGACGTCCACCCCTGGCTTGCAAGGCCTTGAGGCGTTTCTCCACATCGGGGACAGTCATGATGCTGCCGTTGGAGGCCAACGGGTTGCCGCCCAGCACCAGCATGAAGTCCGTGTGATCGATGTCCGGAATCGGCAAGAGCAGCCCATGGCCATACATCAGGTGGCTGATCAGGTGCTGAGGCAGTTGGTCCACAGACGTGGCAGAAAAGCGATTGCGGGTTTTCAACAGCCCTAAAAAGTAGTTGCCATGGGTCATCAACCCATAGTTGTGCACACTCGGGTTGCCTTGATACACGGCAACCGCATTGTTGCCGTGGGCCTGCTGCACGTCCCACAGGCGCTCGGCGGCGAGGTCAAATGCCTCCTCCCACCCAATCGCCTGCCACTGCTCTCCCACGCGCCGGTGGGGTTGGCGCAGCCGATCAGGATCATTCTGGATATCCTGCAGCGCCACCGCCTTGGGGCAGACATGCCCCCGGCTGAAAGGGTCCTGAGGGTCGCCCTTGATGGACTCGATCCTGGCAGGTTCGCCAGGCGCGTGGCTCACCACGATGTTCAAACCACAAATGGCTTCACACAGGTGACAGGCGCGGTGGTGCAGGGTACGGGTCATGGCCGCATGCCTCGTTGTCTTGATGGCTCGACTATGAACTGTGCCCTGCGCAGGGGCCAGCGTGCTTCGTGGTGTGAATTGGCCTTTATCACCCACACGGCAGACCCAGCTCGTTTGCCAATGCACCCTCAAGCCGTGTACAAACAGCCGTAGCAAATAAAACACAGCAATACAGTGCCCTGCGAAACCCCTTGCAACAGCGCCGGGGGCACCAAGTGGTTTCACCCCTTGGTTTCAGGCGACATTTAATTATAGTATTGCGCCTTTCCCTATTCGTCCGCCCCGTGCGGCTTACGCCGCAGGTCACCGCCGTTGTCAAAAAAACCGCACGGTCGGCCTGCATACTGTTGCAGATAAGGTAGTCAATCATGAGCGCTAGGCACTTTCTCTCCCTGCTGGACTTCACCACCGACGAATTGCTCGGGGTGATCCGCCGCGGCATCGAGCTGAAGGACCTGCGCAAGCGCGGCGTGCTGTTCGAGCCGCTCAAAAGCCGTGTGCTGGGCATGATCTTCGAAAAATCGTCGACCCGCACCCGCGTGTCCTTCGAAGCCGGGATGATCCAGCTTGGCGGCCAGGCCATCTTCCTGTCCCCACGCGACACCCAGCTGGGGCGAGGCGAGCCAATCGGCGACAGCGCCATCGTCTTGTCGAGCATGCTCGACGTGGTGATGATACGGACCCACGCCCACAGCACCCTGACTGACTTTGCCGCCAAGTCCCGCGTACCGGTGATCAATGCCCTGTCGGACGAGTCGCACCCGTGTCAGCTTCTGGCCGACATGCAGACGTTTCTCGAGCACCGGGGGGCGATCGAAGGCAAGACCGTCGCCTGGATTGGCGATGGCTTCAACATGTGCAACTCCTACATCGAAGCGGCCCGGCAGTTCGGTTTCCAGCTGCGCATCGCCTGCCCCGAGGGGTATGAGCCCGATCCCCGGTTCAAGGCCATCGGCGCTGAGCACGTGCAGATCGTGCGCGATCCCCGCGAAGCGGTAAAAGGCGCCCACCTGGTGACCACCGATGTCTGGACTTCCATGGGTCAGGAAGAGGAAACTGCTCGTCGCCTGGCGCATTTCGCGCCGTACCAGGTCACCCGCGACATGCTCGACCTGGCAGCACCTGACGTCTTGTTCATGCATTGCCTACCCGCCCACCGCGGCGAGGAAATCAGCCATGATCTGCTCGATGACCCCCGTTCGGTCGCCTGGGATCAAGCTGAGAACCGTCTGCATGCACAAAAGGCACTTCTCGAATTTCTCGTCGAACCGGCTTACCACCACGCATGAGTCAACCTCTACTGCTCAACCTGCGCAACCTTGCCTGCGGCTACGGCGACCAGCGCATCGTCCAGAACCTGAATCTGCATCTGAATGCAGGCGACATTGGCTGCCTGCTTGGCTCGTCCGGCTGCGGCAAGACCACGACCTTGCGCGCCATCGCGGGTTTCGAGTCGGTGCACGAAGGCGAAATCCAACTGGCCGGCAACGTCATTTCCAAGGCGGGGTTTACCCTGGCGCCGGAGAAGCGTCGCATCGGCATGGTGTTCCAGGACTACGCCCTGTTCCCCCATCTGACGGTGGCGCAGAACATCGCCTTCGGTATCGCCAAGCACCCACGCCAAGCTGCGGTCATCGACGAGATGCTCGACCTGGTCAAGTTAGGTGGGTTGGGTGGCCGTTACCCCCACGAGTTGTCCGGCGGCCAGCAGCAGCGGGTCGCACTGGCACGGGCGTTGGCCCCAGAGCCGCAATTGCTGCTTTTGGACGAGCCATTTTCCAATCTTGACGTGGAGCTTCGTCGCAGGCTCAGCCATGAGGTGCGGGACATCCTCAAGCAGCGCGGCACCAGCGCCATTCTGGTCACCCATGACCAGGAAGAAGCGTTCGCTGTCAGCGACCAGGTTGGGGTGTTCAAGGAGGGCCGGCTTGAGCAGTGGGATACGCCCTACAACCTGTACCACGAGCCACAGACACCTTTCGTGGCCAGTTTCATCGGCCAGGGCTATTTCATCCGTGGCCAGATGACCAGCGTGGAAGCCGTCAGCACCGAACTGGGCGAGCTGCGAGGCAACCGTGCCTATCGCATGGCGCAGGGCAGCTCGGTGGATGTGTTGCTGCGCCCGGATGATATCGTGCACGCTCCCGAAAGCCCGTTGCGCGCTGTCATCGTGGCCAAGAGCTTTCTAGGCGCCTCAACGCTGTATCGCCTGCAACTCCCCACCGGCAGCCAGCTCGAAGCGATCTTCACCAGCCATGTGGATCGCCAGCCAGGCGAAGAGGTGGGCATTGCGGTAAAAGCCGACCACCTGGTGGTGTTCCCGGTGCCAGGTAGCATCGCTACCCAGACGGTGCAGCAGGCAACAGGGGTTCGTCGCCACAGCGGGCCAAACTGACGCCAGGCCCGGGCTACGTCTTGAGCGGACGCGCTACCGGCTCGATCCGAGCGGGTAGCGAGGGTGAATGGGCGCTGGCATCACGTTCTGCCGATACTGGCAAAGGTGCCCTGAGTATGCTCGGCCAAAGTCGTTGCCGCCAGTTCTACCTCCAGCCCACGTCGTCCAGCACTCACATGGATGGTCGCAAAACGCTGCGCCGCCTCGTCGATGAAGGTGCGCAGACGCTTCTTCTGCCCTAAGGGGCTGATCCCACCTACCAGGTAACCCGTTGCTCGCTGCGCCTTGACCGGATCGGCCATCTCGCACTTTTTGACGCCCGCCGCGTGCGCCAAGGCCTTGAGATCGAGCGTACCCACCACAGGCACCACCGCCACCAGCAGCTCTCCTTTTTCGCTACAGGCCAGCAGCGTCTTGAACACCTGCTGTGGGTCCAGGCCGAGCTTATCTGCAGCTTCCAACCCATAGGACGCTGTCTTGGGATCATGCTCGTAGCTGTGAACGTGATAGTGCGCGTGATGCTTTTTCAACAGATCCAGAGCGGGAGTCATACGAAGTTCCGGTGTAAGACAGATCGGCAGCTACTTTAGGTCAATTCCTACATCCCAGCCAATAAGCCCAAGCGCCCCGCTCTACAAAGGGGCGTCACGCTGGCGGCGGTTGCCCAAAACGTGACTGACCGTTCACTTTCGACCTTTGACATCAGCGTTTCTTGTCTATATTTTTTCGTTTCTGAATACCGGGGGTGCACCTTCACGGTGCATCTCATACCCGCCCAGGACCATCCGGAAGGTCCGGGCCTTGCTGTCGAGCCCCACGCGACTCACAACAAAAACAACGAGGTCATACATGACAATTGCCCAAGGCCAACCCACGCTGTCCAGCCAGTGCCTGGCCGAATTTCTCGGTACTGCGCTGCTGATCTTCTTCGGTACCGGCTGCGTCGCCGCGCTCAAGGTCGCAGGCGCAAGCTTCGGACTCTGGGAAATCAGCATCATTTGGGGGGTGGGGGTCAGCATGAGTATCTACCTCACCGCAGGGATCTCCGGTGCCCACCTGAACCCTGCCGTCAGCATCGCGCTGACCCTGTTCGCCGGCTTCGAGCGGCGCAAGCTGCCTTTCTACATACTAGCCCAAGTGTGCGGTGCCTTCTGCGGCGCGGCACTGGTCTACACCCTCTACAGCAGCCTGTTCTTCGATTTCGAACAAGCGCACACCCTGCTGCGCGGTAGTGAATCCAGCCTGGAACTGGCGGCGGTGTTCTCGACCTACCCACACCCCTCCCTGTCCACGGCGCAAGCGCTGCTGGTTGAGGTGGTCATCACGGCGATCCTCATGGCCGTCATCATGGCCCTGACCGACGACAACAACGGCCTGCCACGCGGCGCGATGGCGCCGCTGCTGATCGGCTTGCTGATCGCGGTGATTGGCAGTGCCATGGGGCCGTTGACCGGCTTTGCCATGAACCCGGCACGCGATCTGGGCCCGAAAATCATGACGTTCCTGGCAGGCTGGGGCGAAATCGCCTTTACCGGCGGCCGGGATGTGCCTTACTTCCTGGTGCCGATATTCGGCCCTATCATCGGCGCCTGCCTGGGTGCTGCCACCTATCGTGGCTTGATTGCCCGCAACCTGCCTGCACCAGCGCCCACGCCCGCGACAGGCGACGGTCGCCAAGGCGATACGCAAATCAGTTGAGCACGGCAGCCAGACCCGCCACGACCCCTATTTTGCAAGGCCAACACCATGACAGACACTCAGGACAAGCAATACATCATCGCCCTGGACCAGGGCACCACCAGTTCGCGTGCGATCATCTTCGACCGTGACGCCAATGTGGTCGGCACCTCACAGCGTGAGTTCGTGCAGCATTATCCGCAGGCAGGCTGGGTCGAGCACGACCCCATGGAAATCTTTGCCACCCAGAGTGCGACCATGGTCGAGGCACTGGCCCAGGCTGGCATCAGCCATGCCCAGGTCGCGGCCCTGGGTATCACCAACCAGCGCGAGACGACCGTCGTCTGGGACAAGGAAACAGGCCGCCCGGTGTACAATGCCATCGTCTGGCAATGCCGGCGCAGCACCGAAATCTGCGCCCAGCTCAAGCGCGACGGCTTTGAGGACTACATTCGTGAAACCACGGGCCTGGTCACCGACCCGTACTTTTCCGGTACCAAGCTCAAGTGGATCCTGGACAATGTCGACGGCGCCCGGGAACGCGCCGAACGTGGCGAGCTGCTGTTCGGCACCGTCGATACCTGGCTGATCTGGAAGTTTTCCGGCGGCAAGGTGCATGTCACCGACTACACCAATGCCTCGCGAACCCTCATGTTCAACATCCACACGCTGCAGTGGGATGAAAAACTGCTCGACATCCTGGGCATTCCTGCGCAAATGCTGCCAGAAGTGCGCTCCTCCTCCGAGGTCTATGGGCACACCAAAAGTGGCATCGCCATCGCCGGCATTGCCGGGGACCAGCAATCGGCGCTGTTCGGGCAGATGTGCGTGGAACCGGGGCAGGCGAAGAACACCTACGGCACCGGTTGCTTCCTGTTGATGAACACGGGCGACAAGGCCGTCACGTCATCCCATGGCCTGCTGACCACCATTGCCTGTGGCCCGCGCGGTGAAGTGGCCTATGCCCTGGAAGGGGCCGTGTTCAACGGTGGCTCGACGGTCCAGTGGCTGCGTGATGAGCTGAAGATCGTCAATGACGCGTTGGATACCGAGTACTTCGCCAGCAAGGTAAAGGACAGCAATGGCGTCTACCTGGTGCCTGCCTTCACCGGCCTCGGCGCCCCCTACTGGGACCCTTATGCCCGCGGTGCGCTATTTGGCCTGACCCGTGGCGTCAAGGTGGATCACATCATCCGCGCAGCATTGGAGTCCATCGCCTACCAGACCCGCGACGTGCTCGATGCCATGCAGCAGGACTGCGGCCAGCGCCTGTCCGAACTGCGCGTCGACGGCGGCGCCGTGGCCAACAATTTCCTCATGCAGTTCCAGGCCGATATCCTCGGCACGTGTGTCGAGCGCCCCAAGATGCGTGAAACCACGGCGCTGGGTGCAGCCTACCTGGCGGGCCTGGCTTGCGGTTTCTGGAGCAGTCTGGACGAGCTGCGCAACAAGGCGATCATCGAGCGGGAGTTCAGCCCGCAACTGGATGAAACGCAGAAAGAGAAATTGTACGGCGGCTGGAAAAAAGCCGTCGATCGCACCCGCGATTGGGAAGATCACGACGCCTGATCGCTTTAGGCAACGGCGCAGTCCGCTCCCAGGTCTGCGCCGGATCCACCCTTCGGACGCCACGCTGGTCGTCATCCCCGTCCTACGGCATCATTGCAGCATTTGTCAGGCTGCTCCGAAGGACGTCCATGAATTTGCCTCCACGCCAACAACAAATCCTCGAACTGGTCCGCGACCGCGGCTATGTCAGTATCGAGGAAATGGCGCAGCTGTTCGTCGTTACCCCGCAGACGATCCGCCGCGACATCAACCAACTGGCAGAGCTCGACCTGTTGCGCCGGTACCACGGGGGCGCAGCCTACGATTCAAGCGTCGAAAACACCGCCTATGCCATGCGCGCCGACCAGATGCGTGATGAAAAGCAGCGCATCGCCGAGGCTGTCGCGCGGCAGGTCCCCGATCATGCCTCGCTGTTCATCAATATCGGGACCACCACCGAATCCATCGCCCGCGCTTTGCTCAACCACAGCCAACTGAAGGTCATCACCAACAACCTGCACGTCGCCTCCATCCTGGCGGCCAAGGATGACTTCGAGGTGCTGGTGGCGGGCGGCACTGTGCGCCGTGACGGCGGTGTCGTAGGCCAGGCGAGTGTGGACTTCATCAATCAGTTCAAAGTCGATTACGCCCTGGTCGGCATCAGCGGCATCGATGAAGACGGGAGCCTGCTGGATTTCGACTATCAGGAAGTGCGCGTGTCCCAGGCGATCATCGCCAATGCTCGGCAGGTGATTCTGGCTGCGGACTCCAGCAAGTTCGGGCGCAATGCCATGGTGCGCCTGGGGGCCATCAGCCTGGTCGACTGCCTGGTGACTGACCAGGCACCGACCCCTGCCCTGGTCCAACTGCTCAATGACCACAAGGTACGTGTCGAAGTGGTTTAGAAGGTCGGCGCCGGCGCTGTGAGCATGGGCGTGGCACAGGCGCCCGACACACGCTGACTTTTTCGTTAATGTTCATTTGCTTGTCACCTGATCAGTATTTTCTATGAATACGGACTGGCGAGTCGCCTGCGCTTGCGCTAGTATTTTCGGAAACGAACATAAATGTTCACTTTCGATACGAACTGCTCCAGGAGGCCTTCCCTGTGTCCCAGCCCGATTCGACCAGCGCTCCCGTCGCCGACTGCTATGACCTGGTGGTGATAGGCGGTGGCATCAACGGTGTGGGCATCGCCGCCGACGCAGCCGGCCGCGGCCTGAAAGTCTTCCTGTGTGAAAAGGACGACCTGGCCAGGCACACCTCGTCAGCCAGCAGCAAGCTGATTCACGGAGGTCTGCGCTACCTCGAGCATTACGAGTTTCGTCTGGTACGCGAGGCCCTGGCCGAACGCGAAGTCCTGTTGGCCAAGGCACCGCACATCGTCAAACCCATGCGCTTCGTGCTGCCCCATCGCCCCCATTTGCGCCCTGCCTGGATGATCCGTGCTGGCCTGTTCCTGTACGACCACCTGGGCAAGCGCAAGCGGCTGGGCGCCTCGCGCAGCCTGCGATTTGGCGCTGGCTCTGCGCTCAAGCCGGCCATCACCCGTGGTTTCGAATATGCCGACTGCTGGGTCGATGATGCTCGCCTGGTGGTCCTCAACGCCATGGCTGCCCGTGAACATGGCGCGCACATTCACACCCAGACGCTGTGCCTGGGCGCCAAACGTGTCGGCGCCCTCTGGGAAGTGGAAGTGCAACACGCCGACGGCAGCACCCGGACGGTGCGTGCCAAGGGCCTGGTGAACGCCGCCGGCCCATGGGTTGCGCAGTTCATCAAGAACGACCTGAAACTGGACGCCCCTTATGGGATCCGTCTGATCCAGGGGAGTCATCTGATCGTCCCTAGGCTGTATGAAGGCGAGCACGCCTACATTCTGCAGAACGAAGACCAGCGCATCGTTTTCTGCATTCCGTACCTTGATCGTTTCACACTGATCGGCACCACCGACCGTGAATACACGGGCGATCCTGCCAAGGTGGCGATCACCGATCAGGAAACCGACTACCTGCTCAACGTGGTCAACGCCCACTTCAATCATCAGCTTCAGCGCAGTGACATTTTCAGCACCTATGCAGGCGTTCGCCCTCTGTGCAATGACGAATCGGACAACCCATCGGCCGTTACCCGCGACTACACTTTGGCACTGTCGGCCGCCCACGGTGAAGCCCCCCTGCTCTCGGTCTTCGGTGGCAAGCTCACCACTTACCGCAAGCTGGCCGAATCGGCCATGGCCGAACTCAAGCCGTTCTTCAGCCAGATGGGCGGTAGTTGGACAGCCGAATCAACCCTGCCGGGCGGTGAGGACATGACCACGCCGCAGGCACTTGAAGAAGCCTTGCTTGCTCGGCATACCTGGCTTGCCCCGGCCATTGCCCAGCGCTGGGCACGCACCTATGGCAGCCGCGTCTGGACGCTTCTGGCAGGCGTTGAAGGCCCGCAGGACCTGGGTCAGGCCATCGGTGCAGGGCTGTTTGCCCGCGAGGTGGATTACCTGCGCGAGCATGAGTGGGCTACCAGCCTTGAAGATATCCTGTGGCGTCGTACCAAGCTTGGGCTGTTCACCACCGAAGCCGAACAGAACACCCTTAGCCAGTACCTGGAAAAGGCAACGCAGCGCAGTCAAGCTGCCTGACCCAGATGTGCCGCTTGTCAGCACATGCTCACATGCGGCTGTAGGCCTCGACGGCCAGCTCGTGGTAAAGCGCCTGCTCGTGCGCATCGAGCTCAGCCTTCAAGGCAGCAGCCTGTTGAAGATAGACCTGCTCCCCGTGTTCGCCGACGGTGCGCTCGGCGGTTTCGAGCCGTTGGTGAAACGGTGCAGCCAGCGCCTCGAAACGTTCGCGGTAATGACTGCGTACAAACGACTGCCAGAACTCGCGTTGCGCCAGTGCCGCGGCCAGTACATCCAAACTCTCGCCCGCCAGTACCCGCTCTCCGGCCAGCCTGATCTGCCGACTGCTGACATCGCTGAATTCCGGGTAATTCATGTAAGTTGGTTGAGCCGGTAACCCCAAGCGGTTCGCCAGATTGACCCGGTAAGCCAGGTACACCTCGATGTCATCCACCCTCGCATAGGGATCGCGCCGCATACGCTCGATATGCCGAGCGGCGATACTGTCCACCTGGTCCAGACGATACAGCGAACGCCCAAGGCGCAGGAGTTCGCGCTCAGTCTGCCCGGCACTCGCCCCAGCCGTATGAACGGCAATAAGCGTTCTCACCTCAAGTTGACTGAGCAGTAGCAACAAACGGTCTTCGCAGGTCTGCGGGCCTTGGGTCTGCAGGTAGACCGATTCGCGGACATCCGTACTTTCAGCACACAATTCGAGAATGCGCCATATGCGTGCGCGGTAGTATGGCGGGCGTTCATGGAAATCGTCAGATTCGGCAAAGTCGGCAAGGAACCGGAAGAGATCGGCCGAGCCCTCATCGTCAAGCAAGGCGTTCCAGATGCCTTCATATCGATGGCGAATGTCTGGCTTGGCCGGTCCAATCCAGCTGTCTCGCAGCTCGTCGTCAATGGACACCTGGGCATGGGTGCGCGGCGCGAGCGAGCCCTCGTTTACAGTGGCGAGTGCTTGCTGACTGGCTTCGTCCAACGGATTGTCGTGCAGGGACATTTGCTGGATGTGTTCTCCGAGCATCTGCAGATGCTCGTTGACCTCACGAATCTGGTTTTCCCGGATGTCCATCAGGCCGCGCCACAGTAATTGATGGCGCTGCGGAATGTTCAACAGGCCTGTGTTGCGCAGTGAAATCGTACGCAGATGACGTAGGGAAGACAGGTTCGGTATTCTGCCGATCGGATTACCGCTCAAGCTAATGTACTCAAGGTGGGTCAGTCTGGTCAGTGCCGTGTCACTGTCAGGTCGAAGTACGATTCGATTGTCATCGAACCGCAATACCCGCAACTGCTCCAGGTCACTGAGGCCAGTCGGCAGCTGCGTCAACTGGTTGCCGCGCAGATCGAGCACCTGCAGGTGCGGGAAGCGCTTGAGAAAGTTGTCGCTGACGTTGATAAGCGCCAAGTTGCGCAGGCTCAATTGCCGCACGTGATTGAAATCGATGTCGTCAGGCAGGTCAGGTAGCGCGCCCACCTGCTCGCCCTGTATACGCAGCACATACTCATCGTTCCCGGACGCAACTGTCTTGCGTCGCCAAGCGCGGCGGATCTGGGTGGCAACCCTGCGTCGGCGGCGCCCATCGATGAAACCATTGCGTTGGCTCTCCCAGGAGGCGAGGGACTCACGCAAACGTGCCAGTCGCCCTTCGAGATCGCTCAAGTGGTCCCATAAATTCACGTCGCGCTCGGTCAATTGCTCCAGGTAGGCGTCCATCTGGCTCTCGGTCAGCGTCGGGTAGATGCGGTGTATGCCCCGGCGTAGTGCTTGCCGGCTGCTCTCCCCTCGCCCGCTGAGGGGGTAACCAATACGACCATCCTGAAGTCGGCGAGGCGGGTTGAATCGGCCACCCAGAGCCACCATGCCCAGTGACTGGGCCGTTTTGCCCCGATCGACAGCCGCCCTGTGCAGCAGGTTTTCCGCCAATTCGACAGCCGTAACCGATGAACCGCCGAAGGCGGTTTTCTGGGTTTCATCCAGGGTCTGCAGCAAACACGCCAGCAGTCCTTGATCCACGGCCTGAATCGAACGTGCCTGCAACTGATATCCTCCGCTGGTCTGCACGATCACCTCGGTGCGCTGTGCGTCAACTGGGCCGTGGGAGGCCACGAGCTTGCCCTGGGCCTCACCCAGGCGCACCTCGATACGCATCGACACAGGCCATGGCGATGTTTCATCGATCAGCGCCAGCGCCAGGCGCAGTGTGTCCAGGTTGGTGGCCTGCTCATGCTCGAAGCCCAACAGCGCGCGATCGATGCGGCTTTCACGCACTGCCCAACGCGCCCGCTCAGCAAGCGGCAGGGGGACCTTGCCGCTCATCAGCGTTTCAAGTTGTTCTGTGGTCGCGCATTCCACGATTTCTTGCGCAAGTGGCACTGACAGGCCGGTGAAGTCGCGAGTGAGCGTATCCACGCCAACGCCTGGCTCGCCCACTGAATGCGTCAGCGCTTGCTCGACCAACAGCTCTGATGTCGGCCCCTGCCCATACAGCAGGTGCCGTGCCTGCGCTTCTCTGAACCGCGCTGGCGCCGGTTCCTCGTGTACCCGCAGGCTGCGCAAGTGTTCGGGCGTCAGGCCGGTGATATGCACCAGCGCGTTGGCGTCCAAGTCCGACACTTGCTCAAGATCGGCGCCAAAGCTGCGTATCAATTCCCCCGGATGCTCTAGATAGTGGGCCGACGCCGGCATCTTTTTTAGCCGCAATCCCCTGTTGCCGGCCATGACCGGCGTGAGGCCGTCGACCAAACCGATGCGCTCGAGCGCGCCGCCGAACAATGGCTGCGCAGCACCCAGCAGCGCGCCCGTGGCCACGACCTGGGCCACATTGAACACATGCGCCAGCGCTTGTTGCCTGTCGCCTATCTGCCAAGCCTCGTAACCGTCATAGACTTCGCGCACGACGTCCGCCGCAGCCGCAACAAATAAAACTTCGCCCAAGCCGGGGACGAACAGCGCGGCCAGTGTAAGCGCATCCAGCCCTGCCCCTTTCAAGGCGTCGATGCGCTCGTGCCGCTCAAGTTGAGTCAGGTCGCCTGTGGGAACGGCAAGTACCCGGGCATCATCGATCATTGCATCGAGCAAGCGCTTGCGCAGGCAGGCAAAGACAGAGCCTTCTATTGCGAAATGCCGACCATCGAGGGCGAGCGGTGTAGGACCAGTCGAAGCTTTGTTCAACTGCGCCAGCTGGGCCAGAAACGCAGGCCGCTCGCGCTGAGCAATCAAGCCGGCAAAGTACTGTGTATATCGACGCTCACGCAGTCGCATGCCGAGGTGTTCGTACAATCCAGTCCAGTTCGCATGCCGCCCGATGGGCTCGGCCGGGTCATTGGAAAACCAGCTTATCAGGCCGTGCACGGGCCCATTTGCCGCCGCGCGAAGCTCAATGACCAGGCAACGCTGAACGCGCTTGCCCAAGACGAATAGCTCGAACGCCTGGAACATTTGAGCCACGGCCGGTACCGTCGGCTTGCGGGCTATCAGCGGCAGAAGTGTCAGGTAGTCTTGATCGGTCAGCTGCCCTTTGAGCCTGGCCATCCTGACTGCAACATCAAGCGCCGCGCGTAGGCGCTCCTCGAAAATCTGTTCCACTGCACGCTGCCCAAAATCGGCGGGTGCCGGGGGGCGCGCCTTGGGGAACAGGCACGTATGCAGCTGCTGCTGGTACCGCCCGCCCAGATCCAGCTGCCGGCAGAGGCGAGCAAACGCTTCGAAGGAAAGCGGCAGTACAGTGCCGTCTGCCTTTTGCAATTGAGCGCGCCGGTGCAGGCCGGGATGGGTCTCGCTTTCATGAAAGTTGTGTAACGCGGCCATCAACAGCGATTCATTGCTGTAAATCACCTTCATGGGTGTGTGCAGCCGAGGGGCGGCACTGGGCATCGCAACCCTGTCGTGCACCACCACCCGAGCGGTATCCACATTCACCTCGCCCAAGCCCATGGCTCGCAGCGCCTCCTGAAGCAATGGGCGGGCAAAGGTCTGCAGCCCAGGCAACGTTTTCAGACGCACCTTGACCGCCTCGCAGGACAACTGTTCAAGCTCGAGCGCACGATGGAACGTGCTGAGCAGGTCTGGATCGGCGCTGGTCAGCCAAGCCGGCAACGCGCTCGCCACGAGCGCATCAACGGAAACGTGAGGTAGTGCTTTATCTGCCACGGATCTTCCTCTGGTCTGGGAAATGCCGCAGCAGAACATCGAGCTGTCATGGACAGGTGTTACATATACATATGGCTAGGTGCACAATGGTGAGCACTCATTCGGATAACCGAACATAAAAATGACGGTAATTCGAATTTCCGACCCTGCTGAAAAACTCGAATTAGTCGAACAAGGCTAACGCCCTTGCTTTCAGCGGGGCTAACATGCTTCACGGACCTTGGCACGACTTCTGCTCATATCCATTCAACCGGATGCAACCGCTGCCGTATCCGTTGAACGAAAGAGTCCGCCAACGGCTCCATAAAAAAAACAAACACGTCGAGGAAAATTTGATGCGTATCGTTCGTCAATTGCTGGGCGCCGCCATCGCGGCTGCTGTGATCGCTTCGCCGGCCATGGCCGAAGAACTCACCGGCACCCTGAAGAAGATCAAGGATTCAGGCACCATCACCCTGGGCCACCGCGACTCCTCCATCCCGTTTTCCTACCTGGCCGGCAAGCCAGAGCCCGTCGGCTACTCCCACGATATCCAGCTGGCCGTCGTCGAGGCCCTGAAGAAGCAACTGGGTACCGACATCAAGGTCCGCTACAACCTGGTCACTTCCCAGACCCGCATCCCGCTCGTACAGAACGGCACCGTCGACCTGGAGTGCGGCTCCACCACCAACAACGTCGAGCGCCAGCAGCAAGTCAGCTTTTCGGTGGGTATCTTCGAAGTTGGCACCCGTCTGCTGACCAAGGTCAAGGACGGCCAGCCGGCCTACAAGGACTTCGCAGATCTGGCTGGCAAGAACGTGGTGACCACCGCGGGCACCACCTCCGAACGCCTCCTCAAGGCCATGAACGCCGACAAGCAGATGAAGATGAACGTGATCTCCGCCAAGGACCACGGTGAAGCCTTCAACATGCTCGAGAGCGGTCGCGCTGTGGCCTTCATGATGGACGACGCGCTGCTCGCTGGCGAAATGGCCAAAGCTCGCAAGCCGTCGGACTGGGTCATCACCGGTACGCCGCAATCCTACGAAATCTACGGTTGCATGGTGCGCAAGGGTGATGAGCCCTTCAAGAAGGCCGTGGATGACGCGATCGTTGGCTACTTCAAGTCCGGTGAAGTCAACAAGAGCTACGACAAGTGGTTCCAGCAGCCAATCCCGCCTAAAGGTTTGAACCTGGAGTTCCCAATGAGCGACGAGCTCAAGAAGCTGATCGCCGAGCCGACCGACAAGGCGGCGGACGAGAAGAAATCCTGACCCCCAGCCTGGAGCCTGCCGCGCTGCAAGGCGCGAATTAAACGGGCAGGCTCCCCGTTAGTGTCTAACCTTTCATCCGAGGGCAGTTTGCCCTCGGATGCTGGAAGGTGCCTGTGAAACAATCGTCTGAGGGGAAATCCCGATGAATTACAACTGGGACTGGGGCGTATTCTTCAAGTCCACTGGCGTGGGCAGCGAAACCTATCTGGACTGGTACATCACCGGCCTGGGGTGGACCATCGCCATCGCCATTTCCGCCTGGATCATCGCCTTGCTGCTGGGGTCGATCCTGGGCGTGATGCGAACCGTGCCTAACCGGCTCGTTTCCGGTATCGCAACCGCATACGTCGAGCTGTTCCGCAACGTGCCTTTGCTGGTGCAGCTGTTCATCTGGTACTTCCTGGTGCCGGACCTGCTGCCAGAGGGGCTGCAGGAATGGTTCAAGCAGGACTTGAACCCGACCACGTCGGCCTTGATCAGTGTGGTCGTGTGCCTGGGCCTGTTCACCGCCGCGCGCGTGTGCGAACAGGTTCGCACCGGCATCCAGGCCCTGCCCCGTGGCCAGGAAGCCGCCGCGCGAGCGATGGGTTTCAGCCTGCCGCAGATCTACACCAACGTGCTGCTGCCACAGGCCTACCGCATCATCATTCCGCCACTTACCTCCGAATTCCTGAACGTGTTCAAGAACTCCTCGGTGGCTTCGTTGATCGGCCTGATGGAGCTGCTGGCGCAAACCAAGCAGACTGCCGAGTTCTCGGCGAACCTGTTCGAAGCGTTCACCTTGGCCACGTTGATCTATTTCACCCTCAACATGGGCCTGATGCTGCTCATGCGTATCGTCGAGAAGAAAGTGGCCGTACCTGGCCTGATCTCTGTGGGGGGCAAGTAAATGGACCTGGATTTCAGCGAAATCATCCCCGCCCTGCCCGCCCTCTGGGATGGCATGGCCATGACCCTGCAATTGATGGTGATGGGCGTCATCGGCGGCATCGTGCTGGGCACCCTGCTGGCGCTGATGCGCCTGTCGTCGAATAAACTGCTGTCCAGGCTGGCCGGCGCCTACGTCAACTATTTTCGTTCGATCCCGCTGCTGCTGGTGATCACCTGGTTCTACCTGGCGGTGCCGTTCGTGCTGCGCTGGATCACTGGACAGGATACGCCGGTGGGGGCCTTCACCTCCTGCGTGGTCGCCTTCATGATGTTCGAGGCGGCCTACTTCTGCGAAATCGTGCGTGCCGGTGTGCAGTCGATCTCCAAAGGCCAGATGGGCGCAGCCCAGGCGTTGGGCATGACCTATGGCCAGACCATGCGCCTGATCATCCTGCCCCAGGCCTTCCGCAAGATGACGCCGTTGCTGCTGCAGCAGAGCATCATCCTGTTCCAGGACACGTCCTTGGTCTACACGGTAGGCCTGGTCGACTTCCTCAACTCGGCACGCTCCAACGGCGACATCATCGGGCGCTCCCACGAGTTCCTGATCTTCGCCGGCATCGTGTATTTCATCATCAGCTTCTCCGCTTCGTGGCTGGTCAAGCGCCTGCAAAAAAGGATCACCGTATGATTTCCATCAAGAACGTCAACAAGTGGTACGGGGACTTCCAGGTGCTGACCGACTGCAGCACCGAGGTCAAGAAAGGTGAAGTGGTGGTGGTATGCGGTCCCTCGGGGTCGGGCAAGTCCACCCTGATCAAGTGCGTGAACGCGCTGGAGCCTTTCCAGAAGGGCGACATCGTGGTCGACGGCACTTCGATCGCCGACGCCAAGACCAACCTGCCCAAGCTGCGCTCGCGCGTGGGCATGGTCTTCCAGCATTTCGAGCTGTTCCCACACCTGACCATCACCGAAAACCTGACCATTGCCCAGCGCAAGGTGCTGGGCCGCAGTGAGGCCGAAGCCACCAAGAAGGGCCTGGCCTTGCTCGACCGCGTCGGCTTGAGTGCCCACGCCAAGAAGCATCCCGGGCAGTTGTCCGGCGGTCAGCAGCAACGGGTCGCCATCGCGCGCGCATTGTCCATGGACCCGATCGTCATGCTGTTCGACGAGCCTACTTCGGCCCTGGACCCGGAGATGGTCAACGAAGTGCTGGACGTGATGGTCGAGCTTGCCCACGAAGGCATGACCATGATGTGCGTGACCCACGAAATGGGCTTTGCTCGCAAAGTGGCCAACCGCGTGATCTTCATGGACAAGGGCAACATCATCGAGGATTGCCAGAAGGAAGACTTCTTCGGCAACCCCGAAGGCCGTCACGAACGCACCCAGCACTTCCTGAGCAAGATCCTTCAGCACTGATCCTGCCTCATCGAGCCGCTCGGCCCCGCCGCCCTTGCGGGCAGCGGGCGCTGGTCGTGACGAGGTCACTGTGATGAAATGCGACCCCTCGCTCCTGTTACCTGCCAAGCCTGCCGTGAAAGCCCGCCTTGTTCGCCAACTGCTGTTACCACCGCTGATCGTCCTGCTGATGATCGGGCTGGGCATGGCCGGGTTCCTGATCAGCGAGAGCAACGGCATACGGGTGCTCAGTGAAAATGGCGAACGCCAGTTGGAATTGCATGCACGCACGGTCGAAAGCGAGATCAGCAAGTACACCTACCTTCCCAGCCTGCTGGAACTCGAAGACAGTGTGTCGCACCTGCTGACCGACCCTGATGGAGGTTCACGGCAAACCGTCAACGAATACCTCGAAGGCCTCAACCGGCGCAGCCGCAGCCGCGCGATCTTCGTGCTCGACACCCAGGGGCGGGTGCAAGCCACCAGCAACTGGCGCGATACCGACTCCTTCCTGGGTGAAGACCTGTCGTTTCGCGCGTATTTCCAGACCGCCGTGCGTGGCGAACCGGGGCGTTTCTACGGCATCGGCAGCACCACGGGCGAAGCCGGTTACTACCTGGCCCATGGGCTCGAGGAGCATGGCAAGATCATCGGCGTGGCCGTGATCAAGGTGCGCCTCGATACCTTGGAGGAACGTTGGCAGCGCGCCCGCCTGGAAGCGTTCGTCAGCGACGAGAACGGGATCATCATTCTTTCCAGCGATCCGGCTCGACGCCTCAAATCAGTCCGTCCGCTGACCCCGCAAACCAAGGAGCGCCTGGCGCGCAGCCTGCAATACTACTGGTGGCCGCTCAACGAGCTGCAACCGCTGGGGCGCGAGACCCTGGCCGACGGGGTGGAAAAGCTGACCTTCCCGGCCAACAGCGAAACGGCCCAGGGCAACCCGCATGAGGTGGCCTACCTGGCCCAGACACGTCGCCTGGTCGATACGCCTTGGCACTTCACGCTGCTGACGCCGCTTCAGGACCTGCGCCGCGAGTCCATGGTGCAAGGTATTCTGGTTGGCGTGGCGTTTGCCTTGCTGACCATTCTGGGCATCGCCTGGAACGAGCGACGCAAAGTCATCGCCACCCGCCTGGCAGCCCGCGAGGCGCTGGAGCAAGCCAATAGCCAGCTTGAGCGTCGCATCGCCGAGCGTACGGCCGACCTGCGGGCCAGCAATGAGCGGCTCAAGGGGCAGATACGCGAGCGCCGTCATGCCGAGCAGACCCTGCGCCAGGCCCAAGACGAACTGGTGCAGGCTGGCAAACTGGCGGCCATCGGGCAGATGTCCACCAGTATTGCCCATGAGCTCAATCAACCCTTGGCGGCGCTGCGTACCTTGTCGGGCAATACCGTTCGGTTCATCGAACGCGGCGCTCTGGATACCGCCAGTACCAACCTGCGCACCATCAATGGCCTGGTCGACCGCATGGGCCGCATCACCGCCAGCCTGCGTTCATTCGCCCGACGCAGCGACGACAGCGGCCAGGCCGCAGTGGCCAAGGCGGTCGAAGCCAGCCTGCAGGTGCTGGCAGAACGCATCAATAGCAGCCACCTACAGGTACACCGCGATTACGAAGACCTGCAGTTGGCCATCGACCAGACCCGCCTGGAGCAGATTCTGGTCAATCTCATCGGCAACGCCCTGGATGCCATGGCTGTCCAGCCCCAGCCGGCCTTGTGGCTCGAAGGCGAACTGCAAGGTGACAAATACCGCTTGCAGGTGCGCGACAACGGCCATGGCATCGATCCGGAGGCACGCAAGCATCTTTTCGAACCGTTCTTCACCACCAAGCCGGGCGACGATGGCCTTGGCCTGGGCCTGACCCTCTCGGCCAGCCTTGCTGCGGCCGCCAAGGGCAGCCTCAGTGTCGAGCATCCTGCCAGCGGCGGCACAGCCTTCGTGCTGATCCTGCCCTTGGCATCCACCCCCACCGAATCGGCAGACTTTCCATGACCCACGCGCCCCTTACCGTTCTGATCGTCGAAGACGACCCCCATGTCCTTCTTGGCTGCCAGCAGGCACTGGCGCTGGAGGACATCGGTTGCGAAGGCGTGGGCAGTGCCGAACAGGCGCTCGAACGCATTGGCGATGATTTTGCCGGCATCGTGGTCAGTGACATTCGCCTTCCGGGTATCGATGGCCTAGAGCTGCTCAACCGTCTCAAGGCACGCGATCGCAGCCTGCCAGTCGTCCTGATCACCGGGCACGGCGATATCGACATGGCCGTCGGCGCCATGCGCAACGGCGCGTATGACTTCATGGAAAAGCCTTTCTCGCCCGAGCGGCTGGTCGATGTGGTGCGCCGTGCGCTCGAGCAGCGCGGTCTGTCCCGCGAAGTGTCGGCGCTGCGCCGCCAGCTTGCCGGGCAAAGCAGCCTGGAAGGGCGCATCATCGGGCGCTCGCCCGCCATGCAGCACCTGCGCGAACTGATCGCCAACGTGGCGGACACTTCTGCCAATGTGCTGATCGAGGGTGAAACAGGCACCGGCAAGGAACTGGTGGCCCGCTGCCTGCACGACTTCAGCCGTCGCCAGGGCCAGCCCTTCGTGGCACTGAACTGCGGTGGCCTGCCAGAGAACCTGTTCGAGAGCGAGATATTCGGCCACGAAGCCAACGCCTTCACCGGTGCTGGCAAACGCCGCATCGGCAAGATCGAGCACGCCAACGGCGGCACGCTGTTCCTCGATGAAGTGGAAAGCATGCCGATCAACCTCCAGATCAAACTGTTGCGGGTGTTACAGGAGCGTACCCTGGAACGGCTCGGCTCGAACCAGAGCATTCCAGTGGATTGCCGGCTCATTGCGGCGACCAAGGCCGACCTCGACAGCCTGGGTCAGAGCGGGCAGTTCCGCAGCGACCTGTATTACCGTCTGAACGTGGTGACCCTCGAACTGCCACCGCTACGCGAACGCCGCGAAGACATCCTGCAGCTGTTCGAACACTTCCTTCAACAATCGGCCCTGCGGTTCGACCGAGAGACGCCCACTCTGGACAGCCAGACCCTGTCACGGCTGATGGCCCACGACTGGCCGGGCAACGTTCGCGAATTGCGTAACGTGGCCGAGCGCTATGCGCTGGGTCTGCCCGCCTTCAAGAAAGGCCCTACGGGCACCAGCAGCCAAGGGCTGGGCTTTGCCGAAGCTGTGGAGGCCTTCGAGCGCAACCTGCTCAGTGACGCCTTGCAGCGCACCGGCGGCAACTTGAGCCAGGCGAGCCAGGAGTTGGGCATGGCGAAGACCACGTTGTTCGACAAGGTCAAGAAATACGGGCTTGGTTGAGTTACCCAGGCGCTGCACCGTCTCAGTCTATAGGCAAGGCACGGTCGACAGCGGCGGCAACATGAGGGAAACTCAACTCCATGATGTTCACACTCAGCCTTACCCCCGGAGTCAGCTGTGCTGGAGATTCGCCACCTGAAAACCCTTCATGCCCTGCGCGAGGCAGACAGCCTGGTCGAAGCGGCCGAGCGGTTGCACTTGACCCAGTCGGCCTTGTCACACCAGTTCAAGGAGCTGGAAGAGCGCCTGGGCCTGACGTTGTTCGTGCGCAAGAGCAAGCCCATTCGCTTCACCAGCGCCGGGCTGCGCCTGCTGCAACTGGCCGACGCCACGCTTCCCCTGTTGCGTGGCGCCGAGCGCGATATCGCCAGACTGGCGGGGGGCACGGCCGGTCGCTTGCACATGGCCATCGAATGCCACAGCTGTTTCCAGTGGCTGATGCCCACCATCGATCAGTTCCGTGATGCCTGGCCTGAAGTGGAACTGGACTTGGCGTCAGGCTTCGCGTTCGCGCCCTTGCCCGCCTTGGCCCGTGGCGACCTGGACCTGGTGGTGACCTCCGATCCCCTGGACCTGGCCGGCATCACCTACGTTCCTCTGTTCACCTACGAAGCCATGCTGGCAGTGGCCAACCAACACCCGTTGGCCGGCAAACCCTACATGGTGCCCCAGGACCTGGCGGACCAGACCCTGATCACCTACCCGGTGGAACGCGACCGTCTGGACATCTTCACCCGCTTCCTGGAGCCAGCCGACATCGAACCTGCGGCCGTACGCACCTCCGAGCTCACGGTCATGATGATGCAGTTGGTGGCCAGCGGCCGGGGCGTGTGCGGCATGCCCCATTGGGCCTTGCACGAATACAGCTCTCGCGGCTACGTCAAAGGCAAGCGCCTGGGCGAAAAAGGCCTGTTCGCGACACTCTACGCGGCCGTGCGCACCGACATGCTCGATGCGCCCTACATGCGCGATTTTCTACTGACGGCCAAGGACACTTCGTTCGCCACCCTCGACGGTGTCAGCGCGGTACGCTGAGCAACTGGCGGTATAGCGGCAGGATCAGATCACGGGTCAAGGGCGCCAAGGGCATTTCTGGCGTCTGGTCAGCGGCCAGCCAAGTGATCTCCTCGATTTCGGCCGCCGGCATTACCGCTGCCGCGCAGTCCACCCGGAACAGCTCGGCCTGCACCTCGAACCCCGGCTCATTGGCGGCCGGGGCACTGAACTGGCCAAGGCGCACGGCCTTGGCGGGGTCGATCTGCAGGCCCAGTTCCTCGAGCAGCTCCCGGGCAAGCGCCTGAACCGGGGTTTCGCCTGCATCGATCTTGCCGCCCGGCTGCATGAATGCCTGGGTGCCGCGCTTGCGCACCAGCAGGGTGCGACCTTGCGGGTCCAGCAATAATGCGGCGGCAATGCGGATGATATTGGCCATGGGTGATCTCCCTGAAAATGGGCGGCGAGCATCCCATGCCTCCCCGACCGTGACAAGGCCACTGCCAGGCTCGGACACAGGCGGACGAACGGTCACTTGCCAACCTGGCCTGTACCCTTCATAACCTTCTCATGACGCTTCCTGCCGCGAACCATCCAGTACTTGAGCTGTTCCATCCAGGCGTTGCGGCCTGGTTCTCAGGCCATTATCCGTCGGTGACCGATGCCCAGGCCCAGGCCTGGCCGCTCATCCAGGCGGGACAATCCGTGCTGCTGGCAGCGCCGACCGGCTCAGGCAAGACGCTCAGTGCATTCCTGGCAGTGCTCGACGCGCTGTTTCGCCAGGGGCTGGAGCAGGGCGGCACATTGCACGCCACCACGCAAATCGTCTATGTATCGCCCTTGAAAGCCCTGTCCAACGACATCCGTTTGAACCTGCAAGTACCGCTGGAGGGCATCCAGCGCGCGCTCCAAGCGCAAGGGCACGCAGCCCCCACCATCACCACGGCGGTGCGCACCGGTGATACGCCCCAGAAAGAACGTATCGCCATGCGCAAGCAGGCGCCGCACATTCTAGTCACGACCCCGGAGTCCCTGTACGTGCTGATGGGTTCGGCCTCTGGACGTGAAGGCCTGCGCACGGTGCACACCGTCATCGTCGATGAGATCCATGCCCTGGCCGGCAACAAGCGCGGTTGCCACCTGGCGCTGACCCTCGAACGCCTGCAAGCGTTGTGCGACCGTCCGCTGCGACGCATCGGCCTGTCTGCCACCCAGCGTCCGGTCGAACGCGTGGCGCAGTTTCTGGTGGGCAGCGGGCGGGCCTGCGCCATCGTCGATGTGGGGCACGCGCGTCAACGTGACCTGGCCATCGAAATCCCACCCGTGCCACTGGGGGCGGTGCTCGACCAGGATGCCTGGGGGCTGGTCTACGATCGTTTGGCCGAACTGGCCCGTGCGCATCGCACCACCCTGGTGTTCGTCAACACCCGGCGGCTGGCTGAGCGTATCACCCGTCACCTGAGCGATCGGCTGGGCGCGGCGGCGGTGGCCGCTCACCATGGCAGCCTGTCCAAGGAGAGGCGCCTGAGTGCCGAGCAGCGCCTGAAGGCCGGCGAGCTGCAGGTGCTGGTGGCCACGGCCTCGCTGGAACTTGGCATCGACATCGGCGACATCGACCTGGTGTGCCAGGTCGCCTCACCCGGCTCGATCGCAGCGTTCCTGCAGCGCGTGGGGCGTGCTGGGCATCAGGTGGACGGGGTGCCCAAAGGACGGTTGTTCGCGACATCGCGAGACGACCTGATCGAGTGCGTGGCGCTGCTCGATTGCGTGCGCCGCGGCGAGCTGGATGAAGTACAGGTACCGCAGGCGCCGCTGGATGTACTGGCCCAGCAGATCGTCGCCGAGGCCAGCAACCAGACCTGGCACGAGCGAGCGCTGTTCGACTGCCTGCGCCAGGCCATGCCGTTCGACACGTTGGCGTACGAACATTACGACGCCTTGCTCGGCATGCTTGCCGAAGGCTACAACGGCCGTCAGGGCGTGCGCGGCGCGTACCTGCACCGCGATGCGGTCAGCGGCATGGTGCGAGGGCGCCGTGGCAGCCAGCTCACCGCTTTGACCAGTGGCGGGACGATTCCCGACAATGCCGACTACGCCGTCATGCTCGACCCCCAGGCGCTGAACATCGGCAGCGTCAACGAAGACTTCGCCGTGGAGAGCATGGCTGGCGACATCTTCCAGCTGGGCAATGCGTCCTATCGCATCCTGCGCGTGGAGGCCGGGCGAGTCCGGGTCGAAGACGCACACGGCCAGCCCCCCACGATCCCGTTCTGGCTAGGCGAAGCCCCTGGGCGCAGCCGCGAGCTCAGCGCTGCCGTGGCCAGGCTGCAAGGGCAGATCGATGACCGCCTGCAACACGCCGGTGGCTCGCTGCCGCACGTGCTGGCCTGGCTGCAAGCCACCTTCGAACTGGACGCCAGCTGTGCCGAACAGTTGCTCGACTACCTGGCCCGTACGCGGCAGGTACTGGGCGCCCTGCCCTCCCAGGACACCCTGGTGATGGAGCGCTTCTTCGACGAGTCAGGCGGCACGCAGCTGATCATTCACTCGCCGTTCGGCAGCCGCATCAACCGCGCTTGGGGGCTGGCCCTGCGCAAGCGGTTCTGCCGTACCTTCAATGTCGAGCTGCAAGCGGCAGCCAGTGAAGATGCCATCGTGCTGTCGCTGTCAACCAGCCACAGCTTCCCCCTCGACGAAGTGTGGCGCTACCTCGACAGCCGCAGCGCCGAGCAGGTGCTGATCCAGGCCGTGCTCGACGCCCCGCTGTTCGGTGTGCGCTGGCGCTGGAACGCGGGTGTGGCGATGGCCTTGCCGCGTTTTGCCGGTGGTCGCAAAGTTGCGCCGCAGATCCAGCGCATGAAAAGCGAGGACCTGATCGCCTCGGTATTCCCCGATCAGATCGCCTGCCTTGAGAATCTGCCCGGTGAACGGCAGGTGCCGGACCACCCACTGGTTCGTCAGACCCTCGACGACTGCCTGCACGACGCCATGGATAGCAAGGGCTGGCTGGTGTTGCTGCGGCGCATGGAAAGCGGTGCCGTGCGCCTGCTGGCATGCGATCTGCCGGCGCCCTCGCCGCTGGCCTCAGCCATTCTCAACGCCAGGCCTTACACCTTTCTGGATGATGCCCCGATTGAAGAGCGTCGTACCCAGGCGGTCCTTAATCGCCGCTGGGCGGATGTGCAGTCAGGCGATGAGCTGGGTGCACTGGATGCGGATGCGATCGCGGCGGTGGCAGCCGAGGCTTGGCCGCAGCCGGTCAACGCTGATGAAATGCATGAAGCGCTGATGAGCCTGGGCGCCATCAGCCAGACAGAAGCCCAGGCAGGCTCACGCTGGCGTACGCTGCTTGACCAGCTGGCCAAGCGGGGCCGGGCCGTCTACCTGCCTGAGCAGGCGTTGTGGCTGGCCCGTGAGCGCCTGACGCTGTTGCAAGCCGTCTACCCCGATTGCCCTCTGGTGCCTGCCGTCGAACCGCTGCCTGGCTTCGATCAACCCGTGGACCACGGCCTGGCGCTGCCCGAATTGCTGCGTGCCCGGCTGAGCGGCCATGGGCCTGTCACCGTCGCCCAGCTTGCGGCGCCGCTGGGCAAGCCCATCGCTGAGGTAGAACAGGCCTTGGCCCGGCTCGAGGCCCAAGGCCATGTGCTACGGGGCCATTTCAGCCCGGATGCAGTAGCCACACAGTGGTGCGAACGCCACCTGCTGGCGCGTATTCACCGCTATACCGTCAAACGCCTGCGCCGGGAGATCGAGCCCGTCAGCCTGCAGGACTTCATGCGTTTCCTGTTTCACTGGCAACACCTTGATCCGGGGCAACGGTTGCAAGGGCCGCAGGCGCTGCCTGCTGTGCTGGCCCAGCTGCAGGGATTTCCAAGTGCGGCCGGGGCGTGGGAAGCCGACGTGCTGCCGGCGCGCGTACGCGATTACAGCCCCAGCTGGCTCGACGAGGCTTGCCGCAGCGGGCAGTTCGCCTGGAGCCGGTTGGCAAGCACCGTGTCAGCCAGCACGGTGGCCAGCACGCCTGTGGTGTTGCTGCCTCGCGAACACCTGCAGCTGTGGCGAAGCCTGGCCCCACCCCCGAGTCTCGACACCTTGGGACCACGCGCCCAGCGGGTGCATGACGCCCTGAAAACCCGGGGTGCACTGTTCTTCGACGAATTGGCCCAAGAGGCCCGCCTGCTCCCCAGCGAACTGGAAACGGCCTTGCAGGCGCTGGTCGGTGCAGGCCTGGCCAATGCCGACAGCTTCACCGGGCTGCGCAGCCTGATCACCCCGGCCGCTCGGCGCACCACGCGTCGGCCTCGCTTCGGTCACCTGCCCTTGTCCAGCAGCATGGCCCATGCAGGGCGCTGGGCCCTGCTGGCGCGCAGCGAAGCCGAGCTGGATCAGGATCAGCGCATCGAACACCTTGCTCGCCTGCTGCTGCAGCGCTACGGGGTGATGTGCTGGCGCCTGCTGGCGCGTGAGAGCGATGTGCTGCCGCCCTGGCGTGATCTGCTGCGCTGCTATCATCGCCTGGAAGCGCGTGGGGAAATACGAGGCGGGCGCTTCATTGCCGGATTGTCCGGCGAACAGTTCGCCTTGCCCGAAGCCGTGGCAATGCTGCGCCAGGTTCGCCGGCAAGCGGCGGACGGCACACTGGTGGTGGTCAGCGCCAGTGATCCGCTGAACCTGATCGGCACATTGCTGCCGGGGGCCAAGGTACCTGCCACCAGCGGCAACCGGCTGCTCTACCGCGACGGCGTGCCGGTGGCTGCGCGGGTGGGCAAGCGTTACGACTACCTGGTCGAGGCTTGCGCGGCGCAGCAGACGCAGTGGCGGCAGTTGCTGCTGCGCGACACGGCCTTTGCAGGGACGGACAAGTTGGCTATGGTCGGGGCCCAACCCAGGCCGTGAGCCTGACCGAGCCATCGCAAGGACCCTGTATGAGCCTGTCACTTCTCAGCCGTTATGCGGTGTTCGCCATCTGCATCGTGTTTACCCTGGCAACCCTGCCATTGATCCACCACCAATGGCTGTGGCCCTTCACCCTGACAACCGGCCTGCTCAGCCTGATAGGCCTGTTCGACCTGTTGCAGAAACGCCACGCCGTGCGTCGCAACTACCCGATCCTGGGCAACATCCGCTACCTGGTGGAAACCATTCGCCCGGAAATCCGCCAGTATCTGCTCGAAGCAGACAGCGACGCCCTGCCCTTCTCCCGTGCCCAACGCTCGCTGGTCTACTCCAGGGCCAAGAACCAGGTCTCGGACAAACCGTTCGGCACCCTGATCGACGTCTACGCGTCCGGCTTCGAGTTCATCGGCCACTCCATGCGCCCGGCGCCGTTGGCTGACCCGGCAAGCTTTCGCATCACCATCGGCGGCCCGCAGTGCAGCCAGCCGTATTCAGCTTCGATCTTCAACATTTCCGCCATGAGTTTTGGCTCGCTCAGCGCCAACGCCATTCGCGCATTGAACCAAGGCGCGAAACTGGGCAACTTTCACCACGACACCGGTGAGGGCAGCATCAGCCCCTACCATCGCGAGCACGGCGGTGATTTGGTATGGGAACTGGGCAGCGGGTATTTCGGGTGCCGCACCTCGGACGGACGTTTCGACCCGCAGGCATTTGCCGCGCAGGCACGCAGCCCGCAGGTGCGCATGATCGAGGTCAAGATGAGCCAGGGCGCCAAGCCTGGGCATGGCGGCATACTGCCCAAACACAAGGTCACCCAGGAAATTGCCGAAACCCGCGGCGTCCCGCTGGGCGAGGACTGCATCTCGCCATCGCGGCACAGCGCGTTTTCCACGCCAATCGAAATGATGCAGTTCATCGCCCAACTGCGTGAACTGTCGGGCGGCAAACCCGTGGGGTTCAAACTCTGCCTGGGTCACCCGTGGGAGTTCATGGGCATCGCCAAGGCCATGCTGCAAACCGGCATCCTGCCTGACTTCATCGTGATCGATGGCAAGGAAGGCGGCACCGGGGCCGCCCCCGTGGAGTTCACCGACCATATCGGGGTGCCGCTGCGCGAAGGCCTGTTGTTCGTGCACAACACCTTGGTGGGCTTGAACCTGCGCGACAAGATCAAGCTCGGAGCCAGCGGCAAGATCGTCAGCGCCTTCGATATCGCCAGCGTCCTGGCCATCGGTGCGGACTGGGCCAACGCCGCGCGGGGGTTCATGTTCGCCATCGGCTGCATCCAGTCCCAGAGCTGCCACACCAACAAGTGCCCGACGGGTGTGGCCACGCAGGATCCGCTGCGCCAACGTGCCCTGGTGGTGCCGGACAAGGCCGAACGGGTGCTGAACTTCCATCGCAACACCCTGCGTGCCTTGGCCGAGATGCTGGCTGCAGCTGGGCTGGAACACCCGTCGCAGCTCGAAGCCAAGCACTTGGTGCGGCGCATTTCAGCCACCGAGATCAAGCTGTTCTCGCAAATGCATGTGTTCCTCAAGCCGGGCGAGCTACTGACCGGTGAGGTCGATGGGCAATTCTATTCGCGCATGTGGCAACTGGCCCGAGCGGACAGCTTTGAGCCCAACAGCGAGGTAGCCGCCTGAATGCTTGAGCGCGGCCCTGCCGCGCACCCGCTTTATTCCGCAGTTTCCACAAAATTTTCACATACCCGGCGCAACGTCTAAGCTTCAGGCAAGCAAGACGAAAATACCTGGCTGGATAGACGATTATGGGCGCACTGTGGCAAACGGAACCAAACACCAAGCAAGCACCCGAACAAACGCCTGCCGAGACGCCAGAACCCAAGTCCCCTCGTCAGCGCCGGCTATGGTGGCGTCTGATCATCCTGATTCTGCTGGTGGGCGCTGGCGCTGTCGGCTTCGCGGCCTATGAAGAGTTCCGCACGTCCGAGCTGCAATCGCGCGAGTTCAGCAAGCTGGCGAGCACCCTGACCTACTCGCTGCAGCCTGGTCCCAGCGATGCGATCGTGTACCCAGGCGAAGGACCGTTCGATAAGCGCCTGGGCTATAGCTCGCTCGGCGAGTTCCTGCCGCGCCTGCTCAAGCGCGATTACCTGATCAGCCAACAAGTGCGATTCTCGCCGGCGCTGGTCAATTACGTCGATCATGGGCTGTTCGCGCCCTATATCGAAAAGGTCCAGGCAGGTCTGGCGATTACCGATTGCCGGGGCGACATGCTCTACCAGTATCAGTATCCCCAGTACCTGTACCCGGACTTCGCCTCGATTCCCTCGGTCGTGGTCAACAGCCTGCTGTTCATCGAGAACCGCGACCTGCTCGATACCCGTGATCCGCGCAACAACCCGGCAGTGGACTGGCCGCGTTTCGCCAAGGCTGCCTACAGCCAGATCGCGCGCTACCTGGCCCTGCCTGGCCAATCCGCCGGCGGCAGTACCCTGGCCACCCAGCTGGAGAAGTACCGCCATTCACCCGACGGGTTGACCGTGTCGGGCGCCGAGAAGATCAGGCAGATGATTTCTGCCAGCGTGCGCGCCTATCAGGGCGGGCCGGACACCACCGAGGCGCGCCAGCGCATCGTGCGTGATTACCTCAACAGCGTGCCGCTGTCCGCCGTGCCGGGTCATGGTGAAGTCCACGGCATGGCCGAAGGCCTGCGCGTGTGGTATGGAGCAGACTTCGAGCACGTCAACCGCGCGCTCAATGACACCGCCACGGATGCGCAGAGCCTGGCGGCCCGCGGCCTTGCGCTGCGTCAGGTGCTGTCGTTGATGATTGCCCAGCGCCGGCCATCGCACTACCTCTCCAAGGGGCGCGTGGAACTTGCCGAGCTGACCGACGCCCACGTTCGTGTGCTGGCAGCGAACCAGATCATCCCTCAGGCGCTGGCCGATGCCGCGTTGGCCAGCAAGGCCGTCTACCGTGACTGGGTCGCGCAGCCGACCATCGTGCCTATCGTCACCAACAAGGGCATCAGCCTGGCCCGCAACCGTCTTTCGGCCATGCTCAACCGCCCGCTGTACGACCTCGACCGTCTGGACCTTTCCGCCACCAGCACCTTGCAGGCTGACCTGCAGCTGCAAGTCAGCGAGTACCTCAAGCATCTGGCCGACCCGGCCTTCGCCGCGCAGATCGGCCTGATTGGCGAGCGTTTGCTGACTGCCAAAACCACCGACCAGGTCAGCTACAGTTTCACCCTGTTCGAACGCACTGCCGATGGCTCACGCGTGCGGGTCCAGACGGACAGCACCGACCAGCCCTTCGACATCAACGAAGGCAGCAAGCTGGAACTGGGTTCGACCGCCAAGCTTCGGGTGCTGACCACCTACCTGGAAATCGTCGCCGAGCTGCATGACAAGTACGCCGGCAAGCCTGCGGCCGAGCTGAAGAAAGTCGAGGTCGCCGACCTGGACGTCATCAGCCGCTGGTCACTGGACTGGCTGATGCAAAACAGCAGAAACCAGAGCCTGGACGCGATGCTCGACGCCGCCCTTGAGCGCAAGTATTCGGCCAGCACTGGCGAATCCTTCTTCACCGGCGGCGGCATGCACGTGTTCAATAACTTTCGCAAGGAAGACAACGGCCGCAACCCTACCCTCAAGGACGCCCTGCGCGAATCGATCAACCTGCCGTTCATCCGCCTGATGCGCGACGTGGTGCGCTACGTCACCTATCAGCAGCCCTTGAACAGGGTGCCGCTGCTCAAGGACGATGCTGACCCGCGCCGGCAGGAGTACCTGGCAAAGTTCGCCGACAAGGAAGGGACCAGCTACCTGATGCGTTTCTGGCGCAAGTACCAGCGCAAGACCTCGCAGCAACGCCTGGACACCTTCCTCGACGGCATGCGCGTGACACCCCAGCGCCTGGCGGCCGTGCACCGCTACCTGTTCCCTGAGGCTGGCCAGGCCACGTTCAACGCCTTCGTGCGGGCCCATAGCAAAGACAGCAAGCTCGCCCAGAGCAAACTGACCGACGACCGTCTGGTACAGATGTACGATGCCTACGGCCCGGGGCGGTATAACCTGCCTGACCAGGGCTTCATCGCCAAGGTCCACCCGCTGGACCTGTGGCTGCTGGGCTACCTGCTCAAGCACCCTGCATCGACCTTGAGCGAAATGATCAACGCCAGCCGCTTCGAACGCCAGGAGGTCTACAGCTGGCTGTTCAAGAGCCGTCACCAGGGCGCACGGGACAGCCGCATCCGGACCATGGTGGAAATCGAGGCGTTTCTCGACATTCATCAGCGCTGGAAGCGGGTGGGCTATCCCTTCGATCACCTGGTCCCGTCGCTGGCTACCGCTATTGGCAGCTCCGGTGACCGGCCTGCCGCGCTTTCCGAACTGGTGGGCATCATTCAGAACGACGGTGTACGGCTGCCGACACTGCGCATCGATACCCTGCACTTTGCAGCGGACACGCCGTACGAGACCAAACTGATCAGCGACCCGGATCGGGGTGTGCGGATACTGCCGGTCGAGGTAGCGCGCGCGCTCAAGGGCGCCATGTCGCAAGTGGTGGACGCAGGTACCGCGCGGCGCATTTCCGGCAGCTTCATGCTCAAGGATGGCACGCCTCTGGTCATGGGCGGCAAGACCGGAACGGGCGACAACCGCATCGAGAGCTTCGGCGCCGGGGGCCGCCTGATAGGCTCACGGTCGCTTAACCGCACCGCGACGTTCGTGTTCTTCCTGGGCGATAACCACTTCGGCACCTTGACCGCCTTCGTGCCCGGACGCTCGGCGGAAGCCTTCAAGTTCACCTCTGCGCTGCCGGTGCAGGTGCTCAAGGGCATGGCGCCGATCCTCATGCCCTACTTGCAGCCGGGCAACCCTAACGAATGCATCCCCCCGCAGCAGGCAAGCGTAGTTGCCCGTTCGCCTAAGGATGTATCGAACGGGTAGATAAGAATCATCAGCATTTGTGGTTTGCCGAAGATACATCTTGAGTACTATCTTGAGATATATCTTGAACAGGCACTTTCCAGCATGCGCGATTCCGAAAACTTCGAACGCAAACCCGGCCGCGGCGAACGCGGCCCTCGGGTGTTCGCCCCAGGCGATCTGAAACTGCTGCTGCTCTCACTCTTGGGCGAACAGCCAGGACACGGCTACGACCTGATCAGGCAAATCGAAAAACGCTTCGATGGCAGCTATACGCCGAGCCCAGGGGTGATCTATCCCACGCTCAACTTCCTGGAGGAGGCCGAACTCATCCAGGGTCAGCCTCAAGGCAGCAAGCGGCTGTACACCATCACCGACACGGGCCGCAGCGCCTTGACCGAGCAGGCCGTGGCACTGGACGGGTTACGCGTGCGTATCGAAGTCAGCAAGCATGCCCTGCGGGGTCACGACCGCCCCGCTGAGATTCACGAGGCCGTGGGCAATCTGCGCCACGCCTTGCACATGCACCATGGCCGCTGGACACCTGAGGAAATCGAGCGCGTCCGCGACTTGCTTAACGTGACCGCCAAAGCCATCGCTGGCGGCCCCCATGCCCCTGACCAGGAGAGCGCTGATGAGTGAAGCCATCCACCGCGTCAACCACGAGATTCGCCAGCGCCGCCTGAACGTGCTGCGTGTGACCGACCTGACCCCGCGCATGCGCCGCGTGACACTGGGCGGCCCCGAGCTACAGGGCTTCACCAGCCTGGGCACGGATGACCATATCAAGCTGCTGTTTGCCGAGAATGCCGAGCAGCAGCACGCCATTGATGCCCGCACGCTCAATCGGGAAGGGGGCGAGCGGCCCACCATGCGTGAGTACACCCCCCGGCGCATCGACCTGCAAGCCAACGAACTGGACATCGACTTCGTGCTGCACGGCGATGGCCCCGCTTCGACCTGGGCGGCGCAGGCGGCGCCGGGGCAAACCCTGGATATCGCCGGGCCACGTGCCTCGATGGTGGTACCGGACATCTTCGAGGCCTACCTGCTGATCGGTGACGAAACTGCCTTGCCGGCCATTGGCCGCCGTCTTGAAGCCCTGCCTGCGGGACGACGGGTGGTGGCCGTCATCCAGGTTCACGATGAGCAGGAGCGTCAGCCCTTGCCCAGCCAAGCTCAGGTGGACGTGACCTGGTCCGTACGAGGTCGGGACGACCTGGTGGCCACGGTCGAGGCCTTGCCATTACCCGAGGGGACCTTGTACGCCTGGGTAGCGCTGGAGAAGAACCTGACGCGTCAGGTCAAGACATTGCTGATCAGCAAAGGTGTGGCGCAGGACGCTCTCAAGGCTGCCGCCTACTGGCGCGCCGAAGGTTCAGCAAGCGACGACTGAAAGGCTGTGGCCAAGGCCAGTCAATCAAGGCCAACGGGGCTGCGGCGGCCCTGGCAATGCCCGTCGCGGCGCTCAAATCCCTGGGCTGCTGCGCAGACTTGATGGCTGCCTGATTTGCCTGATTGACGGCACGCCCTGCCTCATCCCGCTCTCCACCTGTCAAGCATGAGCAGCACCCCGGCGATTGCCCAGAACCCTGCCAGCACACCCAGCGCATTGATCATCACCTGGGCATACCCCAGGGTGGCAACATCGATGAAGGGATAGGCGTAGACGCCAATCTCACTGCCACGCCACAACGCATAGGCGAAATAGGCGGCAGGATAGAACGCCCATAGCCCCAGGTGGTGCAGCCGCAATCGGCCCTTGGGCACCTCGAACCACCAGTACAAGGCGTAAAGCGCTGGCATGACGTCATGCAACAGCTCGTCTGCCAGCCATTGCCAACCCTCGGGTTGCCACAGATGGCGCAACAACAGGCTATACGCCAGCGCCACCAGCACGATGCTCGCCGCCACCGCCGAGCTGACCACAGGAGACAGGAAAAAGCGCCTGCTCGCCCCTTCCCGGCCAAATGCGGCATAGCTCAGGACAGTGGCCACCAGCGTATTGGTCAGCACCGTGAAGTAGCCGAACACGTTGATCAGTCCACCTATCAGGCTCGCCTGCTCCTGCCATCGCCCCCAGAGCACCAGGTATACCTGCACGCTCAGGCCTAGCCAGCCCAGCATGGCCATGGTGCTCAACCACGGGTGACGCTGCATGTCAGGCCTGGCGCTGCAGCTTGATGTACAGCTGCTCGACCTTCTCGCGGGCCCACGGGGTCTTGCGCAGGAAGGTAAGGCTCGACTTGACCGTCGGGTTGCTCTTGAAGCAGCGCACATCGATGCGTTCGGCCAGCCCCTGCCATTGATAGTGGGCGACCAGCTCGGTCAGGATCTGCTCGAGGGTCTTGCCGTGCAGCGCGTTGTGTTGGGCAGTGCTCATGCCAAGGCTCCGGTACAAAGATGCGCACCTTACACCAGTGCAGGCATCGTCGCGCACCCTGCACGGGACAAATAAGGCTGGCGGCGTGCGGCAAGGCTATGCTGAAATAGAGATGTTATATTGTAACAATAAACATCTCTGCCAAGGACCGCTACCGCTCATGGTGCACTCACCGCTTCGCCTTTCTCCCCTCGCACTAGCACTTTGCATGGTTACCTCAAACAGCCAGGGGGTTGAACTCTCGCCTCAGGTCATCACTGCCAACCCGCTGGGCAGCGCCCAGTTGGCCAGCCCCAGCACGGTGCTGGAAGGCACTGACCTGCTGCAACAACAGCACAGCAGCCTGGGGGAAACCCTGAACCGACAGCCAGGTGTGGCCTCCACCTGGTTCGGGCCAGGGGCGAGCCGCCCAATCATTCGAGGCCTGGACGGGGATCGCATCCGCCTGCTGCGCAATGGCGTCGGCGCGCTGGATGCCTCGTCGTTGTCCTACGACCACGCCGTGCCCCTTGACCCCGTCACTGTCGAACGCATCGAAATCGTCCGGGGCCCCGCTGCCCTGCTCTATGGCGGCAACGCCATTGGCGGCGTGGTGAACACGTTCGACAACCGCATTCCCGATACCCCTATCGACGGCATCCAGGGCGCCGGCGAGCTGCGCTACGGTGGCGCCGACACCACACGCAGCAGTGCCGGCAAGCTGGAGGCCGGCAACGGTGCCTTCGCCCTGCACGTGGATGCCAACGCCCGTCAGTACAATGATTTGCGCATCCCAGGCTTTGCACGCAGCGCCCAGGTCCGCGATGCCGATGCACCCGGCAGCAAGCATCGCCTGGAAAACAGCGACGGCCGCCAGGACGGCGGCGCACTGGGCGGTGCCTACCACTGGGACCACGGTTATGCCGGCCTGTCCTACAGCCGTTATGACAGCAACTACGGTTCGGTGGCTGAGCCCGGCGTTCGGCTGGACATGGAGCAGGACCACTATGCCTTCGCCTCGCAGTTTCGCGACCTGGACGGCCCGTTCAGCTCGGTGAAGCTCGATGCCGGGTATACCGATTACCAACATCGTGAGATCGAAGAAGGCGAAGTTCATACCACGTTCAAGAACAAGGGCTATGAAGCCCGTGTCGAGGCCCGCCACCAACCCTTGGGTCCCGTGGAAGGGGTGCTGGGAGCGCAGGTCAGCCGGAACGAATTCTCAGCGCTGGGCGAAGAAGCGTTCGTGCCGCATACCGATACCGACAGCTTTGCACTGTTCCTGCTGGAGCAATGGCACGCCACTGACCGGCTGGATTTGAGCCTCGGGGCACGGATGGAGCACACCCGCGTCGACCCGGACGGCAAGGGCAACGCGCAGTTCGCAGACGCCGACAGCGCCAGCAGCTTCAACGCCTTCAGTCTGTCGTCAGGTGCCGTGTACCAACTGGACCCGATCTGGTCGCTCGCCGCCAACCTGGGCTACACCGAGCGGGCGCCGACCTTCTATGAGCTCTATGCCAACGGCGCACATGTGGCTACCGGCGCCTATGAAGTGGGCGATGCCAGCCTGAACAAGGAAAAGGCAGTTTCGGGCGATCTGGCACTGCGCTTTGACAACGGCACGCACAAAGGCAGCGTGGGCGTTTTCTACAGCCATTTTCGCAACTATATCGGCCTGATCGGCACCGGCAACCTGCGCGAAGGTCACGATCATGATCATGAAGGCGAAGATCATGACCACGACCATGACCACGACGGCATTCCCGAATACCAGTACCAAGGTGTTCGGGCCCGGTTCTACGGCATCGAGGCGCAAGACCGGTGGCAGCTGGCGCAGAACCGCTATGGCAGCTTTGCGCTCGAATTGTCGGGTGACTACACCAGGGCCAAGAACCTCGATTCCGGCGAGCCCCTGCCACGAATCGCCCCGCTGCGCCTGAACAGCGGCCTGGTCTGGGAGCTCGACCGCTGGCAGGCGCGAGTGGACGTTGAGCATGCCGCCGCTCAACACCGCAAACCGGCCAATGAAACCCGCACCGATGGGTATACCACCCTGGGCGCCAGCGTGGGCTATCGGTTCGACGTGGGCCACAGCCAGTGGCTGGCGTTCGTGCGGGGTGAGAACCTGACGGATCAGACGGTGCGTTATGCCAGCTCGATCCTGCGTGATATCGCACCGGCCCCGGGGCGTAGCGTGGAAGTCGGCCTGCGCACTACCTTCTGAGGTAGCCCGCCTGCCACGACGGGTAACATGGGGCGCCACGCGCCCCATTTAAGTGCACTGTTACCCAAAGGGTAACAATGCACTGCGACATTTTGTCTTTTTTTCCCACGCTTTACCCTATATCCTCCCCGCCCCAAGCTGAATCGCTTCACCCATTTACCCCCTTCGTCAACCCATTGCCAGGGCCTGCCTGTCGATGCGCTTGCCGTTTTTCCAACAATCAGAAGACAGCGCTACCTCATGCTTCAACTGCCAAAATCCTGCTACCTCGGCTTCGCCCTAGCGGCCATGGCCAACGCAGCCTACGCTAACGAGCCGTTTGCCAGTGACTCTCCCTGGATGTTCGGTGATTGGGCCGGGCACCGTACCGCCTTGCTCGACCAAGGTTATGACTTCACCTTGGGCTACACAGGCGAAATGGGCAGCAACCTGCGCGGTGGGTACGACCACAACCGCACGGCCCGCTACAGTGACCAGTTCACCTTCGGCAGCCACATGGACCTGGAAAAGATCTTCGGCTGGCGCGACGCCGAGTTCCAGCTCACGGTCACCGAGCGCCATGGCCAGAACATCAGCAACGACCGCATCAATGACCCCCGCGTCGGTGGCTTCACCTCGGCGCAGGAAGTGTGGGGCCGCGGTCAGACCTGGCGCCTGACGCAGCTGTGGGTCAAGCAGAAATATTTCGACGGCGCGCTGGACGTCAAGTTTGGCCGCTTTGGCGAAGGTGAAGACTTCAACAGCTTCCCCTGCGACTTCCAAAACCTGGCCTTCTGTGGCTCTCAGGTGGGCAACTGGGTAGGTGGCATCTGGTACAACTGGCCCGTCAGCCAGTGGGCCCTGCGCGTGCGCTACAACCTCAGCGACAGCCTCTTCGCGCAGGTTGGCGTGTTCGAGCAGAACCCGTCCAACCTGGAGTCGGGCAACGGCTTCAAGCTCAGCGGCAGCGGCACCCAAGGCGCGGTGATGCCAATCGAACTGGTGTGGAGCCCGCGTATCAAAGGCATGAAAGGGGAATATCGCGCCGGGTACTACTACAGTAATGCCAAGGCAAGCGATGTACTCAAGGACAGCGACGGGCAGTCGGCAGCGATCAGCGGTGCCGCCTACCGCAGCAGCTCAAGCAAGCACGGCGTGTGGCTGGGCGCTCAGCAGCAGGTGACTGCGCTGGCATCGGACGCCTCGCGTGGCTTGAGCGTATTCGCCAACGCCACGATGCATGACAAGAAAACCAATGCCATCGACAACTATGTGCAGGCTGGACTGGTATTCAAAGGGCCGTTCGACAGTCGGGCCAAGGACGACATCGGCCTTGCAGTCGCCCGTGTGCATGTCAACCCGGCCTATCGCAAGAATGCCCGGCTGGCCAACCAGGCCGCGGGGCTTTACGACTATGACAACCCTGGCTTCCTGCCAGTACAGGACACCGAATACAGCGCCGAGCTGTACTACGGCATTCACCTGGCCGACTGGCTCACGGTGCGACCGAACCTGCAATACATCCGCCACCCCGGCGGCGTGTCGCAGGTCGACAACGCCCTGGTCGGCGGCTTGAAAATCCAGAGCACTTTCTAAAAACACATATCAAACGGAGAACATGCGATGAGCACTGAAGGTGCCAACAAGGGAAGCCGCTGGCTACCCCGCCTGATCGGCGTCCTGCTGTTGTTGATGGGGCTGGCACTGCTGGCCGGTGGCATCAAGCTCAGTCAGCTGGGCGGGTCGCTGTATTACCTGATCGCCGGCATCGGGTTTGCCGTGTCTGGCGCCCTCCTGCTGGCCCAGCGCCGCATCGGCCTGGGTGTCTACGCCGTCGTGTTGCTGGGCAGCACGGTCTGGGCACTGCTCGAAGTGGGCCTGGACTGGTGGCAACTGGTACCGCGTCTGGCCATCTGGTTCGCCATCGGTGTAGTGCTGTTGCTGCCTTGGTCGCGCCGTCCGTTGATCGGGCCAGCCAGCAAAGCCAACACGGCCCTGCTCACCGTTGCCGTGGTGGCATCGGGTGCCTGCGCCGTCGCCAGTCAGTTCACCCACCCCGGTGAGGTGTATGGCGAACTGGGTCGCGACACCAGCGAAATGGCCAGCACCGCCCCGGCCATGCCCGACGGCGAGTGGCATGCCTACGGCCGCACCGAGCACGGCGACCGTTACTCGCCGCTGCGCCAGATCACCGCGCAAAACGCCTACCGCCTTGAAGAGGCCTGGCGTATCCGCACCGGCGACTTGCCCAGTGACAACGACCCGGTGGAACTGACCAACGAAAACACGCCGCTCAAAGCCAACGGCATGCTCTATGCCTGCACCGCCCACAGCCGCGTGCTGGCCTTGGACCCGGACACCGGTGCTGAAATCTGGCGTTATGACCCGCAGATCAAGAGCCCGGTGGGCACCTTCAAGGGTTTCGCCCACATGACGTGCCGTGGCGTTTCGTACTATGACGAAAACCGCTACGTAAGCCGTGACGGCAGCCCTGCGCCGACCATCAGCGATGCTGGCAAGGCCGTGGCTCAGGCCTGCCCGCGCCGTCTTTATCTGCCAACTGCCGACGCGCGCCTGATCGCCATCAATGCCGACAATGGCAAGGTCTGCGAAGGCTTTGCCAACCAGGGCAGTGTCGACCTGACCACCGGCCTTGGGCCATTTACGCCAGGTGGCTACTACTCCACATCGCCTGTGGCCATCACGCGCGATCTGGTGATCATTGGCGGTCACGTGACCGACAACGAATCGACCAGCGAGCCGTCTGGCGTGATCCGCGCATACGACGTACACGACGGCCGCCTGGTGTGGAACTGGGACAGCAACAACCCGGACGACACCGCGCCACTGGCACCGGGCAAGATGTACAGCCGCAACTCGGCCAACATGTGGTCGATTGCCAGCGTCGACGAAGACCTGGGCATGATCTACCTGCCACTGGGCAACCAGACGCCGGACCAATGGGGTGCTGACCGCACGCCAGGCGCCGAGAAATACAGCGCCGGTGTCGTCGCCCTGGACCTGGCGACCGGCAAGGCCCGCTGGAACTACCAGTTCACCCACCATGACCTATGGGACATGGACGTGGGCAGCCAGCCTACCTTGGTCTCCCTGAAGACCGACGATGGCGTCAAGCCTGCGGTCATCGTGCCGACCAAACAGGGCAGCCTGTACGTGCTGGACCGTCGTGACGGTACGCCGATCGTGCCGATCCGTGAAATCCCGACCCCGCAAGGCGCGGTCAAGGGCGATCACACCTCGCCGACCCAGGCCCGTTCGGACCTCAACCTGCTCGGCCCTGAGCTGACCGAACAGGCCATGTGGGGCGCCACGCCGTTCGACCAGATGCTGTGCCGCATCCAGTTCCGCGAGCTGCGCTACGAAGGCCAGTACACCCCGCCATCGGAGCAGGGTTCGCTGATCTACCCAGGCAACGTGGGTGTGTTCAACTGGGGCAGCGTCTCGGTCGACCCGGTACGTCAACTGCTGTTCACATCGCCCAACTACATGGCGTTCGTCTCCAAGATGATCCCCCGTGAGCAGGTTGCGGACGGTAGCAAGCGCGAGAGCGAGACCAGCGGCGTGCAACCGAACACCGGTGCACCCTATGCCGTCACCATGCACCCGTTCATGTCGCCGCTGGGCGTGCCGTGCCAGGCGCCTGCCTGGGGCTATGTGGCCGCCATCGACCTGTTCACCAACAAGGTGGTCTGGAAGCACAAGAACGGCACTACCCGCGACAGCACGCCGGTCCCAATCGGCCTGCCGGTTGGGGTACCCAGCATGGGCGGCTCGATCGTCACCGCCGGCGGCGTAGGCTTCCTGAGCGGTACGCTGGACCAGTACCTGCGCGCCTATGACGTCAACAACGGCAAGGAATTGTGGAAAGCCCGCCTGCCAGCAGGCGGCCAGGCCACGCCAATGACCTATACCGGCAAGGACGGCAAGCAGTACGTGCTGATCGTGGCCGGTGGCCACGGCTCGCTGGGCACCAAGATGGGCGACTACATCATCGCCTACAAACTCGCCGAGTAACCGGCACGGTGTCACCAAAAGCGGAGCCTTGCAGGCTCCGCTTTTTCATGCGCGCACGCCACTGCCCGGCAGCGGCTTGAAACCCTTCCTGCCTTGCCCCATCTAAGCACCATAGTCATTCACGCAGGTGCCCCATGAGCGACCAGCAGGATTACCCTGAACACGCCGACGATTCCAACGAAGTCGAACATACCAGTAGCCAGCCGATAACCGGCCATGCCTTGGCCCTGCCTGGACAACAGCTGCCGGACAAGGTCTATGTGATCCCCATTCACAACCGCCCGTTCTTTCCGGCGCAGGTGCTGCCGGTCATCGTCAACGAAGAGCCGTGGGCCGAGACGCTGGACTTGGTGGCCAAGTCTCCCGACCACTGCCTGGCGCTGTTCTTCATGGACACGCCGCCTGAAGACCACCGCCATTTCGACACCAAGGCCCTTCCGGAGTACGGCACCCTGGTCAAGGTGCACCATGCCAGCCGGGAAAACGGCAAGTTGCAGTTCGTGGCCCAGGGCCTGACGCGGGTACGTATTCGAACCTGGCTCAAGCACCATCGCCCGCCCTATCTGGTTGAAGTCGACTACCCGCGCCAACCGGCCGACCCGACCGACGAGGTCAAAGCCTATGGCATGGCCCTGATCAACGCCATCAAGGAGCTGCTGCCCCTCAACCCGCTGTACAGCGAAGAGTTGAAGAATTACCTCAACCGCTTCAGCCCCAACGACCCCTCCCCGCTGACCGACTTCGCCGCCGCGTTGACCTCGGCGACCGGCAGCCAGCTTCAAGAGGTGCTCGACTGCGTGCCCATGCTCAAGCGCATGGAAAAAGTGCTGCCCATGCTGCGCAAGGAAGTTGAAGTCGCTCGCCTGCAAAATGAAATTTCCGCCGAGGTGAACCGGCAGATTGGCGAGCATCAGCGCGAATTCTTCCTCAAGGAGCAACTGAAGGTCATCCAGCAGGAACTGGGGTTGACCAAGGATGATCGCAGCGCGGACCTCGAGCAGTTCGAACAACGGCTCGAAGGCAAGACCCTGCCGGACCAGGCACGCAAGCGCATCGACGAGGAGATGGGCAAGTTGGCGATCCTGGAGACAGGCTCACCCGAATACGCCGTGACCCGAAACTACCTGGAGTGGGCAACAGCCCTGCCCTGGGGTATCTACGGGGACGACAAGCTCGACCTCAAGCACGCCCGCAAGCTGCTCGACCAGCATCATGCGGGGCTGGACGATATCAAGGAACGTATCCTCGAGTTTCTGGCCGTTGGGGCATGGAAAGGCGAGATCAGTGGCTCGATCGTGTTGCTGGTGGGCCCGCCAGGGGTGGGCAAGACCAGCGTTGGCAAGTCCATCGCCGAATCGTTGGGCCGCCCATTCTATCGCTTCAGCGTGGGCGGCATGCGCGACGAAGCCGAAATCAAGGGGCATCGCCGCACCTACATCGGGGCCCAGCCAGGCAAGCTGGTGCAAGCCCTGAAGGATGTCGAAGTGATGAACCCGGTCATCATGCTCGACGAAATCGACAAGATGGGGCAAAGCTACCAAGGCGACCCGGCCTCGGCGCTGCTGGAAACCCTGGACCCCGAGCAGAACGTCGACTTCCTCGATCACTATCTGGACCTGCGCCTGGACCTGTCCAAGGTGCTGTTCGTCTGCACCGCCAATACCTTGGATTCCATCCCCGGTCCACTGCTCGACCGCATGGAGGTCATCCGCCTCTCCGGGTACATCACCGAAGAAAAACTGGCCATCGCTAAACGCCATCTCTGGCCCAAGCAACTGGCCAAGGCGGGTGTGGCCAAAAGCAGCCTGAGTATCACCGACAGCGCCTTGCGCCTGGTGATCGAAGGCTATGCCCGGGAAGCCGGCGTACGACAGCTGGAAAAACAGTTGGGCAAGTTGGTGCGCAAGGCCGTGGTGAAGCTGCTTGAAGACCCCACCGCCAAGCTCAAAATCGGACCAAAGGATCTGGAAGGCGCATTGGGCATACCGGTGTTCCGCAGTGAGCAGGTGCTGGCGGGCAAAGGTGTGATCACGGGCCTTGCCTGGACCAGCATGGGCGGTGCCACACTGCCAATCGAAGCGACGCGCATTCACACGCTCAACCGCGGTTTCAAGCTGACCGGCAAGCTCGGCGATGTCATGAAGGAATCGGCTGAAATCGCGTACAGCTATGTCAGTTCTAACCTCAAGCAGTTTGGCGGCGACCCGGCCTTCTTCAACGAAGCGTTCATTCACCTGCATGTACCCGAGGGTGCTACCCCCAAGGACGGTCCGAGTGCCGGCATTACCATGGCCAGCGCGCTGCTGTCCTTGGCACGGGATCAGGCACCGAAGAAAGGTGTGGCCATGACCGGCGAGCTGACCTTGACCGGGCAGGTGCTGCCCATTGGTGGGGTGCGTGAAAAGGTCATCGCGGCGCGCCGGCAGAAGATCCACGAGTTGATCCTGCCCGAGCCTAATCGCGGCGATTTCGAGGAACTGCCCGACTACCTGCGTGAAGGGTTGACGGTGCATTTCGCCAAACGCTTTGCCGACGTCGCCAAAGTGCTTTTCTGAAGTACAGGAGCAGGGGCTGTGCTGCAGCCCCCTGGTTCATCCTTCCCTCGGTATGACTACCGTGCCGCTTAATCGGTTATCCTCGGGCACTCGACAACCCGTGGAGCCCCTATGTCCACCTCACGCCTGCTTGCCCCGTTGGGGCTGACTCTGCTAACCGCCTGCGCCCAGCACGGGCCCGAGCCTGTCACCCTGGATGCTGACAGTGAGTGCCCGATCTACCTGGAAAAAGGGCAGGTGTTGAACCTGACCCTTCCCAGCAACCCTTCCACTGGCTACCGCTGGCGCGTGGAAGCCGCCGCTACGCCTGTGCTCGTCAGCCTCGGGCCCGAGGTCTACAGCGCGCCCGATCAGGAGGATGTGGTCGGCAGCGAAGGCCTCTCGACGTGGCGTTATCAGGCCGATCAAAGCGGCAAGGCCGCCTTGAAGCTGGTATATCAACAGCCTTGGGCCAGGCAGGTGACGCCAGTGCAAACCTTCGATTGCAATGTCGTCGTGCGCTGACGCTTTGCGTTGATGTACGTGGGCGAATCTGCCGTACATACGCAGGATCCAGGCCAATCGGCGCCACGCTGGCATGGCAAGATCACCCGCCATTCGATAAAATGCGCGCCCCGTTTCACCCAGCCTTGAGCCCGCCGTGACCACAGATCCCGATCGTCTTTTCGCCCAACCGTTGGCGCAGGTACCCGACTTCGTTTTCAACGAGGACGTGGTGCGCGTGTTCCCGGACATGATCAAGCGCTCCGTGCCGGGCTATCCCACGATTGTCGAGAATGTGGGCGTACTGGCCGCACGCTTCGCCATGCCCGGCACGGCGTTGTATGACCTGGGCGCCTCGCTCGGTGCGGTTACGCAGGCTTTGCGCCGGCACGTGCGCGGGGAAGGTTGCCGCGTAATCGCCGTGGACAATTCCGCCGCCATGGTCGAGCGCTGCCGCGAATACCTCGCAGCCCAGGACTCGATGTTCCAGGAATTGTTGCCTGTCGAGGTGCTGGAAGCGGACATCCTCAACCTGGCGTTCGAACCGGCCTCGGTGGTGGCGATGAACTTCACCCTGCAGTTCATCGCACCGCCGCAGCGACTGGCGCTGTTGACCCGCATCCGCCAGTCACTGCTGCCCGGCGGTGCCCTGATCCTTTCGGAAAAGCTGTGCTTTGCCGACGCCACAGCGCAGGCGCTGCTCAACGACCTGCACCTGGACTTCAAACGCGCCAACGGCTACAGCGAACTGGAAATTGCCCAGAAGCGCAGCGCCATCGACAACGTGATGAAGCCTGACACCCTGGAAACCCACCGCCAGCGCTTGCTCGATGCAGGGTTCTCGACGGTGGTGCCCTGGTTCCAATGCCTTAACTTTGCCTCGTTGATAGCCCTACCATGATCGATCTTTCCCCTCTGGCGCGCCGTCTGGCGGGCACCCCCCTGGCTGAATGGTCGCAAGGCCTGCAGGCGCAACTCGATGCCAAGCTGGAAAAAGGTCATGGCGACCTGGACCGCTGGCGTGGTGCGCTGCACGCGCTACCGGCCCTGCAGCCGAGCGAAATCGACCTGGTAAACGGACTGCGTCTGGACTGCGACTGCGATGATGCCAGCCGCGTGCAAATGCGCCAGGCATTGATGGGGCTGTCGCCCTGGCGCAAAGGCCCCTTCGATCTGTTTGGCGTGCACGTCGATACCGAATGGCGCTCGGACTGGAAATGGGCTCGCGTTGCGCCGCACCTGGACCTCAAGGGCAAGCGGGTACTGGACGTTGGCTGCGGTAATGGCTATTACCAGTGGCGCATGCTGGGCGCTGGCGCCGACATGGTCATCGGGGTCGACCCGAACTGGTTGTTCTTCTGTCAGTTCCAGGCGGTACAACGGTACTTGCCGAACCTGCCGGCCTGGCACCTTCCTTTTGCGCTGGAAGACCTGCCTGCCAGCCTCGAGGGCTTCGACACTGTGTTTTCGATGGGGGTGTTCTATCACCGTCGCTCGCCTATCGAGCACCTGCTGGCGCTCAAGCACTGCCTGGTCAAGGGCGGCGAACTGGTTTTGGAAACACTGGTGATCGAAGGCGACGTGCAACAGGTGCTGGTGCCCGAGGACCGTTACGCGCAGATGCGCAACGTGTGGTTCCTGCCCTCGGTCCCAGCCCTGGAGCGCTGGCTGCGCCGGGCTGGGTTCAGTGATGTTCGCTGCGTGGATGTCAGTGTCACGAGCCTGGAAGAACAGCGCAGCACCGAATGGATGCGCTATCAGTCGCTCAGTGATTTCCTCGACCCCAGCGATTCAGGCAAAACCATCGAGGGCTTGCCTGCCCCGCGTCGCGCCACGCTGGTGGCGCGCAAATAGCCGTTGGCTCAACGCGAGGCCGCGAGAATCAACGCCTTCATTTCTGATACGGCGGCCTTGAAGCCCACGAACAATGCGTGGGCGACCAGCGCGTGGCCGATGTTCAGTTCGTTGATGCCCTTGATGGCCGCCACGGCCTCAACGTTGTGGTAGTGCAGGCCATGGCCGGCATTGACGATCAAGCCTTGGCCGATGCCAAACGCCACGCCATCGACAATGCGCTTGAGCTCTTCAGCCACTTCGGTAGGTGATTGCGCGTCGGCATAACGGCCGGTGTGCAGCTCGATGGCCGGCGCGCCTACCCGGTGCGAGGCCTCGATCTGGCGCTCGTCGGCATCGATGAACAACGACACCTCTGCGCCGATCCGCGACAGGCGCTCGACCGCCGCTTTGATTCGCGCTTCCTGGCCTGCCACATCCAACCCACCCTCGGTGGTGAGTTCCTGACGGGTTTCAGGCACCAGGCAGATGTGCGCCGGGCGGATCTTTTCGGCAAAGGCCATCATCTCTTCGGTGACGCCCATTTCGAAGTTCATGCGCGTCTGCAATACATCCTTGAGCAGCAACACGTCGCGCTCCTGGATGTGGCGGCGATCCTCGCGCAGGTGCACGGTGATGCCGTCGGCACCCGCCTCTTCAGCATCCAGCGCCGCCTTGACAGGGTCTGGGTAACGCGTACCCCGGGCCTGGCGCAGGGTGGCCACATGGTCGATGTTGACGCCGAGAAGCATGCGGTTGCTGTGGGTCACGAAAGGCTCTCCTTGGATTGAGCCCTACAGCATACGTCGTGATCAGCGCTTGCGAAACAGTTCGCGGCTGACCAGCGGCTTGCCACCCAGATGAACGGCCAGGGCCTGGCGCATCAAGCGCTTGGCCGCCAGCAAAGCACCTGGCGTTTCCCAGTCTGCCTCGGCCAAGGCCAGCAACTCGGTGCCACCGAACAGCCCAGGCTGGGGCAGTTCGACCCGCTCCAGCCCAGCGTCCACGCGCAGGCGGTACCGCCCCTCGGCGGCAATGGGCTGCTCGTTGACATCCATGTGCAGCGAGAAGGCGTAACCCAGCTCATCGAGCAGCCGCCATTCAAAGGCCCGCAACAGCGGCTCGAGCGGACGGCCGGCCAGAAGAGCTTGCAGGGTTTGCGCATAGTGATCAAACAACCCAGGCGAAGGTGCCTCTGCCGGGAGCAGGCGCATCAGCAACTCATTGAGGTACAAACCGCTGAACACAGCGTCCCCGTGCAGCCAGGGTGCCATGCCGACCGTTTCCAGCCTGCCAACGTTTTTCAGCTCCCCTCGCCCGCGCAGCTCAAGCTCCAGTGGCACGAAGGGGCGCACCAGGCTGCCACCCTTGCCCCGCGCGCGGCGCAATACGGCACGTACGCGCCCCTGGGGGGTGAAGAAGTCCACCAGCGCGCTGGTTTCCTTGTAGGCGCGGCTGTGCAGCACATAGGCTGGCTGACCGACAGGTTGTTCCATGAAATTCACCAGCCCGCGTGAGGCAGACGTTGTCGAGAACGCCCCGACCGGGGCGCTCTCGCATCAGGCTGCGTAAGCCTTAGAGGTCGCCGTAGCCCAGCGAGCGCAGGGCGCGCTCGTCATCGGACCAGCCGCCTTTGACCTTGACCCAGAGGTTGAGCATGACCTTGGCGTCAAACAGCACTTCCATGTCCTTGCGCGCATCGGAACCGATGCGCTTGATGCGCTCACCCTTGTCGCCGATGATGATTTTCTTCTGCCCGTCGCGTTCGACCAGGATCAGCGCATGGATATGCAACACATGCCCCTGCTGCTTGAACTCCTCGATCTCCACCGTGATCTGGTAAGGCAGCTCGGCGCCCAGCTGACGCATGATCTTTTCACGCACCAGCTCGGCAGCCAGAAAGCGGCTGCTGCGATCGGTGATCTGGTCTTCCGGGAAGAAATGCTCGTTTTCCGGCAGGTGCTTGGCGATCAGCGCTTCGAGCGATTCGAGGTTGTGGCCCTGCTGCGCGGAAATGGGCACGATCTCGGCGTTGGGCAGCTGGCCTTGCAGCCACTGAAGGTGCGGAATGAGCTCGGCCTTTTCATCCATGCGGTCAGTCTTGTTCACCGCCAGGATCACCGGGCCGGTCACGTACTGAACGCGCTCGAGCACCAATTGGTCCTCATCCGTCCACCGGGTGCGGTCCACTACGAAGATCACCACGTCGACGTCCTTCAAGGCGGCCGAGGCGTTGCGATTCATGTAGCGGTTCAGGGCCTTGTCGTTGGCCTTGTGCATGCCGGGGGTATCGACATAGATGGCCTGCACCGGGCCCTCGGTCTTGATGCCGAGCATGTTGTGACGCGTGGTCTGCGGCTTGCGCGAGGTAATGGCCAGTTTCTGGCCAAGGATGTGGTTCAACAGGGTCGACTTGCCGACGTTCGGGCGACCGACGATAGCGACGTAGCCGCAACGGGTAGTGGTGTTCTCAGTCATTGCCATTCTCCACGCCCAGGGCGATCAATGCGGACGCAGCGGCTACCTGCTCGGCGATACGCCGGCTGACACCCTGACCACGGCTCTTGTTGTTCAGCAGCACGACTTCGCATTCGACGAAGAACGTACGGCAGTGAGGTTCGCCCTGGATATCCACCACTTCGTAACGCGGCAGCTCGCAGCTGCGCGATTGCAGGAACTCCTGCAGGCGGGTTTTAGGATCCTTGTTGGTATCGACCAGGGTCAGCCCTTCGAACTCGTTGGCCAGCCAGGCGAGCACGCGCTCGCGGGCCGTGTCCATGTCGGCGTCCAGGTAGATGGCCCCGATCAAGGCCTCCAGCGCATCGGCCAGAATGGACTCGCGGCGAAAGCCCCCGCTTTTGAGCTCGCCCGAACCCAGGCGCAGGTATTCGCCCAGGTCGAACCCTCGGGCCAGACGGGCCAGGGTCTCACCTTTGACCAGGCGGGCACGCAGCCGTGACAGCTGCCCTTCACGGGCCTGGGGGAAGCGCTCGAACAGCGCCTCGCCGGCGACGAAGTTGAGAATGGCGTCACCGAGGAACTCCAGACGCTCGTTATTGCGCCCGGCATAGCTGCGGTGGGTCAGGGCCAGGAGCATCTGGTCCTGGTCCTTGAAGGTGTAACCGAGCTTTCGCTCCAGGCGGGTAAGGGAAGCAGTCATGCGGCCACCCGATCGTTGTTAAACGCGTTGTTCAAATCAGCATCCTGAAAGACGGTTTGGCCATGGTCACCGCACGCTGGGCGGCGAATCTCCCATCCTTGAGACACAGCCTATGTCAGAAAAGCATTCGGCGCTGTATGGACAGCGCCGAAGGGTATCAATGGATCAGTCCGACCCGCGACAAGTTGGGCAGGTGGCTGAGTTTTGGCTCAGGCCAGCTCATCCATACTGCGAAAGCCTTGCCAACGATGTTGCGGTCCGGAACCATGCCGTGCAGTTCCTTGGGAATGTTGGGGTCATCCCAGTAGCGGCTGTCGTTGGAGTTGTCGCGGTTGTCGCCCATCATGAAGTAATGGCCGGCTGGCACCGTCCATTGCTGGTCCGGCGGCATACGGTAACGGCTCATCTCCTTGCGGATCAGGTGCTCGGCAGCACCGAGCTTCTCCTTGTAAAGCTGAGCGCTGCCCAGCGTCCCAGGCTCGGTACCTACCAGTTGCTCGGCGACCCGCTGACCATTGACGAACAACTGCTTGTCGTTGGTGTAGCGAATCTGGTCACCGGGCAAGCCGACGACCCGCTTGATGTAGTTGACGTTCGGGTCGCTGGGGTAGCGGAACACCATCACATCGCCGCGCTGTGGGTCGCCCACCTCGATGACCTTCTTGTCGATCACCGGCAAGCGGATGCCATAGGAGAACTTGTTCACCAGGATGAAGTCACCCACTTCCAGCGTGGGTTTCATCGACCCCGACGGAATCTGGAACGGTTCGACCAGGAACGAGCGCAGCACCAGCACGATGAACAGCACCGGGAAGAACGACTTGCCGTATTCGACCAGCAAGGGTTCCTTGTTCAGGCGCTCGACCACCGCCGGTTCCGGCTGGCTGACACTGCCCTGGTAAGTGGCGATCGCCGCACGTCGGCGCGGCGCCAGGAACAGAAGGTCGATCAGGCCCAACAGACCGCACACGAACACGGCAATGACGAGCAACAGCGGGAAATTTAGCGACATAGGACCTAACTATCCAACCTGAGCACGGCGAGGAAGGCTTCTTGTGGAATTTCCACGTTGCCCACCTGTTTCATGCGTTTCTTACCGGCCTTCTGCTTCTCAAGCAGCTTCTTCTTACGGCTGACGTCGCCGCCATAACATTTGGCCAGTACGTTCTTTCTGAGCGCCTTGACAGTGGTACGCGCGATGATCTGGCCACCAATGGCTGCCTGGATCGCCACATCGAACATCTGCCGCGGGATCAGTTCCTTCATCTTCTCGGTCAACGCGCGGCCTTTGTACGCAGCGTTGTCGCGGTGCACGATCAATGCCAGGGCATCGACCTTGTCACCGTTGATCAACACGTCCAGCTTGACCAGGTTGGCCGACTGGTAACGATCGAAGTGATAGTCCAGCGAAGCATAGCCACGGCTGGTGGACTTCAAGCGGTCGAAGAAGTCCAGTACCACTTCGTTCATCGGCATGTCGTAACGCACTTGCACCTGGCTGCCCAGGAACTGCATGTCGCGCTGAACGCCACGCTTCTCGATACACAAGGTGATCACGTTGCCCAGGTGTTCTTGTGGCACCAGGATGGTCGCGGTCACGATGGGCTCGCGGAAGTCGGTGACCGACGAGACGTCTGGGAGCTTCGACGGGTTGTCGACGACGATGGTTTCACCGGTCTTGAGTTCCAGCTCGTAGATCACGCTGGGCGCGGTGGTGATCAGGTCCAGGTCGTACTCGCGCTCCAGGCGCTCCTGGATGATCTCCATGTGCAGCATGCCCAGGAACCCGCAGCGGAAGCCAAAGCCCAGGGCGTCGGAGCTTTCGGGCATGTATTGCAGGGACGAATCGTTGAGCGTCAGCTTCTGCAAGGCATCGCGGAAGTCTTCGAAGTCATCGGAACTGACCGGGAACAGACCGGCGTATACCTGCGGCTGGATCTTCTTGAACCCAGGCAGCACTTCGACTTCCGGGGTGGAAGACAGGGTCAGGGTATCGCCGACCGGGGCACCGTGGATGTCCTTGATGCTGGCGATGATGAAGCCCACTTCGCCGGCTTTGAGGTCGGCGGTTTGGGTGTGCTTGGGCGTGAAGACGCCCACGCTGTCGACCAGGTGCAGCTTGCCGGTGGACTTGACCAGGATCTTGTCGCCTTTCTTGACGCGACCATGGCGCACGCGCACCAGCGAGACCACGCCCAGGTAGTTGTCGAACCAGGAGTCGATGATCAGGGCTTGCAGTGGCGCGTCGATATCGCCGGTCGGTGCGGGAATGGTGTGCACCAGGCGTTCGAGCACCTCGTCCACCCCCATGCCGCTCTTGGCACTGCAGGCCACGGCATCAGTGGCATCGATGCCGATGATCTTCTCGATTTCGTCCTTGACGCGATCGGGATCGGCCTGTGGCAGGTCCATCTTGTTCAGAACCGGCATGACTTCCAGGCCTTGCTCGATGGCCGTGTAGCAGTTGGCGACGGACTGGGCCTCGACACCCTGGCCGGCATCGACCACCAGCAACGCCCCTTCGCACGCCGCCAGCGAGCGCGAGACTTCATAGGTGAAGTCGACGTGGCCGGGGGTATCGATGAAGTTGAGCTGGTAGACCTTGCCGTCCTGGGCCTTGTAGTTGAGCGTGACGCTGTGGGCCTTGATGGTGATCCCGCGTTCGCGCTCCAGGTCCATGGAGTCGAGCACCTGGGCTTCCATTTCGCGCGCAGTCAGGCCACCGCACATTTGAATGAAACGGTCGGCCAGCGTCGACTTGCCATGGTCGATGTGGGCGATGATGGAGAAATTGCGGATATGACTCAAATCACTCACGGGTCAACACTCGGAAAAGGCTGCGAGCCGGACGCCCGCCGAAAAATAGCCGGCAATTGTACCTGAAGCTGCCAGGATGTGGGAGATTCCTCTGCCCGGCCGTCACCTGCAGCTTGGCATTGAAATGTCACTGCACATGAAAAAGGGCAGCTGTCGCTGCCCTCCTCCCGTATTCGCCGCGCTTACTCGGCGAGCTTGAAGGTGATGAAGCTGGCGCGCCCCTGGCGCAACACGCGCATGGACACGGAGCGGTTCTTCGGCAGCTCCTTGGCGATTTGCGTGAATTCCTTGGCCGAACCGATGGCCTGGTTGTTCAGGTGACTGATGACGTCACCCGGACGCAGGCCGATCAGCGCGGCCGGACCATCCTGCACTTCCTTGATGACCACGCCGCCCTTGAGCTCCAGGGATTTCTTCTGCTCGGCAGTAAGATCGGCCACCGAAACGCCCAGGCGATTGCTGCTGCGCTCGACATTGCTGTCGCCGGCACCGGCGCCGATGTCGGCATCGTCATCTGGCAGTGCGCCAACACTGACATCAAGGGTCTGGCGCTTGCCGTTGCGAATGATGTCCAGCTTGGCCTTGGCACCATCCTTCAAGCCACCTACCAGATGCGGCAGGTCGGCAGACATGACGATCGGCTGGCCATTCATGCTCAGGATGACATCACCGACCTGCAGGCCCCCTTTGGCAGCCGGGCCGTTTTCCAGCACCTGAGCGACCAGCGCACCGGCAGGCTTGTCCAGACCGAAGGATTCAGCCAGGTCCTTGTTGACCTCCTGGATGACGACGCCCAGCCAGCCACGGCTGACCTTGCCGTCCTTCTTCAGCTGATTCGAGACATCGATGGCCACGTCGATCGGGATCGCGAACGACAGGCCCATGAAGCCACCGGAGCGCGTGAAGATCTGCGAGTTGATCCCCACCACCTCGCCGTTCATGTTGAACAGCGGCCCACCCGAGTTGCCCGGGTTGATCGCAACGTCGGTCTGGATGAACGGCACATAGGTGTCGTTGGGCAGGGTGCGACCCTTGGCGCTGACGATACCTTTGGTCACCGAATGGTCAAAGCCGAACGGCGAGCCGATGGCCAATACCCATTCGCCGACCTTGAGCTTTTCAGAATCCCCCAGCTTGACGGTAGGCAGGTTCTTACCCTCCACCTTCAGCAGTGCGACGTCGGTGCGCGGGTCGGTACCGACCAGCTTGGCTTGCAACTCGCTGCGGTCGGACAAGCGCACGATGATTTCGTCGGCATCGGCGATGACATGGTTATTGGTCAGTACATAGCCGTCGCTGGAGATGATGAAGCCCGAGCCCAGTGACTGCGCCTCACGCTGACGGTCACCACGCGGTGCACGCGGTTGCTGCGGAAGGTTGCGCTCGAAGAATTCGCGGAACATTGGCGGCAGGCCTTCGAGATCCGGCATTTGACCTGCGGCGATGCGACGGTCCGGAAGCTTCTGCTTGGTACTGATGTTGACGACCGCCGGCGAGGCTTGCTCGACCAGCGTCGTGAAATCCGGCAGGGCTTCTTCAGCCTGGACCGTCAGCACTTGCCCGAGCATCAGCACGGCCGCGAAGAACGATAGATAGGGTTTCAAACGAGGTATTGACATACGGCTCCCGTCACAACGAGCGGTAATTAAGAAACGACCCTGCACAACGCAGCAATGGCCAGGCTCCCAGAAGCCTGACCTATAGAAAATTTGCCGTCAGATTGCAAATGACAATGCTTTAATTTCATTTCAAAAAGCCACGCCCTGAGCGGGACCGCTCGCCATTAGCCTTTGCTCACTGGCCCGCCTGAGCGTCTTGAGGACGCATCGACAAGGCAACGCGTTCGGCCGTGCCTAGCGGAATCTCGCCAACGACGGTCACCATCATCTGGCCCTTTGGCGTACTCAGGCGCCGCGATACTGCCGATGTCGGGCCCAACTGGGTACGCACATCAGCGCCAGCCTCGCCCTTCACAGGCTCGATGAAGACAGAGAAACGCGCCAGACCGTCGTCATACATCAAGGTGCTGACCGGGCTGCCCTGCCCAGGTTCGCGGCGGATGGCGCTATTGACCACTTCGAACCCTGACGGTAGCCAATCGGAGCGCCACCCAGAGACAGCCCCACCGGCAGGCGCCGCTGCCACCACGGGCTTGCAGGCCGAACTGGGGCGCAGGTCTTCGTCGGTAGGCATGCGTGCTTCAAGCCGGGTCATCTGGAACCGCTCAAGCAGTTGACCTTTCTCGTTAAGCATCAGCGAGCGCAGCGGTAAGCCCGTTGCACGGTCCAGATGCAGCTCGTAACCGTAACGGTGCTGATCACGCGGTGAAAGTGACACGACCACCGCGTCCCGGCCTGCAACGCGAGACTTGCCGGACACGGACAGGTCGTACCAACTCATGAGTTTGAGGGGGTCAAGGCGGCGTGGCGCGCTATCGGGCGGCGCCGAAATACCTTCGGCAAGCCCGCCACTGACGCATTGTACCTTGCCATCGACGCGCACGATTTCCTGGGCGACGCCATCGAGCTGCAGCAGCCGCTCGCTGACCTTGCCCTCTTGGACACGGTGCCAGATATCGTGGGTTGAAAAGCTGCCGTTACGTTCGTAAACGAAGGAGCCCAGGTAGCTCTGTCGTTGCTCGGCCTGTGCCAGCTTGTTCAGCCACTCGTTCGCCTCGGGCGAAGAATTGGCTGCCAACGCTGGCACCGTCATGCAGCTGCCGAGCAGCAGCGACAGGAGAGGTAGCGCGCGCATGAGCCTCCCTAATTAGCGGTTTTCCAGGCTGGCGGCGCGAGCGTAAGGCAGTGCGGTTTCAGAACCCTTCAGAGCGGACTCCTGGGCATGTTGGCGCAGGTAACCTGGCAGACGCTGGTCCCAGCCAGCCTGGTTCTGCAAAACACCGTTGGCCATCGGGCCAGTCGGCTGATCGCTGCTTTCGCTGTAGCCGGCCAGCACGGCAGGGCCTTGGGCCTGCGGCACGGTCACACCCTGCTGAACAGGCTGCTGGGCCGCAAGCTGGGCACCGGTAATATCATCCTGGTTGTACAGGCGCACACCTGCCAGTACGGCGAGGGTCACCGACGCGGCAACAGCCACGCGGCTTACGGTGCGCCATGGGCCTTGCTTGGCCTTGGCAGGCACGGCCTCATCGGCCAGCGCTGCGGATACCGCCGAGGCGATGTCCAGGTTAGGCAGCAGCAGCTCCTTGTGCATGGCTGCACGGGCTACCTGGTAACGGGACCAGGTAGCACGGGTTTCGGCATCGTCGACGGCATTCAACACCCGACGCAATTCCAGTTGGTCCGCTTCGTTATCCATTACCGCGGACAGCGATTCCTGCAAAGCTTCACGACTCATGGCGGTTCCTCTCTTGGCTGTAGCCGCTGTCTCAGGTTTCCTGCAGCAAAGGCTGCAAGGCTTTGTCAATGGCCTCCCGAGCGCGGAAGATACGAGAGCGCACGGTACCCACTGGACATTGCATGACGCTGGCAATGTCTTCGTAACTCAGGCCATCGAACTCTCGCAGGGTCAGCGCCGTACGCAAGTCTTCTGGCAGTTGCTGAATGGTGCGATGGACAGTGCCTTCGATCTCATCCCGCAACAAGGAGCGCTCTGGAGACTCAAGATCCTTGAGGCCATGATCGCCGTCGTAAAACTCCGCATCCTCGGAGCTCACATCGCTGTCTGGCGGCCGTCTTCCACGGGACACCAGGTAGTTCTTCGCCGTGTTGATGGCGATGCGGTACAGCCACGTATAAAACGCACTGTCACCGCGGAAGTTGCCAAGCGCACGGTACGCCTTGATGAACGCTTCTTGTGCAACGTCCTGGGCTTCGTGGGTGTCATGGACAAACCGCACGATCAACCCGAGAATCTTGTGCTGGTACTTCAGCACCAATAGATCGAAAGCTCGCCTGTCGCCGCGTTGTACGCGCTCGACCAGTTGCTGATCTTCTTCCTGGGTTAGCATGAACACTCCTCGGTGATCTCGAAGGAGCGTTGCAGCAGCCATCGCTCAGGCTTGCAACCATAGACTCGGGCTTTGCGCAAAAGTTCTCCCCTCCAAGCAAGTTTCCTGCAGACCTTGAGCGGCGTGCACGGAAGACGCGGCACGGCAGCAGCCGACAACGTCGATAATCAGGTTACGAATACGCAGGTGAGCCCAATGTCGAGCTACCACCCTGCGTCGCCGCGGCAAATTGTTGGCGTGCGGGCAGCCTTCATAGGATTTCCAGCCACGCTGGAAAGTTCCCACAATGCCTGCCGTTACCGGGCGAGCGGCATGGAAAAGGGCCACCCGAGGCTGCTATAAAGGCCACCCGGCCATTAAACGATAGTTTCACAATGCCATCGACGCATGACTATTGTGCCGTGCCCCCTCCGAAGATTACTAGTGTCCTGACATGAGCCAACAATTCCAACATGATGTCCTGGTTATCGGCAGCGGCGCAGCGGGCCTGAGCCTGGCCCTGAACCTGCCTGCGAATCTGCGCATTGCGGTGCTGAGCAAGGGTGACCTGGCCAGCGGTTCGACCTACTGGGCCCAAGGGGGCGTAGCGGCCGTACTGGACGGCGCCGATACGATTCAGTCCCACGTGGAGGACACCCTCAATGCCGGCGGTGGCCTGTGCCACGAAGACGCTGTTCGCTTTACCGTGGAGCACAGCCGCGAAGCCATCGAGTGGCTGATCGAGCAAGGCGTGCCGTTTACCCGGGATGAGCCCAACGGCGTGGTCGACGCAGGCTTCGAATTTCACCTGACACGTGAAGGCGGCCATAGCCACCGGCGCATCATCCATGCCGCCGACGCCACGGGCGCGGCCATCTTCAACACCTTGCTGGCCCAGGCCAGGCAGCGCCCGAACATCGAGCTGCTGGAGCAGCGTGTGGCGGTGGACCTGATCACCGAGCGGCGCCTGGGCCTGGACGGCGAGCGCTGCCTGGGTGCCTACGTGCTGGACCGCAACACGGGCCAAGTGGACACGTTCGGCGCGCGGTTCACGGTGTTGGCCACGGGTGGGGCGGCGAAAGTGTACTTGTACACCAGCAACCCAGATGGCGCGTGCGGCGATGGTATCGCCATGGCCTGGCGGGCTGGCTGCAGGGTCGCGAACCTTGAGTTCAACCAGTTCCACCCTACGTGCCTTTATCACCCGCAGGCCAAGAGCTTTTTGATCACCGAGGCCTTGCGTGGCGAAGGCGCCCTGCTTCGCCTGCCCAACGGGGAGCGCTTCATGCCCCGCTTCGACCCACGCGAGGAGCTTGCCCCGCGCGACATCGTGGCGCGGGCGATCGACCATGAAATGAAGCGTCTGGGGGTGGACTGCGTCTACCTGGACATCTCGCACAAGCCTGTCGAGTTCATCAAGAACCATTTCCCTACCGTTTACGAGCGGTGCCTGGGCTTTGGCATCGACATCACCCGCCAGCCGATACCTGTGGTGCCGGCAGCGCACTACACCTGTGGTGGCGTCATGGTGGACGACCGGGGGCACACGGATGTACCGGGGCTGTATGCGATTGGTGAAACCAGCTTCACGGGGCTGCATGGCGCCAATCGCATGGCCAGCAACTCGCTGCTGGAGTGCTTCGTCTACGGTCGGGCTGCGGCGGCCGACATCCAGGCGAACCTCGAGAATGTCGGCATGCCAATGGCCTTGCCTGGGTGGGATGCCAGCCAGGTCACGGACTCGGACGAGGATGTGATCATTGCGCATAACTGGGATGAGCTACGGCGCTTCATGTGGGATTACGTGGGGATCGTGCGAACCAGCAAGCGGTTGCAGCGGGCGCAGCATCGCGTGCGGTTGTTGCTCGATGAAATCGACGAGTTCTACAGCAACTACAAGGTCAGTCGGGATTTGATCGAGTTGCGCAATCTGGCGCAGGTGGCGGAGTTGATGATTCGCTCGGCGATGCAGCGCAAGGAGAGCCGGGGGTTGCATTACACGTTGGATTATCCGGCGATGCTTGGCGAGGCCAGAGACACGGTGCTTGAGCCCGATTGAATGGTTGGGGGAAGATGGGGACTGCAGGATTTAGCTTCGCGGCCCACATTGTCGGGGCCGGTCTGGCGTCCCGGCAAGACCGTTTCTACGCGCGTGCGTGCTGCTTAGGGATACGCTGCTGCTTATTGAGATGTGTTTAACAGCGAGCACTGTGCCAAACAGCATACCCCTGATATAAAACCGGTATAACGCGAGCTCATACATTAACTTTCTGAATCTTTCATAACTCACACCCACGAAGCCCCCAACGCTCTTGCCTTTGATCTTGATCTTGATCTT